>DAIPHL010000226.1:0-1535 GCA_036771375.1 Synergistaceae bacterium | reverse complement strand
GCGTCGCCGGAACCCGCGGTGATTCGTCAGGAGACTTCCGCGGTACTGCCTACCGCGACGCCTGTACCCGACTCGGCTAACCCGCAAGAAAACGGGGTCTTCGAGCGGACGGGAACTCCGGTCATGATCAAGACGTCATCGGAAAGGGCAAACGAGATCAGCTCGTCCTCTTTCACGAAACTCGAGCCGTCGAAGGAAACGGCCCCTGAAAATGTCGACATAAAGCCGTCTCTTTTGCAGAAACAGGAAAAGACGGAAGAACCTCCCAAGGAGACGAACGAACTCAAAAAGAAGAGCTACGACATGCCGATTGGAGAATTTCTCAGGATGTTTCCGGATGCGCGCCCCGGAAAATCGGAGCTCTAGTACTGGATCGTCATGGGGATGACCGAAGCGATTCAATCGTGGACAATAACACATACGCAATGAACGACCTTGAAAAAACCCGGAGAAGACGTTCCGGCAAGCATAGAGAGGTTCTCGACGAAGACAGGAGGATCGACTCTGTAAGGTCGGATGCCGAAAGCGAGTTCGATTTTGTCGCCCGCCCATTTCCCCGCAGGAAGGACTACCACAGGAGGCGCCAGAAGTTCCCTCCGTTGTTGAGAATTCTGGCACCCTTGATACATCTGGCGGAGGATTCCCTTTACTCCCTTCGAAAGAGAATGCGCTCCATGCAGGCAGCGAACAGGGCGGCACTTCTCGGATATATCCCAACGGGATTGTTTCTGGGGGTCAGTGTCATGACGTTGGGGTTGTATCCCTATGTATGGATGAGAAGCAACATACATGCGTTCGTCAAAACCGACGTGTCGGGCCTAGACGAACGAAAGCTCAATCGCTTCGCCGTTACGGGGTTTTGCGTACAACTCCTGCTCGTCGCCTCGGCAGCGGCCTGCCTCCGCGCCGTATGGATCGATGGTCTGCTTGATTACGAGTTCGCATACAGGTTGTTTATGTTCTATCTTCTCCTCTATCTCCTGATAATCTTTCCTCAACGTTGCTCCGTCTACTTCGACCTCCGCTGGAGTCTCAGAAGGAGGGTGACCGCTTGGGACCAAGACGGCATCATGCTTTCACGCACCGCGTCCTCCTGGCTGAAGCTCTTTATTTTCGGCTCCCTCTACGTTCAATATCATATAAACAGGCTGATGGGACTTGGCATGCCCGGCTTCGCGGATTCCGATGAAATAGTGGAAGACGAGCCGATTCTAAAGCGTGTGAAGAAATACGTCCAAAGAAACGATGCCTCTCCGGACCCCCGCGAGGAAATGAAGAGAAGGAGACGGCGGCATCGTGGCTGAACTGGAAAGAAAGTGCGGCAAATGCGGCGCGTATATGGCACCGAACTGGAGTGCGCTGTACTGTCCGGTCTGCGGGGGAAGCATCAAAACAACCATCAAACCGCGGAGCGCAGGTGTTGCCGTCGTCAGAAAAAAAACGCAACGGACCGAAGAAGCCGGCTCCACAGTGAGAAGATCAAGACTGTCGAGCAGGAAAAGAAAAGAGAAAAGACGTAGCGCGACCGACCGGAC
>DAIPHL010000225.1:0-1585 GCA_036771375.1 Synergistaceae bacterium | reverse complement strand
GGTCGGCGCGCTCAGCGGTATCGTCAGATCGTACACCTTCAGTTTGTCCCAGTTCTTCAGTTCCCAATTCTCCTTTGCCATTCCCATTACCTCCTCGAGTTTTGGTTTTTATATGATTTGCGACCTCGATGACGCGGCCGTCAATTCAGATACTTTTCCACATACGCCTCGGCCGCCGAGATGAAGGCCTCCGAGGGCATCCGTACGATCCCGGCTCCGACCTGTCCCTTTCCGGCGACCTTGTGCGCGGCTCCGGTGTCCAGGACGGGAGTGATGCCGCTCTCCGCGATCTTTATGATATCGATGCCCGTCGGCGAACCCCTGAAGTTGAAGGCAGGGAGCGTGAAGATGTTGTTCTCTCCGATGCATATTTCGTACATCTCCAGGCTGTAGTTCGCCGCGTCCGCGGGCGTTCCCCCCACGAACTGTACGATGGCCGGCGCGGCGGCGAGAGCGAATCCGCCGACTCCATACGTCTCCATGATCGTGCTGTCGCCGATATCCCGGTTGACGTCATCCTTCGTGAAGCCGGGGAAGAGCAGCACCTCGGGAAGCGCCGCCTGGCAGGTGAACCATTCGTCGCCGAGGCCGGACACCTTGATGCCGAAGTCCGTCCCGTTGCGGCACATGATCGTGACCATGCTCGAACCCTCGACGCCGTGCGCCGCCTCCAACGCGCACTTTCCCGCCGCCATCGCGATGTTCAGGAAGAAGTGGTCGTTTTTGTCGATGAAGCGAATGCTCTCGGCGAGAGCCGAGCGGTCGGAGACGGCCTCGATCATGTACGGGACCACGGTGCGGAGGAAGAGCGAGGTGCCCGCCTTGTTCCTGTTGTGCATCTCGTCGCCCATGTGAAGCCCCTGTGCGATGATGTTCTTCACGTCGATCCCGCCCTGCTCCGCGAATGCCTTGTCGATTCCCGCATTGAGGGTCGGATAGAGCACCTTCTCCATCCATTGGAGCCGCTCTATGACCTCGGGACCGAACGCGCCCATACGCAGAACCTGTCCGAGCCCCTCGTTCATGTTGACGTAGGACTTGTTGCCGAAGGTCTTGTTCTGGAGGATGAAGACGGGCATCGAGGGACTCGTGACGCCCGCCATCGGCCCCACGGCGTGGTGGTGATGGCACGGGTCGAAGACGATCGCACCCGATTCGGCAAGCTTCACGGCCTCCTCCGGATCTTTGGCCCACCCTTCGTACTGACAGGCGGCCATGACCGCTCCACGCATCGGACCGGACATTCTCTCCCACGTGATGGGCGGGCCCGCGTGCAAAAGGACCTTCTCCCCCATCTCCTTCATCCCCGGCAGAGTGTCGCGTGCGACCCCCATGCCGACCAACACCGGGTGACCCTTGAGGAGCCGATCCAACGACTCCCTGTTGGCAGCTTCGACATCCATCTCCGGCATATCAATCGCCTCCCTTTTTCAGTTTCTTCAGTTTCGAAAGCAGGTTCTTCCCCACGATGGGCGGCTTCCAGTCCACCTGGACGACGGGGACCTCCTGTTCCTTCAAATCGTTGAAAAACGCCTCCATCCCGAAATTCACCACGTTCACGCCGGATTTCAAAAGAGCAGCCGAG
>DAIPHL010000224.1:0-1820 GCA_036771375.1 Synergistaceae bacterium | reverse complement strand
CTGTTCGTTGAAGATCCGACCTCCATCGTCACACCGGAAACGACGAGCTCCTCCATGACTCGATCTCAGACGTTTCGGATACCCTGTTTCGAAAAAGATCCCGGCGTCCTCCAAACGACCGAGAAAGTCCGACGGTTCAATTTTTTCACCGCCCGCCGCTCCTCTTTCGTCTTGAAATTCATCATCGAATATTTTAACAGCAAGGGGCGGAAGTCTCAAACGTATATCATGAAGACCGCAAGCAGCGGAAACAAAAGGTCTTGTCCGCCGCGGAAGCATGACGTCAGGCTTCAAAAACCTTTCCGTACCAGACGTTCAATCCCTGCGCGTTGAGCTCGACGAGGGTGTCGATCATCTCGCCTCGTTCGGGTGCGTCGGGGTCCTTCCCCCCAGAAAGCCAGTTCCGGGACAACCCCTCTTTCTCGAACAACCGGAGGATCCCCGCCTTGATCTCCGCGAAGTCGCCCGCCGAATCCCGCGCGAGTTTTACATGGTCGTCCACCTGCCGGTGCAGGTCGGCGGCCGTCTCAACGACGTCCCGGATCATCCCGAAGTGAGTGAGGTAGACTCGTTCCGGCGATAGAGAGACGATGCGGTCGATGGATTCGTGCATCGCCTCCGGATCGAACTGGACCGGAGAGGTGGTCGGAACGGCCTTTTTGCCGTATCCGTCCGAGGCGTAGGCGACGCCGAAGGCATCCCCCGCGAAGACGGCGCGGGTGCGGGGATCGTAAAACGCCATGTGATGCTTCGCGTGTCCGGGGGTGTACAGGCAGACGATCGTCCTGCCTCCGAAGGAGATCTCCTCCCCGTCCTCGGGGGACGCAACCCTCTCCGGCGGAACGGGAAGAAGCCGGCCGTACATCCGTTCCGTCGCTTCTTTGCCGTAGACGGCCTCCACGCCCGCAACGAGCTTCTCGGGGTCGACCATGTGCCGCACGCCTCTGGGATGGACGACGAGCCGGGCCTTCGGGAACGCCCGCATGAACGAGCCCGCCCCTCCCGCATGGTCCAGGTGAACGTGGGTCAGAAGGATGAGGTCGACCTCGTCACGCTCGATGCTCAGCCGCTCCATCGCCGCAAGCACGGGACCGAGGGCCCCGTTGTGCGCCGTGTCGATGACCGCCGTGCGTGCACCCTCCCGAACGAGGTAAACGGCGGCAAGGCCCTTTTTGCCGACATAACGGGCGTCCACACAGTACACTCCGTCGCCGTATTCATGCATCATCGTGAGCCCTCCCTCATCGGAGCGCAGAGGACGCGGCGCTCCATCTCTTCGTCGTCGTACAACGCGAGCCATTTCCCGAGCGCAAGCTCCTCCGGGCGAGAGAGGGGCGGCAGCGCATGCGAGGCGAGGATCTCGGATGCGCTCGCACGGGAGAGTCCGAACGAAGCCCCCCAGTTGTTGATCAACGTCTTGCGCCTCTGAGCAAAGGAACCCGAGAGGAGTCTTCGCCAGGCCCTGTCCAGAGGCAACCTTCCCCGTTCGCCGGAAAGACGTATCTCGACGATCGCGGAATCCACGTGCGGGGCAGGCATGAACGCGCTCCGGGGAACGCTCCTCACGATCTTTACCTCTCCCAGCGCCGAAAGAGTGATGCCGAGCGGGTTGCTCTCGCGGGAAGCGCTTCCGGACGCGAGCCTCTCGGCGGCTTCTTTCTGAACCATGAGCAGCATGTAGGAGAGTGTCCCGCCCACAAAGCTCTCCAAAAAACGCCAGACGAGCGGCGTCGTGATATGATACGGCAGGTTCGCCACGATATGGGTGGGCGCTCCTTGCAACGCCGCATAGTCGAAGGAGACGGCATCTCCCCAATGAA
>DAIPHL010000223.1:0-1827 GCA_036771375.1 Synergistaceae bacterium | reverse complement strand
GGTCGGCGGGCGGACGCACGGCGCCGCCCCCCCGTCTTTTACGATTCGCGTCCTCCTTGGAAGAGGGCACGAAAACCAAACCCCCTCGGAGCAAGACAGGGCCCTCGCCAGAAAAAAACGGCGAACATTTGCTCCCCTCGCCTCAACGCCCCCATCGCAGAGACTGCCCTCGTCCCTTGGCCGATGTGACCGGGGGTTCATCCCCCTCTCTTTTACCACATCCACGAATCGGCACGAGTCTCCTGCAACACCGAACGCACGCCAAAACCTCGCGACGTATTTTCGCGCGCGCCGGGAAATCCTCTCCGGACATGGATTCGTTTTCACTTGACAAGCGACGCCCGGAATCTATACTTAAAAGCGTTTCGCTGTCCCTTTGATTCTTTCAAAGCCCTGCCGTTTCCCGAAAAGAAACAGGGCTTTGGATTTTGTTTGAAGGGGGAAGACGCAGTTGATCCGTCTGGAGGGCGTCAGCAAAATATACCGGGTAAACGACGCAGCGGGGAAAAAGGCAGATTTCCACGCGCTCAGGGACGTGTCGTTAAACATCGGGAAGGGGTCGATATTTGGGGTGATCGGGCGCAGCGGAGCGGGGAAAAGCACCCTTATCCGGTGTATCAATCTGCTCGAACGCCCTACGGAGGGAAGGGTTTTCCTCGACGAAACCGAGCTCTCGGCCCTGCCGGAACAGGAGCTGAGAGCGGCGAGAAGGAAAATCGGTATGATCTTCCAGTCGTTCAATCTTCTGTCCAACAGGACCGTATTCGGAAACATCGCGTTCCCTCTGGAGCTTGAAGGCTGGGCGAAAAAAGACATCAAAGAACGGGTCGAGGAGATCGCCGAGCTCGTCGGCATCGGAGATAAATTGGATCAATACCCCTCTTGGCTCTCGGGCGGACAGAAGCAGAGAGTCGGCATCGCAAGGGCGCTTGCCGGACGCCCCGACGTCCTGCTCTCCGACGAAGCGACCTCGGCTCTGGATCCGCAGACCACGAAGTCGGTGCTCCGCCTTCTCCGGGATATCAACGAAAAACTGGGGCTCACGATCGTGCTCATAACCCACGAGATGAACGTCATCAAGGAGATATGCGACCGGGTCGCGGTACTCGATGCGGGTTCCGTCGTCGAAGAGGGAGAGGTACTTCGGGTTTTCACCGCACCGGTCAAAAACATCACCAAGGAACTGTTGACACACATCATACGGACGGAACTGCCGGAATCCTTCGCAGACCTGCAGTTTCACCACGAACGCATCGCAGACGCCGATCTCATGCTCCAGATCTCCTTTTTCGGAAACGTCGCGGCCCAACCCATCATCTCCGACCTCGTAAGAAACTACGACGTCGACGTAAACATCCTCGTGGCCCATATCGACCATATCAGGACCACGCCCTATGGGACCCTGATCATTCAGCTCTTCGGAGACGAAAAGGAAGCCGCGCTGGAGCACCTGATGGACATGAACCTGAAACTGGAGGTAATCGGCTATGTCGCACGATCTGCTGCCCCTGATTCTTGAGGGCTCCCTCGAGACCCTTTACATGGTGGGATTCTCCTCGACGGTCGCGGCCCTCGTCGGCCTCCCGATGGGAGTCGTGCTCTCCGTCACGGCGGCCGGCTGTATTCTGGAAAACAAACTCTTGAACGCCACTCTGTCGTTTTTCGTCAACATCGGGCGCTCCGTTCCTTTCATCATTCTGATGGTGGCGATCATCCCCCTCACCCGCGTGATCGCCGGGACATCGATCGGCACCAACGCCGCCGTCGTCCCGCTTTCGGTGGCGACAATCCCCTTCATCGCCCGGGTCGTCGAATCGGCCGCCGACC
>DAIPHL010000222.1:0-1841 GCA_036771375.1 Synergistaceae bacterium | reverse complement strand
GGTCGGCGCCGAGACTCGCGGCGCTGCAGGCAAAGGCGAAGGGATTACCGGAAAGAAAAAACGCCAAAAAAAGCCTCGCCGCGGCGACCGTTATGGCGTCTTTCGGTGAAAAGAGCAAGAGAGCCGTGAGCGGAAACGCGTTTGCGATCCCAAGGCGCATCCCCGGAAAGGGGAGAGGAAAACGGGATTCGATCGTTCCGACGACGAAGGCGGAGGTGGAGAGGATCGCAAGGAAGGCCAGCCTTCGCGTTGGGGAGATGTTCTCAGTAGGCGACGGCATCGAAGTCCTCCCTCTTTGCGGGCGTCGTTTTCGTTCTTTTCAGTCTTATCACGAGCTTGCGTGGCATACAGACGATGATCTCCCGTTCCGAGACGAGGGGATTCGTCCGGAGGCAGTCTCCGCCGGGGCAGTCGGATGAAATCATCGCCACTCCGCGCCTGTCGATGCGGAGGGTGTTGAGTCCGCCTCCCTCCGGCAGTTCGACGGTGATTTCTCCCGAGATTCCCGAGAGAGGGATTTCTCTTGTGGTCTTCCCGTCGACCGTTATCTCGAGGGTCATGCCGGACAGGGGATTTTCGTCCGTCCCGCCCGTTCGGTCCGGTGCGCCGAAAAGAAGGCGAAACAGCACGAAGGCGACGAAGAGCGTCGCGATCGCCGTATAGATGATTTTATCTCCCCGTCTCATCGTGTTGTGTCCTTCATCTGGTCGCTTCCGCGAAAGAGATTTCGACTCCCTCCTCCATGGAGTGCAAAAATCCCCTCAGTCCTCCCGTTGCGAGGACGTCGAGCTTCGCGTCCCCTGCTCGGGAAACGAAGACGGCCTCCACGCCGTGCCTTTTTTCGAGAAACGCGAGCGTCCTGTCGATCCCCATGACCATGAACGCGGTGGAGAGCGCGTCGCCTGCCACCGGGTCCTCCGTGATCACGGTGACGGAGAGCAGATCCCCTTCGACGGGATATCCCGTTTTCGGATCGAAGATGTGGGTGAAGGTCCGGTCGCCTTTTGTCGCGAAGCGTTCGTACGTTCCGGCGGTGATCACGGCGGTGTCGGAGGAGACGACCGCGCAGAGGGGCGTGCCTCGCGGTTTGAACGGGTGCTGTATCCCAATGCGCCAGGGTTCTCCGTCCGGCGTCGGCCCGAGCAGCATGATGTTGCCCCCCAAGTCGAGGAGCGCCGAAACGACGCCTTCCGACCTCAGCAGTTTTGCGACTTCCCGCGATGCATATCCCTTCGCGATGCCCCCCAGGTCGATCTTCGTGTCCCGGTCCGTCAGGAAGAGCTCGTCGGGGTGTTTCATCCGAATTCTTCGGATGCCGACGTGGGTGAGCGCGGAGGCGATCTCTTCGGGGGTGGGAAGCCTCTTGTCCCCTCGATCGCGTATGTTCCAGAGCGTCGTGAGCGGTCCGATGGTGGGGTCGAAGGCCCCGTTCGTACTCTTCGCGATCTCGATCGCCGCCCCGAGTGCGGAAAAGAGCGCCGTGTCGACGGAGACGGGGCGAATGCCCGCATTCGCGTTGACGGACGAAAGCCGCGAGCGCCCGTCGTACAGGGAGAACGTTTCATCGAACGCCTCGATGAGCCGGAATGCTCTTGACAGTGTTTTCTCCAGTTCATCCCGGCTCGTGCGGGCGCTTGCCGTGATCCGGATCACGGTATCCATCGCAAGCCCGTCGCGGGAGAGTGTGACGAGCCCGAAAGACCGTCCGAAGAGAACGACCGCCCCGAAGATCGCGACCGCGATTGCGAATATTCCGAGCAGCCTGTCCGGCAGACGACGCTTCATTCCCGTTTCGTCCGTGCCGTTATGTTCGCGCGACCTGGGACCCTCGCGCGCCGACC
>DAIPHL010000221.1:0-1954 GCA_036771375.1 Synergistaceae bacterium | reverse complement strand
GGTCGGCGCGTTGATCGTATTATGATTTTACTGTTTATAAGAAATAGTGCCTTAATATCGTAGATAATTAAGTGACCTTAGGACAAGCGACGCGCTTGATGATGCTTTTTCGACATGATATGGGGAACGGGGAAAACCTGATGAGAATACCTGTGGAAGTTGGAGCAAAGATGTTTGTGCTGTATGGCGTGAATTGCACGGTCTCTTATAAGTGTTGCTATACCGGAAAAACGAAACAACCTTGCGGGGCTGTATGAAGGGGTAACTTACTGCTGCGAATGCGGCGATTTCCCTTACAGGTTGATAAAGAACCTTGAAAAGAACCATAACAAACGTTATCGTGGAAGCCTTATCGAAAATGGCGAAATTGTAAGAAAAAGGAATATCTCATCTCATGAAAGCGTATATTCGTAAATACATTTGCGCCAAATGCGGAGGGATAATTGCCTTGCAAGAAGGAGTTTGCACGGAATGCCTTTCCGAATTCTCATGGAATCTCCTGCCTTGGTTTTTCCGTGTCAGGCAGGGCAATTACGCCGTCGCGAAGCCTTCGAATCGTATGCAGGATGGACCAACCCGCGATGGCCGAGCCCAGAAAGTCACTTGCCATAAAACTGCCCCACGCGCCGTAGACCCCAAAATATTTTGGAAGTATGATCAAGGGAACCCAGAGTAAAACCCCCAGACGGACGAAGGCGAGCCACAGTCCTTCTCGTCCTCTGCCAAGTCCTTGCAAAAGAGCCCCGCAGACCAGAGAGATTCCCATTACGGGGATGCCCATGTTGGCGATTCGGACCGCTCTTGCGGCGAGTGTGATCAACTCCTTGTCTTTGGAGTTGAACATCATGACCAGGAGCTCCGCGCGTAACATCAACAGGAGAAAGCTTGCCGCGTAAAAGACGGTACAGCTCAGGACTCCTATTTTTATCGTCGCGATGATTCTGTCTATTCTGCCCGAGCCAAAGTTGTACCCGATGATGGGTAGGCATGCCTCCGAGATGGCGATCGCGGGCATAAAAAGAAGCGAGTCCAGGCTCATGAAGATGCCGGTGGCCGAAACGGCGAGATCGCCTCCGTATCGGCTGGAGGTGTTGGTGATCATCGCATGTACGAAGACGAAGTTGAAATGGATCAAACAGGAGGGAATTCCCACGGCGAGAATCCTCTTCCACGTTGAAACGTCGGGATGCACGATGTATTTCGCCCTCAGCTTCAGGGTTGCCTTGGGCAGGCAAAAGTATGACAACGTCCAGAGCATCGAGAGAAATTGACTCGCGACCGTCGCAAGAGCCGCTCCACGGATTCCCATACCGAGTCCCAGGATGAACCAGGCGTCCAGGAGGATGTTTGCCGCCGCTCCCACCACCTGGCTGGTCGTCGCGTAGACCGGACTTCCGCAGGCTCTGATCTGGTATGAAAGGGAGAAGCTGATGATGAAAAAGAACATCCCGTTCATGACGATCGAAAGATACTCCGAAGCTCCGTCGTAAAGAGTCGGGCTCGCCCCGGACAACAACAGAATCTCGCGGAAAAAGGTCCGCCCGAATGTCCAAAGCGAAACGGAAAGCAGTAAAGTCAGCAGGAATGCGTTCCCAAGGGTTTTTTCCGCCGTCTTTCCCCGTTTTTCGCCGAGCAGAATGGAGATCCGGGAGGCGGCACCGGTTCCGATGAGCAGGGCCGCTGCCAGAAAGAGCATCATGCAGGGGAATGCGAGGGCGATGGCGGCGATTCCGCTCGCTCCGACGATCTGTCCTACGAAGATCCGATCGACGATGTTGTAAAGGGCGTCGACCAGCATTCCCAGGAGGGCGGGTAGCGCAAATCGGGTTAAGAGTCGTGGTATTCTTTCCGTTCCCATAAAAGTTCTCTCTTGCGTCATCCGTATTACCCCTGCCCTGTTTTGTCACGGCGAAATTACGAAAAAGATCTTTGCTCGATTTCAGTATCGCGTACC
>DAIPHL010000220.1:0-1959 GCA_036771375.1 Synergistaceae bacterium | reverse complement strand
GAGGGTGAGGCGTCTCCGGGTGAGGCGGGACGGGGACGCGAAGTCCCATGAACTCGAAAGGGGCAGCGGTCGTGCTCCCCGCGGCGAACTGCCGGGCATGGTCGGCGTGCTTTAAGCGCTTTTCGGGTACGCCGTTGACTTCCCGTCCTTTTGTGCGCATAATGGACATTGAAAACTTGCATGAAAATATGAATGAGTTTTCAATGGATGTGACTGTGTGGATGCGACTATGGAGATCAAACGAGATCGATATTTGAACCAGCTCATCGGTTTTGCATGGAACGGACAGGTCAAGGTCGTCACCGGCATCCGCAGGTGCGGCAAATCCTATCTGCTGCGCACGCTCTACAAAAAACATCTGCTTTCCTCCGGCGTGGCCGAGGACCGGATCATCAGCGTCGAGCTGGACCTCGCGCGGGACATTCGCTATCGCAACCCCCTGGAGCTGGCCGCTTATGTCCGAGGCAGGACCGAGGGGAGCAATGAAAAATTCTACCTGTTCGTCGACGAGATCCAGATGTCGGATGAGGTGCCCAACCCATACAACGAGGCGGGAAAGGCCGTGACTTTCTACGACGCGCTGAACGATCTTCGGTCCCTCCCGAATCTGGACGTCTATGTGACCGGCAGCAATTCAAAGATGCTGTCGAGCGACGTTTTGACGGAGTTCCGTGGGCGCAGCGACGAGGTGCGCGTGCATCCGCTTTCCTTTGCGGAATACTATGCGGCTGTCGGCGGCGACAAAAGCGGGGCCTTCGACAACTATGCCTTCTTTGGCGGAATGCCGCTCGTGCTGTCCAGGCCGGACGATGAAGCGAGGATGGCATACCTGAAATCGCTGTTCTCCGAGGTCTATCTCAAGGACATCGTCGAGCGTAAGCGGATTGCGCGTGAGGACGTCCTGTCGGACATTCTCGATCTGCTCTGCTCTTCGGTGGGTTCTCTCACCAATCCGACGAATGTGTCGAACACGATCAATTCCGTAAAGAAGCTCAAACGGCAGGATCGGGTGTCGAGCAATACCGTGAGGGCATACATGGGCTATCTCGAGGATGCCTTTCTTTTCAGCGAATGCAAACGCTACGATGTCAAGGGCAAATCTTACTTCGAGTACCCCAACAAGTATTATTGCGAGGACATCGGACTCCGCAACGCCCGTATCGGTTTTCGCCAGCAGGAGCCGACCCACATCCTGGAGAACATCGTCTATAACGAACTGGTGATACGCCGTGCGGGCGTCGATATCGGCATCGTCTATTCCAACGAGAGGAAGGACGGCAAGCTGAAACACATTGCCCGAGAAATCGACTTCATTGCCTCGAAGGGCGGAAAAAAAGTCTATATCCAGTCCGTCTACGCGATGGAAAACGACAGCAAGATCGAGGCCGAGACGAGGCCCTTCGGGTTGATCGGCGATTCCTTCCCCAAAATTGTGGTACGACACGACATCAGGAAGCGTTGGTACGATGAAAACGGTGTGTTGAACATCGGAGTCGTCGACTTCCTGCTCGACGATTCGCTGTTCTGACCTTTTCCCCTAAGTGGTGGCGAGCCCGTCCGCGGAGCGGTCACGCCAAGGGCCGCGAGAACTTTATACCTTCTCGGCTCCGCCCTGGCCCGGAAGATCGTCGCGCACCTGAGAGGCGAGGGCGGGGAGTAAGTCCGATTCCGAATCGTTTGCAGGCAATAGGCAGAGAATCGGCGAAGAATGAGGCGTGCGAATCGCTTATCAACAGAACACCTACGAGCGCAGCGATAAACAGGCGGGCGACGAGCGATGCGGGGTGCGTCCAAAGGGCGGTAAATGCGGCCTGCGCATGACTGGAAATTGGAATTCATCGGCTTTTCCCTTGGACTAACGTTCGTGTTGTGTTATTCTTGTCCTCGTTTACGCAGGAAAAGATAAAAAATCGAGGAGGCTATTATATGGAAAAGGAATATTCCGTACGGATCGGCGAG
>DAIPHL010000219.1:0-1969 GCA_036771375.1 Synergistaceae bacterium | reverse complement strand
GGTCGGCGCCCCGGAGAGCACGAGTTCGCCCCAGACCACCGAAATCAGGTTGTACCCGGGCAGGGCGACGGCAAGATATATGGACACAGGAGCGGCCCCGGCCTCCCCGAGGGCCAGAAGCACAGCGGGCAGTCCGAGATAGACGTTGTTCGCCCTTGCGGAAGCCATGGCGGCAAGCGCGATCCTTTTTCTGTCCCCTTTGTGTATCAGGTATGCCGCGGGAATGGTGAGCAGCGGAACGATAATCAAGGAGGAATACGTCGCAAAAAACAGGTGCGATTGATCGGAGATATCGCCTCCGGCGGAGTATATCGAACGAAAGAGCAGAGCGGGCAACACGACCCAGTAGAGCAGTTTCATAAATACCTTCCGATCTCTGTCGTCGAGGAAACCGCTCGATTTAAGGGTCATTCCCAAGATTATGACAAGCATGAGAGGAGCGATGATCAGAATCCCTTTCATATATACCACCTCAAACTCCGAATCAAACGTACACGCAGCCGGACTATGGTAACATATTACCCGTGGCTCCGGCAGTATTCGGCAAGTTCTGTCGCAGGTTCCGTCCACACCCATCAAATTCATCGGTACTGGAGGTCGTTGCGTTGCCGGTATTCGTGACAGTCATCATTTTGTTATTGATTCTGGGTCTTGTCGGATTTGCCGCCGGTGTAAGAAAGCTCCGAATCGACAGGGGAACCATCGAACATGTATCAAGAGAGCTTCTGATCAGGTTGGAGGCTATGGAAGACCGAATGGAACGAAACGAGCGCTCGCTGGCCGGTTCTCTTTCCGGGGTACGCGAAGAGTTGCGGCTCTCCCTCCAGGAAGCGAGAGAGGAGATCGGACGCAACTTTTTCTCTCTTGGAGAAAACCAAGCCGGACATCTCAGAGATATTTCGGGAATCCAGAAGGACGCATTGGATCTACTGGCAAACCGATTGGCCCAGCTCACAAAAGAGAACGAGGAGAGGCAAAACGCCATAAAGGACGCGCTCGACACTCGATTGAAGGAGCTTCAAGCGGGCAACGAGGAGAAACTCGAGAGAATGAGGATCCTGGTCGACGAGAAACTGCACTCGACTCTCGAACGGCGGCTCGGGGCCGCGTTCTCGAACGTTTCGGAGTGGTTGGACAAAGTTCACAAGGGACTTGGAGAGATGAAGAACCTCGCCTCCGACGTAGGCGATCTCCGTAAGGTTCTGACAAACGTGAAAACCCGCGGTACATGGGGGGAGATCCAACTGGGGACGCTGTTGGAGCAGATCTTGTATAAAGAGCAGTACGCGAAAAACGTGGCGGTGAAGCCCGATTCCGCAGAACAGGTCGAGTTTGCGGTGAAGCTCCCGGGTAGGGAGGAGGGCTGTCCCGTCTGGTTACCGATCGACTCGAAATTCCCCCAGGAGGACTATCTTCGGATCGTCGACGCCTCCGAGCGCGGAGAAACCGAAGTGCTCCTCGAATCACGCAAAGCGCTTGAACGCCGAGTTTGCGAGGAAGCGAAAGGAATTCGGGAAAAGTATATCAGTGTGCCCCATACGACGGATTTCGCGATCCTTTTTCTGCCTGTGGAGGGCTTGTATTCGGAAATTTTACGCATCGACGGATTGTGCGAGCGACTGATGAGAGATTTCAGAGTCGTCGTATCGGGCCCGACTACCGTTGCAGCCCTTTTGAACAGCTTACAGATGGGTTTTAGAACCCTCGCGGTCGAAAAGCGCTCCAGCGAGGTATGGACATTGCTGGGACAGGTAAAAACGGAATTCGCCAAGTTCGGGGACATCCTCGAAAAGGTTCGTAATCGTATCACCCAGGCCGAGAAGGAATTGGAGGGTGCTGGAGTGCGGACAAGAGCGATCGAACGGAAGCTTCGCAACGTCACGGAGATGCCCTCCGACGGCATCGAATACGAAAAGGAGATCCCAGAGCCTTCAGAAGATTCCGAACTCCTCTGACAAACACGCCGACC
>DAIPHL010000218.1:0-2156 GCA_036771375.1 Synergistaceae bacterium | reverse complement strand
GGTCGGCGGACAATCCGGGAAAAGAACGCCTCCGCTCCCTTCGCATCTTCGGAGAAGGAGGCTCTTCCCATCATTCCGTACGTATAACGCTTGCCTTGCTCGACTCCCGGCTGGTCGAACGGATCGATCTTCATCAACCGACCCGTCAGCGCCGTCACATATTCGTAGAAAAAGACGAGTGCGCCGACGGTCCTCTCGCTGATGCCGTCCATCTCGATCCACACCATGGGGCGTCCGGCCTTTACGAGAGCGGCCGCCGTACTGCGCGCCTCGTACCCAAGCATGACGCCGAGCCCATGACCGGACAAATAGGACAGAGACTGCAATGAAGCGTCGCATACGTCCGGCAGCAGGACCTCGTCCGGCCGACTTCGCACATGGAGGATGGTGTAAAATTTATCGTCCGGCCCCGCCGTGTAGAGCTGGACCTGCGAATGTTGGTCGATCGCACCCAGAGCCCGAACCGGTGTCGTGCCGAGACCGTTCTTCCCGATGCTCTCCCCCCAGAGCTGGGCAAACCATTCGGCGAAAAGCTCCAGTCTGTTGGCGTAGGGCATCATTACGGCCATCGGCCTGCCCGCCCGTTCGTGAAATCTGTGGATCGCGGCAAGACGCCGTGCCGGGTTCGTCCCGATGCCTCCGGCGGAGGAAAGATATTCCTTCATCTCCCTCGCGCCACGCAACAGACATTTTGCATCCGCGCCGAGCGCCTCGGCGGTGACCAGCCCGCACGGAGACAAAACCGAGTAGCGCCCTCCCACCGAAGGCGGTATCGCAAGCGACCGACAGCCCGTCGTCTCGGCGAAGGCCCTGAATACCCCCTCTTTCGGATCGGTGATCACGAGGATGTCATCGGTTGCGCCACAGGCGAATCGCCGTTCCATCATCGATTTGAACCACAAAAATTGGGACATCGTCTCGGCGGTCGCGCCCGATTTGCTCACGCCGATCAAGGCGACCCGTCCCGTACTCGCCCGCTCCCATATGGAGAACGCCTTATCCGGGTCAGGGTTGTCCGCGAGGTAAAAACGAGGTCCCCGTTCGGAAGGAGGCAATTCGTTGTAGTACATCGGCAAGAGGGACTGGTGCAACATGAGGTTGCCGAGGGACGATCCTCCGATGCCGACATGGATGATGGCATCGTACCCCTTCAGCCATCGAGCGACTTCGAGGATTTCTTCCATCTCCTCGTCCGACTGTTCCGGCAGGTTATACCAACCGAATCCGGACGTCTTCATCTTCGCGCTTTCCTCCAACCATATGGACGCCTCGTTCAACGGCTCTTCGAAGCGTTCCAGGCACTGTTCGTAGTACCTCGAGTGAGCTCCTGAACCCACCGCAGCGCCAAAAGAAAAAGAGAAGCCCATGCCGCCCTCCATGCTCTGCTCACCCTCCTTTCGGACAAAAAAAATCAGAAGTCGTTACGTCCGCACGTGACCTCGGCAAGAATTTTGTCGACATTTCCCGCGATAAAGAGCTGCGTCCGCGCGACGACCACGGTCGCCTCAATGGCGACGTCGAAACGTTCAAGAGCCGCCTTCGCGATGGCCATCGCGAGACTGAGGTGCGACGTGTACTTGGTCCCCATCACGACTCCCTTGGTCACCTCGTAGACATCCGCCCCCCTGATCTTATGCGTCGCCGAGGGCGAGGCGTCTTCCTTCTTCAAGGGGAGAGTCAGCGTAACATCGACGCAGAAAACCTGTCCGAGCTCACGCTCCACCTCGAGAAAACCGTGAAAGGCGTGAAAATTCATTCCCTTTACCGTATACTTTCCGTTCATCTCCTTGCCCTCCTCAAAAGAATGCGTACACCGTCCCGATATTTAAATAAACCGTGAGTTCGCTCACGGTTTATCGTCCCTTTCCACCCATATGTTCGGAGCGAATCTTATATCAGATTTTCATCCTTCAGCGCCGACTGTATGGCGTCCTTGTCGAAGCCGACGATAAAACGTTCGCCGATCTTGACGACCGGAACGCCGCGCTGACGCGTCTTCTGGACGACCTCCGCAGCCGCTTCTTTATCGACGGCGACGTCGATCGACTCGTACTTGACGTTCAAGGAATCCAGAAATTCTTTGGCCTTCGTACACCAGGGACAACTCTTCGTCGAATAGACCAGCATACCCATCTTTACCACTCCTTCAGACTTTC
>DAIPHL010000217.1:0-2165 GCA_036771375.1 Synergistaceae bacterium | reverse complement strand
GGTCGGCGCCCTTATGTCGTCATAGGTGACCTCCTCGATTTTCATGACCTCGTGGCTCGTCCGGAAGCCGTCGAAGAAGTGGAGGATGGGTATGCGTCCCTCCAGCGTGGCCATCTGAGCGATCAGAGCCATGTCCATGACTTCCTGCACGGAAGACGAACAGAGCATCGCCCATCCGGTCGAACGGGCCGCCATGACGTCCGAGTGGTCTCCGAATATCGAAAGGGCGTGGGTCGCCACGGTACGGGCCGAGACGTGCATGACGGTGCTCGTGAGCTCTCCCGCGATCTTGTACATGTTCGGTATCATGAGCAGAAGGCCCTGGGAGGCCGTGAAGGTCGTTCCCAGCGCTCCCGCCTGCAACGCGCCGTGGTAGGCTCCGCTCGCTCCCGCCTCGCTCTGCATCTCCACGACGGTGGGAACGGTACCCCAAATGTTCTTGCGTCCCTCGGCGCTCCACTGATCCGCCCACTCTCCCATGTTCGAAGACGGCGTGATGGGGTAGATCGACATCACCTCGTTGGTGGCATGTGCCACGTAGGCCGCCGCTTCGTTGCCGTCCAGGGTTACCTTTGGTCTTTCCGACATCTTCTTTACAACCTCCCGCGAAAAAATCCCGAATGACACCATCCGGGGTTAAAGGTCCGATAAAAACCTTTGAAACACAAAGATTTTTACAAAATACGCCTTCACCACAGCGAAAAATATAATAGCACATTCGCCGATTCCCGGCTAATGGTTTCGGCGTAAAGGTGGAAACGTCTTTCGAAGTCGTTCGGTGTTTTTTCGGGACTGGGTCAGCTTCTCAGCAATCGCGCGATCAGCTTCGAGGATGCGTGGAAGCGAAGAGCCCAGGCGCCGACGGAGGTCTTGCACTCCAGAGCGAGCAGGGTTCCCGTGGTGAATCGCATGCAGATCGTGTCCGTCGAGCCGCTCAGAAGGTACGAAGCGAGCTCTCCCAGAAAGGGAAGATGTCCGACCACGAGGATGTCTTTCGCTCGCAGGAGATGCAGTCGCGACGCGAACTCCTGGGGGGAATCCCCGGGACAGAGCCCTGTGCACTCGAGAAGACGGTCCTCTCCGCCGAGTCTCCGGGCTGCGAGCACGGCCGTCTGTCTGCTTCTCAGAAGGGTACTGTGGCATATCAGGTCGGGGATCTCTTTTGTCGCCGCGAGGAACGCTCCGGCAAGCTGTGCTTCTTCCACACCCGTATCCGAAAGGGGACGTTCGGCGTCGGGGTTGCCGCATACGGCGTCCCCGTGTCTCAAAAGGCAGAGCTTCATCCTTTCACCTCGTCGCCGTTTGTGATTTTACGCTCTTCGGCCGCTCTCAATATATATGATATACTCCAAAAATGGAATACGGCGAAAAAAATCGACGGTCGAGTCTGCCGGGGTTTTTTATGAGGGGAGCGAAGACGGCTGTGCCGATCATGATGGGCTACCTGCCGGCCGGGTTTGCCTTCGGAGTGCTCGCGAGGGAGGCCGGTCTCACGACGCCCGAGGTCTTTCTGATGTCCCTCGTCGTTTACACCGGATCGTCCCAGTTCGTCACGGTCGCTCAGATGGCCTCCGGCGTTTCGCTCGCGGTCATCGTCCTCACGTGCGGCATCGTGAACCTGCGTTACCTCCTCATGAGCGCGTCGATCGCGACCGCTTTTTCGAAGCTTCCGTTCTTTCACAAACTGCTCTTCGGAGTGGAGCTCACCGACGAGACGTATCTCGTGAATTCGGCCAGGGGAGAGCGATGTCCGCCGCACGAGCTCGCCTCCCCTCCGATGCGAGCCGAAACCCTCGGGATCAACGTCATGTCTCATCTCTCGTGGCTCACGGCGACGACCGCCGGGTGTTTCTTCGGGTCGATGTTGGGCGACGTCAGACGCTTCGGGCTCGACTTCGGGCTCGTCGGGATCTTCGTCGCACTTCTCGCTCCACGGCTTCGCGACAGGAAACAGCTCGTCGTGGTTGTCTGTTCCGGTGTCCTGGCGTTCATCTTCTATCTCCTCGGCATGGGAACATGGAGCGTCATCCTGGCGACCCTCGCGGGAGCCACACTGGGGGCGATGCTGCCGTGAAGTTCAATTCCTACACGCTTCTCGTCATACTGGGTACCTGTCTGATGACGCAGTTCGAAAAGGGCGCACCTCTTTGGCTCATGCGCCGACC
>DAIPHL010000216.1:0-2417 GCA_036771375.1 Synergistaceae bacterium | reverse complement strand
TCAAATGCGGCTTGTTCCTCTCGAACTTCTCCTTTGCCATCTCTCTTGCCTCCCTAATGTTTTTCTCCCCAGGAGCTGAAGGTATAAGCCCTCTTTCATGAACGGGCGACGCGGAACGTGACTTCCGCTTGGGTTTTCACATGGAGCGCCATTTTCATTCCATTATAACAGCGCAGGCGATGTAAGCCAAATCAGAGCAAAAGAGATCCGCCCGGTTGTTCGAGGCCGATCTCTTAAAAGCTGGAGCCGACTTCCGGACTCGAACCGGAGACCCCATCCTTACCATGGATGTGCTCTACCTGCTGAGCTAAGTCGGCAAACCGACGTTAGATGGTGGTGGGAGCAGGATTTGAACCTGCGTAGACTCTCGTCGACAGATTTACAGTCTGTTGCCTTTGACCACTCGGCCATCCCACCACATTGTTGCCCTGGAGCCGGCGATCCGACTTGAACGGACGACCTGCTGATTACAAGTCAGCTGCTCTACCAACTGAGCTACACCGGCAAAATACACCCGCTGACTTCCCTCCAACGGGTGTCGAACATTCCGTATTTTACATTCTTTTTCTCTTTCGTCAAGCCCCACTTGCAGCGGTCTCATTTGTGATCATGTCCTTCCTAATGTTATTGTTGTTTGTCTTCGAAAGATGTCCGCATGAGGAAGTCCGTGGAGTTGAAGTAAATTGATTGAAAGCGCTTGAGAGTATCGGAGCGCGAAGTGGTGCGCTCCGTTTTCTGGAAAGAAACGACAGGCGCCCGGGGATCATACACGGAGCACCCCTATTCGTGTTTACGGAGGGGATTCCGAAAAAGAGGAGCGGATCGTCTCGGATCGATTTTTACAGGTGCTTCAAGAGGCTGCCATTCGTCTTAAAGGACGAAACGCATGAGCTTGCCGCCGCGCTTATTCGGGAAGCGGGGTTTCCCGAGCTGTAAGATGAAGAGGGCATTTCGGCACAATGCTCGTTGTGTCATCGTGATAACTGCTGTAAGATTTGTGGAGTGAAAACTCCGGGAGACACCGTAGCGGAGGACACCGGTAGGGGGGGACGGAGCTTGATTTTAGGGATCGGCGTCGATCTGTGTCGTATCGCGAGAATGAAGGACGCCATAACAAGCGAGTATTTCGTGAAGAGAATCTTTGCGCCCGAGGAGATCGAATATGCCCGTTCCCAAAAAGATCCGGCCGTCCACTTCGCGGGTTCCTACGCGGCGAAGGAAGCGTTCGGGAAGGCGCTGGGCTCGGGGGTGATGAAAATGGGGTTGCGCTCCTCCTGGATCAGACGAACCGACCACGGCCCCGTGATTTTCTGCGACGAAGGGCTTTCGGAGGAACTCGAGGAACGCGGTGTGCACAACCTATGGATCTCGTTGAGCCACGAGGGAGAGTACGCCGTCGCGTTCGTGGTATTGGAGTCGTAGATCATGAGAAGATTTTATGACAGCGAAAGCATCAGAAAAGCGGATTCATCGGCGTCCGCCCTGCTCGGCATACCGGGGTCGATCTTGATGGAAAATGCCGGCAGAGGTGCGTCCGAGGCGATCGTCTCGAAGTTTCCCCGGGCGAGGCGCTTTTTGATCCTCTGCGGTCCCGGAAACAACGGAGGGGACGGTTTCGTCGTGGCAAGGCACCTTCTCCTGCATGGATTCGCACCGGTCGTCCTCTCCACGATCGCCCCGGACGCCTACAAGGGAGATGCGAAAGGGGCGGCGTATGCCGCAGGGAACTCGCGTGTCGAGATATCGATTTCATCAAAGCTCGACGACGAGGAGATCCTCTTTCTGGCGGAGGATGCGGACGTGATCGTCGACGCGCTGCTCGGGACCGGCTCGAAAGGCGGGCCGAGGGGCGAGGTATCCCGCCTGATCTCTCTCTGCTGCTGCGAAGGGCGGACGATCGTCTCCCTCGACATGCCGAGCGGGATCGACCCCGATACGGGGGAGGTGGCTTCCGTGGCGGTGACTGCCTCCCTTACGGTCACGTTCCTCGCGGAGAAAACGGGCCTTGCCGTGGCTCCGGCTTCCTTTCACTGTGGAGAGATCGATGTGCGGGGGATCGGTGCGCAACCGGAGCTGGTCCTGCAGGATGCCCCGCGCCTGATCGGCTACGAGGCTTCCGACGTCTGTGCGCTGAGCCCGCTCCTTCCCGTCGATGCTCATAAGGGGAGCAAGGGAGGGCTCATGATTGTGGGAGGTTCCCATCACTACAGAGGGGCTCCGGTTTTGGCGGCACGGGGAGCCCTACGGGCCGGATGCGGTTTCGTCTGTCTCGCCGTTCCCGAGTTTGCCGTCTCGGAGGCGAGTTCGCTCCTTCCCGAGGCGGTCTTTCTTCCTCTTGCGGCCCGGGGTGGGCATATCGAGCCCGAAGACCTGGAAAGAACTCTGCCTTCGTGGCTCGACAGGTGCGACGCGCCGAC
>DAIPHL010000215.1:0-2422 GCA_036771375.1 Synergistaceae bacterium | reverse complement strand
GGTCGGCGCTCGCACCGGCGGAGGGGAAGGGAAAAGGGAAAACGCCCCCCCGCAGGCACGGACAAATCGCTTCGATTTCGTAACCGTTCGCCCTCTTGGCGCGACAGGCCCTCTCCGAGGCCCGACCAAAGAGAGCGATATGACCCCGACGAGACCCTCTTCTCTTGATTTTTGTGTATATCCTACTTGATGACGATCAAATCTCGCGTGAACTTGTTCAAAGGCTCCGCGCTTCCATCTGGACGGACTGCGACGAGATTTTCTATCCGGACGCCGTACTTACCCTGTAGGTATATGCCCGGTTCTATGCTGAAGACATTTCCGGGTTCAAGAGGGATGTCGTTGCCTTCGATAATGTACGGTTCCTCATGTATCGCGATCCCAACCCCGTGCCCGAGACGGTTGAGAAACGACGCTCCATATCCGGCATCCGCGATGACTTTGCGGGCCGCTCTGTCCACGTCCTGACCGGTGACACCGGCCTTTACCGCTTCTTCTCCCTTTTTCTGCGCCTCGAGAACGATGTTGTATATCCTGCGTTGCTCTTCATCCGGTTCGCCGATACAGAAAGTCCGGGTCATATCGGAACAGTAGCCCTTGTACCTGCACCCCATGTCGATGATGACAAAGTCTCCCTCCTGAAGCACCCTCTCGCTCCCCGAGTAGTGTGGCATCGACCCTCCGGGACCGGAGGCGACGATGGGGGAAAAGGACGGCTCCGTCGATCCGTTTTTTTCGAAAAATTCGAACAGTTTTTTCTGCACCTTTTTTTCCGTCAGGCCTTTGCGAAGAAACAGCGAGATGTCCTCCATCGTTTTGTCCGCGATGGCCGCGGCTTTACGTAGGTAAGCGAGCTCCGTTTCGTCCTTCGTCATTCGCATCGGGGAGAGCGTCTTGGCGCCATTGAGGAATTCGGAGTCGACGACGGATTTCATATCGATCAGGTCGATCGCTCTCACGCCATCGTTGATCGCTATCTTCTTGCCCACCAACCCAAGCTCTTCACAGCCCTCCCTGAAAGAATCCGTAAAGCCCTCGTGATCGGCCCAGACTTTATAGTCGACTTCGGACCCCAACGCATGTCGCATCTCTTCGTTGTACAGAAGTGGGACCATTGCGAAGAGCTCTCCTCTTGCGGAGACCATCAGGCCTTTGACGCGCTCGTCGTTGAAGAGTCGAAGCTCGGCGATGTATTCGAGGTCCGTCGACGGTCCCATGTAGATTGCGTCGAGTCCCGATGCCGAAAGATGCTGTGCTAGTTTTTGGATCCTTTCGATGTGCAACACGAGAGTGCCTCCTCTTTCACGATTCTTATGAGATCTACTACGACACAATGATAAAATATCTCGGCGTCGATAGCAACAACGTTATGAATGAGCGGCGAGCAGGATGTTCTCCAGGGAAAAGACGCCACGCAATTCGACAGGATATTCCGTAACCCCTTCGCGGCTCCTGCAGACGAGCGTCCTGTGCTTGCCCCCCTCTTCGGGCCCTCTGTTTTTCAGGCGCAGATCCGAAAAAGCGATCCGCCCCGAATCACGTACCGTCGCCTCCGTTAGAGTCCCTTCTCCGCAAGGACATGGCATCCCTTCGGTATTCTGTACGATGTCCGCCAGGGGATAATCGAAGTCTCTTCCATGACAACAACCCTTCCTGTGAAAACCGGGACGATTTGCCCCGACCACGGTATTCCTCGCGCCCTTCACGCTCGCGTCGCAGACGACAACCACATTCTCCGGCATACCCACCGGACCGCAGTACCCTGCAACCTCTCCGATCAGATCCTGCAGCTCCTGTTTCTCCGCGGTTCGAAGAGCGACAAAGTTCTTTTCGCGACAAAGCCACGCGGAGAGCTTGTTCATACTCACATTGAAGTCCCCGCGCAGAAAGGCGGCGACGGGATGCACTCTCCGATCCTCATCGAGTGCAACATACAGCATCGCCTTGATCGTCCGTTCCACCCCGATGTCCAGTTGCCGGCAGAGTTCGAGAATGGTACTGGCTCCTGGGGTGGAGATATCCTCCAACACTTCCTCCTCCTCGTCCGCCCCCGGCTGAATCGCACGAAACTCGACGGGCGAATCGGGCAGCAGGATCCGCCCACATCCGTTGCAGACAAAGCCCGGTCTCCCTCCGAGGGAACCGGGCGCGGCAGGGGAGAGAAGAACCGAGCAGACAATTCCATCCTCGTCGGTCTCCTCGACAAAGGAAAGGCCGAACATGGAGGTCTCCTCCCGGATTGTCCGTTTTATGCGTTCTGCGGCCATCGTCGCTTCTTCCGCCGTCTCGCACCAACCGAGAAGATGCACCTCCCTTCCTCTCTCCTCGGAAAAAAAGCGGGCCGCGGCCCCCCACTCCCGTACATAACGTTCGGAAAGGGAGAAGACGGCCGCATCGATCCCACAATCGATCGGCGCCGACC
>DAIPHL010000214.1:0-2424 GCA_036771375.1 Synergistaceae bacterium | reverse complement strand
GGTCGGCGAAAATAGGACGATACCCTTTTTTTGAGGGACTTCGCCTTGCCGATATAGATCGTCTTTCCGGCGGCGTCGTGCATCAGGTAGACGCCCGGCCGGTCCGGGAAACGGCGAATCCTCTCCAGCAAACTGTCTCTGTCCATGCTCCTCCCCGACGTTCCATGCGCAGGAAACGGCAAAACGCGACTTCGTCCTCGTAAAAACCGCAACCCCTATAGCCCGCTTTTCAATTATAATATAAGATAGACGCATTCGCCCACGTCGAAACGACCCGGCGCCATTTTAGGAGGTGCAGTTTCTCTTGAACCTACAACTTTACAACGACCTGTCCGGCAGGAAGGAGACGTTCGAGCCGCTCGTCCCCGGAGAGGTTTCCTTTTACGTCTGCGGTCCCACCGTGTACGATTACTTCCACATCGGCAACGCGAGGCCCTTCGTGGTCTTCGACGTGCTGCGCCGTTACATGGAGTCCAAGGGCCTCCGGGTGAAGTACATCCAGAACTTCACCGACATAGACGACAAAATGATACAGCGGGCGCACGAGCTGGGAGTCTCCGCACGCGAGCTCGCCTGCCGATACATCGACGCCTACTACGAGGACGCCGACGGGCTCGGCATCCGGCGGGCCACGGAGAACCCCTGCGCCACGGCCGAAATACCGGCGATCATCGACCTGATCGAGCGGCTCGTCTTCAAAGGACACGCATACGAAGCGGGCAAAGACGTGTACTTCGACGTGGCGAGCTTTCCGGCGTACGGCAAGCTGTCGGGGCAGAACCTCGACGACCTTCAGGCGGGCGCGCGGGTCGAGGTCGGCGAGTGCAAGCGAAACCCGCTCGACTTCGCCCTCTGGAAAGCACAGAAGCCCGGAGAACCGGCATGGGAAAGCCCCTGGGGAATGGGCCGGCCGGGCTGGCACATCGAGTGCAGCGCCATGGCCCACCACCACCTCGGGGAGACGATCGACATTCATGGAGGCGGAGCGGACCTGATGTTCCCTCACCACGAAAACGAGATCGCGCAGTCGGAGGCGGCGAACGGAAAGCCCTTCGCGCGATTCTGGATTCACAACGGCTACCTGATGATCGATCGGGAGAAGATGTCCAAGTCGCTCGGCAACTTCTTCACCGTCCGGGACGTCCGGGCGAAGTACTCCACCGCCGCCATCCGCCTTTTCATCCTGTCGGCCCATTACCGGTCGCCGCTCAGCTTCTCCGAGGAAACTCTGATTCAGGCGACCGGCGCATCCGAACGCCTGCGAAACGGTTGGGTGGAGATCTCCTTTGCACTCAGCAGACGCCCCTGCGACCGCCTCCCCTGCCATACCGACGAGAATCTGCGGCGGGCGATCGCGGACGCGAAATCGCTCTTCGACACATGCATGTGCGACGACTTCAACACGGCCGGAGCGATCGGCGCGGTCTTCGACCTGATCCGCAGCGCCAACACCTCTTTGGGACAGCCCGGCGGGATCGATTACGAGGCCGTCTCGGAAGCGGCCGCCTTCCTTCGCACCGTCGACGATGTCATGGGCCTTCTGCGCATAGACGAGATCGAAGAGGAAAACGACGCAAAGACACGGGAGATCGACGCCCTGATCGCCGAGCGGGACGAGGCGCGCAGGAGCAAAAACTTCACTCGTTCCGATGAAATCAGGGACGATCTGCAAAGGCGCGGTATCCTCCTCGAGGATACGCCGATGGGCACCAGGTGGAAGAGACTCGACAACTGATCCAAACCCGATCACGCACGGGATGTCCGGGGGCTCGGGCGAGATCCGGCCGGGACGTGTGAAAGTTCGAGACCGGTGCGGGACGACGGGACGTCGTGTCCGGCGCCCCCGTCCATTTCCGCTACAGCAGATTCGCGAGCCACGCCTCGAGCGAGAGCACGCGACAGCGCAACGAGGCGTTTTGGGGCTCCGAGAGCTCGCGCCGAATATCCCCCAAAAGAGCGCACCGTTCCGCAAACGCGTTGTGCATGTGAATGCTCTCCATGTTCTCCTGGCTCGCGAGGACGAACGTCTCGTCCGGCAGGTGCGTCAAACGCTCCGCGACCCCTCGAATCATCTCCCTCACGACGTCCTCGACGAAACGCGGTTTGTGATGCGCCCTTTCCACGACGTGCAGTTCGTCCGGGCGCTTGAGAAGCTCGTATATCTCCGAGCTCATGGAGGACTCCACGATGTCGACGAGCTCCTCGGCACGGACGGGCATCTCCGTACCGAGGAGCAGGGTACCTCGCCCTCTTTGGTTGTGGGAGGCGAGGGGAAGAATCGCGACGATCCCGTCGGCCTGTGCGGACGAATAGCCGGCCTGTAGCAACAGCTCGCGGGAGCGCTCGGAGACCATCTCCCTCGCACAGGGACAGACGGTCAACCCGTTCACCTCGACGCCGACCGCCCTTCTCGTGGAGGCCCCA
>DAIPHL010000213.1:0-2427 GCA_036771375.1 Synergistaceae bacterium | reverse complement strand
TTAATTCGCAGGCCCGTCCCAGCGCGTTTTCGCCCTTGGCCAGGCGAAGGGCGAAAAAGAGGTTCCAGAGGTCGCCGGACAGAGAAAAGCGCTCCGCCTCGTCCACGATCCCGGACACGACGGAGCGAATCATCCCCTCGACCTCGTCCTTCGGGGCATCCTTCGCCGCGGCCGCACGGGTCAACTCCGCAACGACCGGGTGGCGTTCGATCTCCGTGAAAATCAACGGAACCACCTCGCCCAGGAGGAAAGGGAGAGCGCCTCCCTCTCACGGCACACGGTTCAGGCCCTCCTCCATCAGGTGCTCCGGAACGCTCTCCACATCGCGCAACACGTTGTCGATGTGGGAGGCCATCGCACGGCCCGCGGCGTCCGGATCGCCGCTCGCCAGGGCCTCCGCGATCCTCGCATGGTCCTCGCTGACGGTCTGGGCCGCATGGTAGCGAATGCCGACCAGCTTTCTCGCGAACTCTCCTCCGTGCCAGATCAGCTTGAGGGCCGCGGCGAGGGTGTTGTTGCACGATGCGTCCGCGATGATGGTGTGGAACTCCGTGTCCCGTTCGGAGAGGCCATCCTGATCCGCGAAGTCGATGCCGCTCACGATCGCCCGAAGCCGATTCACGTCCTCGGGCGAGATGCGGGGAGCGGCGAGGCGTGCGATCTCGACCTCGATGGCGCGCCTCGCCACGAGTATGTCGATCAGCTCCGCCTTCTCGCTCGGATTCATGTACTTGGCGAACGCCTTCGTGAGCTCGAGGCTCTTTTTATTCTTCCGGTACGCCGCGAGATACCTCCGACCGGAGTCGGTCAATTTTCTTCCGTGGCTGCCGTTCTTGACGAGCAGACCGTCCCGCTCGAGATCCCGCAGCGCCCGCCCCGCCGTCGGTTCGCTGACTTCGATCCCGGCCCCGCGGAGGGCCGCCTGCGCCTTCCCGGCTCCCATGCTGAAGCCGTCCTCATCGATGAGCTCGAGCAGCGTAACGAACTTGGGGTCCTTCATGTTTACGATCATGGGCTTCTCTCCTCCATCCAACGAACCGCTCCCGTATCGGCAGGGGGCGATTTTTTCATCGCGCTCTTTTTCAACGCCTGTTTTCGCATCTCGTCAGGTGCCTGTGTCTTTTGTCGGAGAGGTCCGCCTCGACGACGCCCCCATGATAACAGACGAAGTGCCCGATATCGTAACCGGCGAGTTTTGCGATGGACCTCCGGGCAGTCGCGATATCGAGGGAATACTGGGGGTTGGCGATTCGCAACCGGCCTTCGATCGCGATCAGGGCGTCTCCCGTTATGAGGGTTCTGTGATGCCGCAGGTAGACGGAGATATGTCCCGGCATGTGCCCCGGTGTGGCGATGATCTCCGTCCCTTTGCACCAGGGGAAACGGTCTCCATCGTGCAAAAGACGATCCACCGCAACCGGAATCACGGCCTCGAGCTTCCTTTGAAACGCAATGGCGTCGTCCCGTTCCTCCGGGCGCAAGGCGGAAAAGGCGGCCTCCGCCTGGAGCAGGCGGAGGGATTTTTTCCTGCCGTCGATGTACTCCGCCTCCTCCGCGGAGGCGAGGACCTGCACCCGTGGATACTTCGCCTTCAGCGCGGCGAGGCCGCCGTAGTGATCGTAGTCGTGGTGGGTCACGATCACGGCGGTCAGGCCGTCGAGGGGGACTCCAGCGCAAAACGCGCGCTCCTCCAAAAGGGGCAGCGAATCGGGATAACCGCAATCGACCAGGATTCGTTCGTGCC
Source organism: Synergistaceae bacterium (assembly GCA_036771375.1). Taxonomy (GTDB): domain Bacteria; phylum Synergistota; class Synergistia; order Synergistales; family Synergistaceae; genus DAIPHL01. The sequence goes on along the minus strand of DAIPHL010000213.1, from coordinate 683 downwards.
GATCGTTTAAGACGACCGGATAAATGTGGTCGGCGACGCCGTCGCGAAGACAGGGTACTTCCAAAACGATAAAATCGGCAATTTTCCCGCAGCTTTTCAATGAATTTCACCATGCCCTTATCTGGCCTGTGTATATTATATTAGCAAATAATGCAACGCGGTGGGTGCTTTTCGATCGATCGAAACGATCGTCCGATTCATATGACTACGAAAGAGGGTGTGATCATGTCGTGGAGTTGGGTTGCGCTGATGCCTCATCCGCCGATTCTCGTCCCCGAGGTGGGGAGGGGACGCGAGCGGGAGGCGGATGCCACGCTGGACGGGCTCTTTCTGTTGCTCGACAGAATCTTCGAATCCCCGGCGCCGGACCGCATTCTGCTCCTTTCTCCGCACCAACCCTATGCGCCGGGCGCACTGTCGATCAACGGAGCGAGGCGCGTGAGGGGAAGCCTCGCATCGTTCGGAGCGGGCGAGGTCGCCTTCGATTTACGGACGCCGCCGGACGACACAAAGACCCTTGCCGATTTCCTGGCCGAACGGAAGACGCCGGTCCGCCTTCACGAATCCCACGACCTATCGAGGGATCAGGGATCGCTCGTCCCCCTTTACTTTCTGGAGAAGCGCCTCGGTCGCCTCCCCCGGTGATTTTGGCGAACGCCGTCGGACTGGAGGCGGAGGAGGCC
>DAIPHL010000212.1:0-2438 GCA_036771375.1 Synergistaceae bacterium | reverse complement strand
ATAACAGATGAATGCAAAGAGCGTTGAGTTATGGTCTGGACTGGCTTTGCATGATGTCAAACGATAACAAAATAATAAAAATGGTGGGTGGTAGAGGAATCGAACCTCTGACCTCTTCCGTGTCAAGGAAGCGTTCTACCTCTGAACTAACCACCCAACAGCGATAAATTCTAGCGAGATATCGAGACATTGTCAACCGCTTCGCCACAGCTTTTTATCGCGTGTTTTCCGTCAACTCCTTGCACAACGAAAGCGCGCTGCTGCTGTTGTCCGTATATCGGACCCCGAACAGGCGAGCCAGCTCCTCGTTCATGGAGGCACCCCCACTGATCACCGCGACCTCGATCCCCTCTCTTCGAAGCGCCTCGGCGACCTCGGACACCCTCCCCACGGTCGTCGTCATCATCGCGGACAATCCGACGATATCCGGCTTCAACTCCCTCACCTTCTCCACGATATCCGATGCGGTGACGTTCTTGCCTATGTCAACGACCTCGAACCCCCCCGCGCGCAACACCGTGCCGACGATATTTTTCCCGATGTCGTGGATGTCCCCCTCGACCGTGGCGATCATCACCTTTCCCCTGTGAGAGGCCTCCATCGGCATCATGCCGTTCAGCCTGTTGAATATGGGAAAGGCGGTCTCCGCCGCGAAGAGGATGTGAGGCAAAAAAATTTTTTTCGTCTCGTACAGCGAACCGACCTGCTCCATCGCACTTCCCAGAAAATCCTGGCTCACCGCAAGGGGGGAGAGACCCTCCTCGAGCTTTTTGTCCACCATCGCCTGCACGACCTGCCCTCTGCCGGACAGGAGAGCTTCCACAAGCGGATCGAGAGAGACGCCGGACATCCGATCCTCCAATTTGCCCGTCTTCAACAGGAGCGCACCGTAAAGGGTCTCCATCACCACGTTGTCCCCACTGTTCATGATCGCGGCCGACAGACCGCACTCGATCGCTTGCGAAAGAAACGCCGCGTTGATGCCCGATCTGTTCGGCATACCGTGAGAGAGATTGGAAAGACCGATCGAGGTGCGCAGCCCGCGCTCGACGCAAAGCCGTATCGTTTCGAGCGTCACCCTGTAATCACATCCGGCTCCGTGCGAGAGCACGAGCGGGTCCACGATAAACCTGTCCTCGGAAAGACCGAACTCCTTCGCCCGCTTCAGCGCATCCTCTATCGCATCCAACCGCTCGGACGGCACGTCCGATATCTCCGACTTCATCGCAAGAAGGATCATCACGCCGCCGTACTTTTTGAGCAGCGGCAGTTTCTTCGACAGGGAAACGTCGTCGCAGGCGCTCGAGTTGACGAGAGGCCGCCCCGGATATTCGCGCAGGGCCGACTCCATGAGCGAAACGGTCTGTATGTCCAGGGAAAGGGGCGTCGCGGTGGCCCGGTCGAGCGCCACGATCGCGTCGGCGATGCTTCCTGAGTCGAAAAATTTCTCCACACCGAAATTGACATCCAACACGGCCGCGCTCTCGCGGTTTTGTGCCGCCGCCTCGTCGAGCATGTGCGTCCAGTCCCCCTCGCGCATGCTCTCGCGAAGCGTCCTGCGCCCCGTCGGATTGATCCGCTCCCCGATCACGCCAAAGGCCTTCGCGAAATCGAAAACCGCGGTCCTGGAGGCGACGGGGACGCCGCGCTCGGACTCCCTCGGACGAACGGACGCCGGCGGCAAATCACGAAGGATCGCCGCGGCCGCCCTGATGTGCTCGGGAGTCGTACCGCAACACCCACCGACGATGGAGGCGCCGGCCTCCACGAACTCCTCCACGTACAGGGAGAAACGAACCGCGTCGGTCTCGTACACCGTCTTCTTCCCGTCGAAGAAGGGATCGCCCGCATTCGGCTCGACGGAGAGAAAGGCGTCGGTGAGCCGGGAAAGACGCCGCAGATTGGGCAGCATCTCCTGCGGCCCCACAAGGCAATTCATCCCCAACACATCGACCTCCAGGTCGTTCAATACCGCCGCAAAAACCTCTATCGAGGCCCCCGTCAGGGTGGTTCCCGCCGCATCGAAGGCCATCTGCGCGATCAGGGGGACGTCCTCGGATACCTCCCGTATCGCGATCAGAGCCGCCTTCAGCTCCTTTATGTCCGTCATCGTCTCGACGATGAGGCCGTCGCACCCCGCCTCGAGCAGAAGAGCCGCCTGTTCCCTGTACGCGTCGCAACACGCGTCGAAACTTCCGTCTCCACTCGGCCTCGGGAGACACCCTGTCGACGTGATGTCGCCAAAGACCAGAACGGGGCGCAAGACGCTTGCCGCCGCGCGCCGGGCGATATCCACCGCGGCGAAATGAATCTCCCTCATCCGTCCATCGAGCGAGTTCTCCGTCAGCTTCAGACGGTTCCCTCCGAACGTGTTCGTGAGAAGCACGTCCACCCCCGCCTCCACATAGAGGCGATGCAGTTTTTCCACGCTTTCCGGG
>DAIPHL010000211.1:0-2441 GCA_036771375.1 Synergistaceae bacterium | reverse complement strand
GGTCGGCGGTATCGGGGAGGCCCGGACGCCGGAGGCGCTCATGACGGCCGCGGTCGCCTTCTACAGGTCGATGGGGTCGGGGCTTTTCGGGCTTTACAGGGCCTTTCACTGGTCGGGCGATGCCTTGGCTCCGGTCGCCGACGTCGACCCGCAGACCCTTGGCGCGTTGATCGGCTACGAGGAGCAGAAGGACGCGCTCCTTGCGAACACGAGGCTCTTCGTCTCGGGCGAGCCCGCCAACAACGTGCTGCTCTTCGGCGACAGCGGGACGGGAAAGTCCTCGTCCGTGAAGGCGCTTTTGAACGAATCGGAGCTGGTACGGGGCGGGCTTCGCATGATCGAGGTCCGCAAGGGTCGTTATGGGGATCTCCCGGATATCGTGAACGCGACGAGGGGACGAAACTACCGCTTCATCCTCTTCCTGGACGACCTTTCCTTCGAGGAGTTCGAGGTGGAGTACAAGTACCTGAAGGCGGTCATCGAGGGAGGGCTCGAGCGCAAGCCCGACAACGTCGTCGTCTACGCCACGTCCAACCGAAGGAACCTGGTCAGGGAGGTCTGGAGCGACCGCAAGGCGGCAAGCGACGACGTGCACGGCGGCGATACGATGCAGGAGCGGCATTCGCTGGCGGACCGCTTCGGCACGACCATCTGGTACGGCTGCGTCGGCAAGGACCGCTACATGGATATGGTCCGGGCGCTTGCCCGTGCGCGGGGCATCGACATGCCGGAAAAAGAGCTGGAAGGGCTCGCTCTCCGCTGGGAGCTCGGCCGGGGCGCCTTTACGGGACGGGCGGCAAGACAGTTCGTCTTTCATCTCTCGACGGACCGCCGCTTCGGAGGTCGGACCGCCTCCGAAGCGCGCCGCCGGGACGATGAGTCGATTCGACGGGAAGGCTGAGGACAGGGGAAGCGTGTCATGCTGACCAGGTATTCCGATATGATTCACCGGCTCTGCCGGTGCGAACACAATCGCCTGAGCGTCGCCGTCGCACACGACAGGGGGCTCGTCCAGTCGATCGCGGAGGCACACCGTATCGCCGGGATCGAGTCCATTCTCTACGGGAGGGCCTCCGAAATCGAGCGTCTGCTCGACGAGACGGGGTACGACGGGCCGCGCAGGGTGGTCGACGAGCCGGACGAAGGCCTGGCGGCCCGGGCCGCCGTCCGCGCGGTGCGCGACGGAGAGGCGCAGGTCCTGATGAAGGGGCTCGTGAACACGAGCGATTTTCTCCGGGCCGTGTTGGACCGCGAGGTCGGGCTTCGGACCGAGAGGCTGCTCAGCCATCTCGCCGCGTTCGAGGTGCCGGGCTTTCGTCGATTTCTCTTCGTCACGGACGGGGGCATCAACATCGCGCCGGACCTCGAGGAGAAGAAGGGCATTCTGGCGAATGCGCTCGAGGCGCTTGTCGCCATGGGGTACGACTGTCCGAAGGTCGCCGTGCTGGCCGCGAACGAGCGGGTCAGCCCCAAGGCGCCGGCGACGGTGGACGCCGCCGAAATCGCCGAGGCCTGGCGGGCGGGACATTTTCGGGTGAACTGCCTCGTCGAGGGGCCGATGGCCCTGGACGTGGCCCTCTTTCGCGAGGCGGCGGAGCACAAGCGGATCGAAAGCCGCATCGCGGGCGAGGTGGATCTCTTCCTCGTCTCCGGCATCGAGGTCGGCAACGTGCTCGGAAAGAGCATGGCGCACATCGCCGGGGCACAGATGTCGGGCGTGGTGCTCGGTGCGCGCGCCCCGATCGTCCTCACCTCGCGGGCGGAGAGTGCGAAGAGCAAGTTGAACTCGATCCTGCTCGCCTTGGGATGCTCTTCCTGAGCGGCGAAGAATGAGATATAATCGAAAGACTTTATAAAAAGCACGGTTTCAATTGTTTCGATTCCGATTGTGTCACGACTTCTCCGCCGAAGTCCCGGGGTGCCCCTGGGCGGGGGGAGCGGTCTTTTCGAAATGACATTGAAGCGAGCGGTGAAGTGGGGGATGAGTTTGAGGCAGATCATGACCGGAAACGAGGCGATCGCAAGGGGTGCATGGGAGGCCGGCTGCCATGTGGCGGCGGCCTATCCCGGAACGCCCTCCTCGGAGATCCTGGAGAACATGTCCGGCTACGACGAAATCGATTCGGAGTGGTCCACGAACGAAAAGGTGGCCCTGGAGGTGGCTTCCGGCGCCTCCATGGCGGGGGCGCGCGCGATTGCGGCCATGAAGCACGTCGGCCTCAACGTGGCGGCCGATCCGCTTTTTACGATGTCCTACGTCGGCACAAACGGCGGGCTCGTGGTGATCACCGCCGACGACCCGGGTTTTTTCAGCTCGCAGAACGAACAGGACAACCGCTGGTACGCCCTGCACGCCAAGATTCCGATGCTGGAGCCGTCGGACAGCGAGGAGTGCCGGGTTTTCATGAAGGACGCGTTCGAGCTTTCGGAGCGCGCCGACC
>DAIPHL010000210.1:0-2496 GCA_036771375.1 Synergistaceae bacterium | reverse complement strand
GGTCGGCGGCGGCTTCCAGTCCACCTGGACGACGGAGACCTCCTGTTCCTTCAAATCATTAAAAAACGCCTCCATCCCGAAATTCACCACGTTCACGCCGGATTTCAAAAGAGCGGCCGAGCCGCTTTCTTTTTCACGAGACACGAATATCTACCTCCCGTCGATCAGGGCCGCTGCAAGATGGACGGCCTTCGCGTTGCTGTCGCAGACGAAGACGCCCACGTCCTCCAATTTCTTTTTCTGCGCGGAGGCATTCTGCGGATCGGCGTCCGTTCCGCAGATGGAGGCCACGAATGCGATCCTTCCGCCCGAGATCCTCTTCGCCTCCAGAACAGCCTCGGCGAGCGCTCCCGCAGGGTCTTCGTTACAACCGTACCCCAGGACGACATCCAACAAAACGACGCCGACCCCCTCGTCTCGCGCCTCGGCCAGAATCCGTTCACAACGGAACGACACGTCGATCATGGGGTGAAGCTTGCCCTGTGTGAATTCGTCCTCTCCGTAATCGACGATGCAGTGTCCTTTCGACTTCAGGCTGTCCTCAAGCTGCATCTCTTTCCGCAAAGGGGCATTGCTCCAGATGGGACCAAGCTTCTCCGAAGCGATCAGCTGCGCCTCGTAACAGAGCGTTCCACCGGAATAAAGCCCCCTCAGGAAACCCTTACGCTTCCCGATCTTCAAAACGGCCTGCGCTACGAGCGCCTCCGTCTCTTTCTTCAACGCGTTCCTCGCTTCCGCCGGAAGCGCCTTCCCGACGAGGGCAGCGGTCACGGCCGCGCTCTCCTCCAACTCCGTGCAGAGATAAAGCGGCGACTCGTCTCCTCTCGCGCTTCCGCCGACGAAGCCGAGGACCACGGGTTTCTTCGACGTCCTCGCGAGGGAGAGGATGCGGTCTTCGACCTCCTTCGCCGGAGGCTTGCCGACGACCAGGAGGACCTCGATCTCCTCATCGGCGAGAAGCGCTTCCATGCCGGCCAATACCATGATACCCCCGACGTCGGCCTTCACGTCCCGTCCTCCGGTCCCGATTCCGTGAAGGGTGCCGACACCACGCCGCTCCAGCTGGACATGGACCTCCTGAAGCCCCGTTCCGGCGGCCGCGACGATCCCGACCGGCCCGACCGGACAGACGTTCGCCATACCGAGCGCCTTTCCGCGTATGATCACCGTACCACAGTCCGGTCCCATGACGAGCAGGCCTCGCTCTGTCGCCTGTTTTTTGAGCTCGATCTCCCGCTCCAACGGCACGTTGTCGGAGAAGATCATGACATTGAGGCCCTTTTGGAGACAATCCGACGCGATGTCAGCCGCGTACTGGCCTGCGACCGAGACGATGGCGATGTTCGCTTCCGGTAATATGGAGACGGCTCCGTCGAGGCTCTTCGGCCGATAGTCGCTCGGTCCGGTGTTTTTCTTCCACGGTGGATTCGCGAGATAATCTTTTGCCAGGACAAGCGCATTGCGAAGGACCTCTTCGTCCTCTCCCTGAACACCGATAATGAGATCGGCGGGAGATGCATCCGTCCCGGAGAGGTCGAACCCGCCCCCCGTCATGATCTTGTAGTTGGCCTCGGTCCCCATGGAAAGGGACGAGGAAGCCACCCCATCCAATTTGTTGAGCTCCTTCGCCACCAGCATGAGCGTAACGCTGTCGTAGTACGCTCCCCTCACGATCTCCAACTGTTGCAAGGAATCATCCCTCCTATACGAGATTCGATCTCTCGAACCCCTTGCCAAGACCGGCAAGCCACGCCTTGCCGGATGTATGCCCCCAACTCCAGATGTCGGAGAGCGCCCGCATCATCTCGGATCCATCGTCCTGCTGCAGAGCCGCAAGCAGATTTTTACCTCTTCGCCAAAGACGCCCTCGAATCGCGTCGCATATCATCCAGCGCGAAAACCACGTAGTACCCGCAGGGTTCCAGCCGTCGCAGAAGAGGCGGATGTCGCGGCGAGAGGAGGCGGCTTCGACGCACCTCCGCGCGGTAATCCATCCGGCGATAAAATCATCCCCCGCGGGCGTCAGCCCCGGGCCGAGCCCCGAAAGCCCACAGAGTTCCTCGCAATCCATCCTCTCCTCCAAGACACCCAAATCCGGTTCACAGGAGACATCGCTCCACTCTCTGACGAGATTCCTCCAACGCGTGTTCAACGAAAACCCCCTCGGGAGCCTCGCGTCAAAGCCGACGCGGACATCCCGCAGGTCGAGGAACAGAACGCTGCCGGGAACGATGCCCGAGATCGGCGTCAAAACGGATCTCGGCTGAAACTCCTCCTCCTTTTCGATCAGAGACCATCGGCGGCCTCGCTCGTCCCTGCAATTCACCGCGACGGAGTGAACGTCGACCACGGTAAGCTCCAAGACCAACCCGCGCGCATCTTCGCTCACCTCTTCGATCGAAGCGCGCGAAAGACGCCGGGACGACATCGCGTCAGATCACTCCGTCCGCTCTGAGGCGCTCTAACTCCTCCGAGCCGATCCCCAACTCGCCGACC
>DAIPHL010000209.1:0-2533 GCA_036771375.1 Synergistaceae bacterium | reverse complement strand
GGTCGGCGTGCTTCCAAAGTATCCGGAGACACCTCCGATGACGACGCCGATAATCGCATTGATCGAAGCCGCGAGGATTCCGATCGAGAGAGAAACTCGCGCGCCAATCCATATGCGCATCCACATGTCCCGTCCGAGCGTATCAGTGCCGAACCAGTGCTCTGCGCTCGGTGGAGAATCGATCGCAATATCACTGATGCTCCTGTAGTCAATATTCGAGAGCATCGGCACCACGACCGCCATGATCACATAAAAGACAAGAATACAGAGACCAAGCGTGGCGACCCGATTTTTTCGAAGACGCAGCCACGCATCCTGCCAGTAGGAAAGCGAGGGACGCGCCATGACACACGACACCGCGCCTTCCTCTCTCTGTGCAGGGACGAAGAGCTCCGCGGAGACGTCTTTGTTCGCGGCCTCGAAATCTGCTCCGTTCATTGGCGATCCCTCCTGTCCACTCTGATGCGAGGATCGACAAAACCGTACAGGATGTCCACGACAAAGTTTGCCATGACAAGAAACGTCCCGTAAAAGACCGTCAAACCCAACACCTGGGAGTAGTCGAGATTTTGAATGCCGGAGACGTAGAACTTGCCCATGCCCGGTATTGCGTAGATTGACTCGATGATGAAGGTACCCGTGAGGATCGCCGCCGTAACGGGCCCCAAAATGGTGATGACGGGAAGAATGGCGTTGCGAAGCTGATGACGGACCACGACTTGAAAGGCCGAAAGGCCTTTTGCCTTGGCGACCTTGACGTAGTCCTGTCCTGTCACCTCCAACATGCTCGCCCGCATGATCCTCGTGAGCAGCGCGGTGGTATAGAACGAAAGCGCGAACGTGGGCAGGATGGTATATTTAAAACCTCTCCAAAGCGCGATCGGAAGCAGCTTGAGTTTGATCGAAAACACGTATTGCAGAAGATACCCGGTGACGAAATCGGGCAGGGAAACCCCGAGGATGGCGACGAAGATACAAAAGTAGTCGAGGAAGCGCCCTCGATTGAGCGCTGACAAGACTCCCAGGACGATACCCACGCAGAATGCGAGCGACAAAGCCCGGAGACCTAGACTGGCCGAGTAGGGAAACGAATCCCGGATCGTGCTCGTCACCGGAATGCCGTTATAGTGCATGGACACACCGAGATCACCGCGCAGCAGATTGCCGATGTAGCGAATATACTGCACATGCAACGGCTGGTCGAAACCATAGTAGCGCAGCATGTTCTCGCGTATCTCGGATGTCAGCTTGTCGCTCAGGAAGGGATCTCCCGGCATCATTCGTACCAGAAAGAAAACGACGGTGACCAAAACCAGGATCGTGAAAAAAGATATGATCAATCGTTTCAGGATATATGAGAACAATCTCCTCCCTCCTCATCATATGTCTTTTCGCACCGTACCGTCGAATATATATACTATAACATGGAAGCAGCGAGCGGAGAAAGCGACGTTTTCCGAGTTTCGTTCGATCATCCGGAAGACACTGTGACGAAATGATCGCAGCGCGTTGATAAAAACGCGCCATCCCGAGCGGCAAAATGTCCCCGCTGGAATACGGACGGGAACCTCTTGATAAAAATACGTCGATTGTATATAGTGGGATACAAGCACATTTGTGCCAAATCTAGAGTGAAAAAAGGAGAAAAAACATGAAATTTTCAAAAATGGCACTGGCGGCAATCGTCGTGGTGATTTTATTTTTCGCGGTATCGCATTACACGCGGAAACCGGCGGATCAGGACGCGGGAAAAGGCACCACGTCCGAGACAGCAGTCATGGAGAACGCCGAAAATTCCAACGGATGGGTCGGCACATACAGAGGCTTTCTGCCCTGTGCCAGCTGCGAGGGAATTCTGACGACCGTCGTATTGAAGGAGGACAACACCTTCCAAAAACATGACGTCTATCTGGGAGAAAAAGACGGCATGTTCAACGAGGAGGGCAGCTTCGCCGTTGAAGAGGACGGTACGAAAATCGTCCTGGCGCAGAACGACGAAAAGATCTCGTACAGACTGGGAGACGGCGTCATTACGATGCTCGACTCCGAGGGCAACGAGAACACGGGAGAGTTTGCCGAGATGTACAAGCTGAAAAAACTGTCGGACGACGAGATCGAATTTACAGACGCACCGGTGGTGGGCATCCTGACCATCGGAGAGGATGTCTCCTCGTTCTCGCCGTTCCGCTCCTCGAAAACGTACTGGGTCGAGGATCCGAAAGGAGAGCTCCTCCCCCGCTACAAAGAAGCGGTCGGAGAGAACGCCGCACCCCAAACGCCGATATTCGCCGAGCTGAAGCTCCTCGACAAGGGGAAGGCGACGGAGGGTTCCCCCAGCAAATACGACAGCGTGCTGGAGGTCGTGGAGATGGGAGCGATCACTCCCCTTACGCCGGAAAACTACAGAGACCGGTAGGCACCTCGGTCAAAACAAACGCCTTCCCGTGCCCGGAAACGATCGTGGCGCGAGGAAGGTCTCCTGAACGGACGAACTCAGACAAAGAGCCCCGCGGTCCTTTTTCGACCGCCGACC
>DAIPHL010000208.1:0-2573 GCA_036771375.1 Synergistaceae bacterium | reverse complement strand
GGTCGGCGACCGCCGAGGACCTCCATTTTCGAGCCCACCTGCGCGGAGAGGTAGGAGGCCAGAAATTCGGGACCGTAGTGTGCCTTGAGATAGGCGGTCTGGTAGCTGATGAGGGCGTATGCGGCGCTGTGCGATTTGTTGAAGCCGTATCCGGCGAATTTCTCGATGACGTCGAAGATCTCCTCCGCCTTGTTCGCCGGAACGTCGTTTTTCTCCGCCCCCTCGATGAACTTCGCCCTCTGCTTGGCCATCACGTCGACCTTTTTCTTTCCCATCGCGCGCCGGAGCAGGTCCGCTTCGCCGAGCGAGTACCCGGCGAGTCGTGCCGCGCACTGCATGACCTGCTCCTGGTACAGGATGACCCCGTACGTTTCGGAGAGAGCGTCGGCAAGACATGGGTGAGGGTACTCGATCCGCTCCCGTCCGTGCTTGCGCTCGACGTAGGAGTTCGCCATGCCGCTTTCGAGGGGGCCGGGCCGATAGAGGGCCATCAGGGCGACCAGGTCTTCGAACCGGTCGGGTTTGAGTCTTTTGATCAGCCCCTTCATGCCGTTCGATTCCAGCTGAAAGACGCCGAGGGTGTCCGCGTTCCGAAGCATCTCGAACGTCGCCGGATCGTCCATCGGAATTCCTTCCAGATCGATCTTGCCGTGTCCGCTGGCTTCGATGTTTTTCAGTGCGCCTTCGATGATCGAGAGGGTTCGAAGGCCCAGAAAATCCATTTTGACGAGTCCGAGCTTCTCGACCGGCTCCATCGAATACTGCGTCACGATCTGGCTTTCGCCGATCCGGGTGACGGGAGTCATGTCGACCGTCGGTTTGGGCGTTATGACGATCCCTGCGGCGTGTTGCGAACAGTGGCGGGCAAGTCCCTCGATCTGAGAGGCGATATCGAGGATTTTTTGCACCTGGGGATCTTCGTCGTAGAGGTTTTTGAGGTCCGGAATCTTCTTCAGCGCCTCCGGAATTTTCTTGATCCCCGTTTTCAACGGATCCGGTATCAGTTTCGCCACCCGGTCGACGTCCACGTACGGCACGCCGAGTGCGCGCCCGACGTCCTTCACCGCCTGTTTGCTCATCATGCGTCCGAACGTGATGATCTGCGAGACGTGATCCGATCCGTATTTTTCGACGATATAGGAGATGACCTCGTTCCTTTGCTTGTCGGAGATGTCGGTGTCGATATCGGGCATGCTGATTCGCTCCGGGTTGAGGAAGCGCTCGAAGAGCAGGCCATGTTTGATGGGGTCGAGCTCCGTGATCCGCAGCGCCCAGGCTACCAGGGAGCCGGCGGCCGAGCCACGTCCCGGTCCGACCGGTATCCCCTTCTCCTTCGCCTTGCATATGATGTCGGAGACGATGCAGAAGTAACCCGGAAAACCCATCTGTTCGATGACGCCCAATTCGTATTCGAGGCGGGCCGAGTACTCCTCCGGAATGTCGGTTCCCTTCATCCTCGTCGAGAGTCCGTCCGAAGCGAGCTTTCTGAGATGGGACGAGAGCGTCTCTCCCTCCGGCAGCAGATAGTTGGGAAGATGGTACTCCCCGAATTTGAGCGACACGTTGCACCTCTCGGCGACAAGAGCGGTGTTGGTGAGCGAGTCCGGGACGTCCTTCCCGAAGATCTCCCACATCTCCTCCGGCGATCGGAAGTAATAGTCGTCTCCCGTGAAGCGGTATCGCTCCCTGTCGTTGACGTTGCTGTTCGTCTGAACGCAGAGAAGGACGTCGTGCCACTCCGCGTCGGATCGCTTCATGTAGTGTGCGTCGTTGGTCGCGATCAGGGGAAAGCCGTGGCGTCGGCTCATCTCGATCAGGGTCTTGTTCACCAGGGCCTGTTCGGGAACGGCGTTGCTCTGTATTTCCAAAAAGAAGTTCTCCTTGCCCAGGATGTCGCGGTAGAGCATGGCACGGGAGAGCGCGCCCTCCTCGTCTCCTGCAGTGATCATCGACGGGATCTCTCCACCGAGGCACGCGGACGAGGCGATGAGGCCCTTGCCGTAGCGCGAGAGCAGTTCGTGATCGATGCGGGGTTTGTAGTAGAAACCGTCGGTACAGGCCGTGGAGACCAATTTTACGAGATTGCCGTAGCCTTCGTCGTTTTCGGCGAGGAGGATCAGGTGAAACTGCTCCTTGATCGATTTGCACGTGTGCCCGCTCGGCGCCACGTATACCTCGCAGCCGATGATCGGTTTCACGCCGGCTTTGCTGCATTCGTTGTAGAAATCGACGCAACCGTACATGACGCCGTGATCGGTCAGAGCGACCGCGTCCATTCCCATCTCCGCGGTCGCTCGGGCGAGGTCCGCACATTTGTTGGCTCCGTCCAGGAGGCTGTATTCACTGTGAACGTGAAGGTGTACAAAAGGTCTTTCCATAACGGGGAACATCTCCTTAGATCATGTCGGGACGAGGTGGGAGAGGGTCAGCCACCGAAAAATCCTTCGTCGAGTTCGTCCGGGATGGATACGGGTTTTTCCATCAGAAGGTCGGCGTCCAGATACGCGGCGAGCTCCGAAGGCGACATATCCTTTGCTGTCGGTGCCTTGTCGGAACGGGCGCCGACCAGATCG
>DAIPHL010000207.1:0-2583 GCA_036771375.1 Synergistaceae bacterium | reverse complement strand
ACGTGTAGACGGCCATCGGCATGTCCCCCCACCAGTTCGGGTAACCGAGGAAGATCACGTCGTAAGGGCCGATGTCGGGCGGCGTACTCTTCAACTTCGGGCGCGCTCTCTCGTTCCGCTCGCGCTTCGCGACCTCGGTCGTCTCCTTGTACTCCCTGGGATACGAAGTCTTGGTCTCGATGCGGAACAGTTCTCCGCCCGTCGCCTCGGCAATGGCCTCGGCTATGACCTGCGTGTTGCCCTTCTCGATGTAGCCCACCTGATAGTTCTCGTCGGCGCGCGAGAAGTACGCGATCAGGATTTTTCCGCCGTCCGCGGCGGACGCGGACACGGTTCCCACGAAAAGCCCACATGCGGCCGCAACCAGCGAGAACAGCGTCATACCTGTCTTTTTCATTTTCATTGATCCTTCCTCCCACTCTCCGATTCGTTCAGTTCGTTTTTGGCAAGCCAGGCAACCACGTCGGCCGGCATCGAGCTGCTCCTGTCCTCCACAGCAAGCGCCGCGCAGGAAAGAAACGCCGCGGCAAAAGCCAGCAGCCCCAAAAACTTCACCATCCTGTCCCTCCTTTCGGCCCTCGGCCATTCCCCCGCTTCGGCCCGGCTACAGTCCATCGATCCAAGCCTTGAGCGACGACGCCGACTCGTGATTCCCGAACCTCCTGCCCGACAGCCAGACCGCGCCAGGTGCGGACGGCCTGAGTTCGTCGAGCGTGCGCCCCATGCCGGAGCCGCCGGACGTCGCAAAGACGGCGATCTTCTTGCCGGAGAGGTCGCATCCCTCAAGGAACGTGTTGACGATCCTCGGCGCTACGTACCACCAGATCGGAAAGCCGATCAGCACCGTGTCGTACCCCGACACGTCGGGCAGAGGCCCTTCGATGGCGGGGCGGGACTTGGGACCGCCCTTCATCTCGACCGAGCTGCGGCTCCCCGGATTGTTCCAGTCCAGGTCGGCCAACGTGTACGGCGTCTTGGGCCTGATTTCGTAAAGCTCTGCGCCAGCCGCCTCCGCGACGCTCTTCGCGAGCCTCGCCGTCGTCCCCATCGCGGAGAAGTACGCGACCAAAAACCTCTTCTTCACAGCGAAATCACCTCCCTTTTGTTTTTTCAAAACAACAACAGCAGTCTATAATTTGGAGTGAGCTCCAAGTCAAGGGGAGAAAGGATGAAAGCCCAGGCCGACAGGGACGCGGTGAACCCATGAGTTGTGGCGGGGGACACCGCCACCTTCGACCCCGGAACGTCGGGCGAGGAAAAGCGGATGAGGAAAAGCGAGCGATAGGGAACAAATGACGTCGGCAGCGAGCCATCAGGGTGTCCACCTGCGGACTTGCTCTCGAGCTCCAGCTGTGCGTTCACCCTCATATGTATGCTGTATGCTCCAAGTTTGCCGTCCTGGGCAGGGCAGCCATCTCCAACTGGAGGGTGTAGCGAATGCAGAACTGAGGAATGGAATGAAATTCGTGATCTGGGCATCTATGCCAATATGGACTATTCTTTTCATGTGAAGCGCCCCCCCCCTATTGCATTATGGTAATTCCCCTTTTTCTTCGTCACTCTGAACGACGACGGAGGCGGGCCTGTGTCCGCAGACGTCGTGGAATACACGTTCACCATCGTTGGGGCGGAGGACAATCCCACGGATGTCCAGGTGACCGAGAAGATCGTGAAGGAGAGCGACGTCGAGGCCGGAAGCGACGGCAAAAAGCACTAGGCCGCCTGGGAGTATACCTTCGCGAATCCCGCCAACGGAAGCACAAAGTTCTACTACACCGTCGCGTGACGTTCGACGAGCCCCTGCAGATGGAAGCGCGGGGGCTCGCGCTTCTCCCGAAGACCAAGCCGATTGGCCCATGCGGCGCAAGACTCCCTTCTGTAAAATGATAGGAGGTTGCGTACGCCTCGACAAAACGATAAAAAATATCGGGAGGGATCGTCATGGATTTTCTGGAACTGGCGCGGGAGCGTTATTCCGTCCGGAAGTTCGCCCCCAAAAAGGTGGAAAATGAAAAGCTGGATGCCGTTCTGGAGGCCGGCAGGCTGGCCCCCACTGCCGTCAACTATCAGCCGCAGCAGATCCTGGTGCTCGACTCGGAGGAGTCCCTCGGCAAGCTGAGGGACTGCACGCCCTATCATTTCTCCGCGCCCCTGGCCCTGATCGTCTGCTACGACGATACGACAAGCTGGAAACGTTCCTACGACGGCAAGGACATGGGGGAGGTCGACGCGAGCATCGTCACCACCCAGATGATGCTCGAGGCGGCGGCCCTCGGCCTGGGCACCACCTGGGTGGGACACTTCGACCCGCAGAAGGTGCGGTCGGCCTTCAGACTGCCGGAGAACGTCATCCCGGTCGCCATCCTGCCCATGGGCTACCCTCACGAATCAAGCGTCCCCAGCCCGAAGCACGCCGAGCGCCTTCCGCTGGAGAAGACGACGCGCTGCAACACGTTCTGACTCTCCTTGAACCCCAGGGCGCCAAACCGTCCCCCTCTCCGCTTTCGGAGAAGGGGGCTCCTTTTATCTGGGCTTTCGATCGGGGCGTGCTGGTTGCTTGCGTCGAAGCGAAGCTCGCCGACC
>DAIPHL010000206.1:0-2645 GCA_036771375.1 Synergistaceae bacterium | reverse complement strand
GGTCGGCGGATACCGCTGAGCGACCAGACGCCCCCCTGGCCGACGTACGAGCCGCTGCAGGTCAAGTACTTCAAACGCCTGGCTCCGAACGGCGCCAACGGCATGTTGGTGACCCACTCCAATCACGTGGGAACGCATCTTGACGGACCTCGCCACTTCTGCACCCACGGTGGGGACATGGCGAGTCTCGCCCTCAAGAACTACCTGATCGGTCCGGGTGTCGTCGTGGACCTCTCGGACATCGCGGAGGACTACGGAATTTACACCTCCAAGGACATCATGGAGAGGGCCGAGGTGCGCAAAGGCGATATTCTCATCATCAACACCGGCTATCACAGGTACGGTTGGGATCAGCCAGAGGCGGATGAAGTCCGTTACATGGTAAAACACCCCGGTCCGACGATGGAGTTCGCGAAGTGGTGCGCCGAGATGCAGATAAAGTGGCTCGGCGTCGACTGCGGCTCCGCGGACCATCCGATGAACACGAAGATCAGGGATTGGATGCCGGTGCAGGCCGGGCAGGCCGATCGTTTTCTGAAGGGCAAGTACGGCAAGGGACTGAACGATTTCTTCCCGGAGGACGACTACCAGCTCATGCACATCGACCTCTTCCCGAAGAACATCATTCACGCCGAATGCCTCGGTGGGGATATCGACCTGCTCCTTGGAAAACGCGTTACGATCGGCTGTTTCCCGTGGCGCTGGATCGGCGGCGAGTCCTGCATATGCCGCATCGTCGCCTTTGCCGAGGAGTGAGGTTTCGTTTTTCCCTTTGTTTGGACGGGGCCGTTTACGGCCCCGTCACATGAAGACATGGCATATTCCGGTTGATCTTTCTTGAAAGAGGTGACAAAATGCTCCTTCTCCAAAACGCAAGGATATTTGGGATCGACGAAAGGGACGAGATAAACGACATTCTGATCGGCGACGACGGGAAATACGCGAAGATCGCGCCGAAGATCGTCCACGAGTCCGCTTGGCAGGCCATAGACGTGAAAGGACGTCTCGTCGCTCCCACCTTCGTCAACACACACATGCATTTCGACAAGGCTTACACGGCCCTTTCCGGCAGGGAGAGCTCCGTCGAAACCCTCGAGGATTCGATCCGGATCATGCATGATTTGAAGAGGAACTACACGGTACAGGGAGTCAAGGAACGGGCGCTGCGGGCCATCCGGGAGTGCGTCGCGTTCGGAACCACGAAGCTTCGGACAAACGTCGACATCGACAATATGGCCGGCCTCGTGGGCCTGGAGGGCGTCCTCGCCGCCAGGGACGAGTGTCGGGATATCTGCGATCTGCAGGTCGTCGCCTTCCCGCAGGAGGGCATATTCCGAAATCCGGGCACGGAAAAACTCATGTGGGAAGCGATGGAGATGGGGGCGGACGTCGTCGGCGGCATGCCGGCCGCGGAGTGGCTCGACGAACACGCCCGGGCCCATGTCGACATGGTCTTCGAGATGGCCGAAAAGTACGACGCCATGATCGATATGCACATCGACCAGTCCAAGGACATGTTCGACCGCTCCCTCGAATATACCGCGTTCAAAACCCTGGAGAGAGGCTGGGGTGCGAGGGTCACCGGGGGACACTGCACGTCGATTGCGTACCAGAACCAGTCCCATGCGCGCAAGGTCATGGAGCTGATCCGCGAGTCCGGAATGAACATCTGTACGAACACGCAGGTGCTCGCCATCATGGGCATCGACGCGGAACCGCGTACCAGAGGCGTCACGCGGATACGGGAGATGGTCGAGATGGGCATCAACGTCGCCACGGCGCAGGATACCATCTGCGACGGATTCCATCTCTACGGCACCGGGGATCCCCTGGACTACGGCCTCGTGGGTGCCTACACTGCCCAGTACAACACGCCGCGTACGGCTCGCATCATATTCGACATGCTCACCTTCAATTCGGCCAGGATCTTCGCCCCTTCCGAAGGGTACGGTCTCGCGGTCGGCAACGACGCCGACCTGAACGTCATCGACGCCGAAAACGTTCAGGAAGCGCTGAGGACCCGAGCTTCGCGTCCTTATATCGTCAGGAAAGGGAAGGTCGTCGCCTATTTCGAGCGGAAGTCGGGACTCCTGTAGCAGCCCGACGAGCGGAGAGAGGAGAATCTTCGTGTATAATCCCGAACAACCCATTTTCGATGTACAGCCCGCCAGCACGATCAAACCGATTATCGGGATAGACGAAAAACCGAAGACCTGGTTTGAGACCGTTTTTTACGCGTGGCAAGTGACGTTGGTCGA
Source organism: Synergistaceae bacterium (assembly GCA_036771375.1). Classification (GTDB taxonomy): domain Bacteria; phylum Synergistota; class Synergistia; order Synergistales; family Synergistaceae; genus DAIPHL01. The sequence goes on along the minus strand of DAIPHL010000206.1, from coordinate 387 downwards.
TTTCACCCCGTTTATCTGGGCGGGCATGTTTGTCTCCCTCGCGGGGCTGCCGGATTCGGTGATCCCGGTGATGATTCGCACCTGTTTCATCGCCATGGGCATTGGAACCCTCATCCAGGTGACGTTCGGGAACCGGCTCCCGATCGTCCAGGGACCTTCCGCGTCGGTACTCACCTCGATGGGCGGAGTGACCGCCGTCTACGGTTTCCCGGCGATGTGGGGCGCCGTCATCGTCGGCGGTGTGGTCGAAGCGCTGATCGGGGCCTCGCGAATGCTTGGGGCCCTGAGACGCTTCATCCCTCCGGTCGTGGCGGGTTCGGTCGTGGTCAGAATCGGCCTTGTCGCCGCCCCTATCCCCATCACTTGGATCTTCTCCGTGCAGCCGCC
>DAIPHL010000205.1:0-2731 GCA_036771375.1 Synergistaceae bacterium | reverse complement strand
GGTCGGCGCCGGCTCCATGGAGAAGAACAACGCCGTGACCGAACTGGGAACGGATTTTTGGGCCCACGTCATCATGCCGAAGGCGATGAAAAAGGAGAGCACGCCGCTTTTCGTCGCGACCTTCCAGTTGGCCGCAGTGGGCTTCCCGCACCCCCTGCGAAGGGCGTACCCCATCAGCACCAGCCCCGCGAACGTGAAACGGAACCCTCCGATGAAACAGACGGGAATCGTCTCAAGAGCGATGGCAACTCCGATATAGGTAGACCCCCAAATCACGTATATGGCGAAATACGAGACCAGGAGCTTCAGCTTCAAACGCGTGTTCTCTTCCATCCAGGACTTCCCTCGCACCCTTCCCATCGGTACATCGATCACTCCTATTGTAGCACCGGCAACACATTTGGGCATTTTGAAAAACCGAAAAGCCGCAGGCGGTGATATACTATGCCGGAACACAACGGTGAACAGGGCGAGGGATGCAGAATTTGCGCGAAACGGACAGGCTTTGCGGCAAAGGACATGTGTAGCTCCAAAAAATCCGAAACTCCCACAGGCGTTCTCAAGGACACGTTCGGCTACGATTCGTTCAGAAAAGGGCAGGCGGAGATCATTCGCGAGATCCTCGCGGGCCGCGACGTCCTCGGCATCATGCCGACCGGAGCGGGCAAGTCTCTTTGCTATCAGATTCCGGCGATCCTGGGAGGCGGCATCTCCATGGTGGTCTCTCCGCTCATATCCTTAATGAAGGACCAGGTGGACGCACTCGTCCAAAACGGCGTCAGAGCCGCCGCGATCAACAGCTCCGTGGCGTGGGAAGACGTGCTTTCGATATTCGCCCGGGCGAGGCAGAGGCGTTGCTCTCTGCTTTACATCGCTCCGGAAAGGCTGGAGAACGTCGGATTTCGTAACTTTCTCCGGTCGCTGGACCTTCGCCTTCTCGTCGTCGACGAGGCCCACTGCGTATCGCACTGGGGGCACGATTTCAGACCGTCGTATCTGAACATCGCCCCGACGATCGCGTCGTTGGAACGGCGTCCCGTCGTCGCGGCTTTCACGGCGACGGCGACGCCCGAGGTACAAAACGACATCGTCCGCATGCTCGGCCTTACATCCCCTTTTGTCCTGACAACCGGATTCGACAGGGCAAATCTCTTTTTTCAGGTCGAACACCCGAAGGACAAAAATCGATTCCTGCTCGAATACGTGAAAAAATTCCCGGATATGTCCGGAATCGTCTACTGCTCCACCCGGAAAACCGTGGAGGATGTCTGCGAGATCCTTCGAAAGAACGGAGGCCTCTCGGTTCGGTATCATGCGGGCCTCTCCGAACGCGAACGGACGCAGAGCCAGAATGACTTCACATACGACCGCGCGAACGTCATGGTGGCGACAAACGCCTTCAGCATGGGAATAGACAAATCCAACGTCCGCTACGTCATCCACTACAACATGCCGAAGGATATGGACAGCTATTATCAGGAGGCCGGCCGTGCGGGTCGCGACGGCTCTCCATCCGACTGTATTCTCCTCTTCGCCCGAAGAGACATCGCCACCGCCCGTTTCCTGATATCGAAAAACGAGGACCCGGACACGAGACAATCGAGCTACGGAAAGCTGCAGACGATGGTCGACTACTGTCACACGAGTGGCTGCCTGAGGTCTTTCATTCTGCGTTATTTCGGTGACAATGGCTTTGACGACGGTTGCGAAAGCTGCGGAAACTGCACATCCGTCGCCGAAAGGATCGACGTCACGATCGAAGCGAAGAAAATCCTCTCCTGCGTCTTCCGTATGGGCGAACGAACCGACGGCGGCCGGTTCGGTCTGAATGTTCTGGTCGATGTATTGCGCGGTTCGAAGCGGGCATATGTACGGTCGCTCGGCCTGGATAAGATATCGACATGGGGCCTGATGAAAGGCTACCTCGATCGTGACGTCAGGGATATGACGAATTTTCTGGTGGCCGAAAACTATCTGCGTTTCGACGAGGGAGACCACCCCACGCTCTCCTTCACGGACAGAACCTTCCCTTTTCTCGGAAGTAAGTCGACACGGCTTTTGATGAGACGTTATGAAAAAAAGCCAGGAAAAAAGGCGCCCACACGCGCGCATGAGGACACGTCGCACGAGGCCCTCTTTGAAATTCTGCGCGATCTCAGAAAAACATTGGCGGACGAGGAGAACGTCCCACCGTACATCGTATTCTCCGATCACACACTCTACGCGATGTGCCAAAGACTTCCCTCCGACGAGGAGGAATTTCTCGCGGTGCCGGGTGTGGGCAGGATAAAACTCGAAAAGTACGGAAGTTCATTTCTCGAGGCCATAAGAACGCGGAAAAAACCCCTGAACCCGAAATTTCGGTGAGCGCCCGAAAAGCGAAGGGGCGCCGGCGTGTTGACCGGGCCCCCTTCGCCGAAGAGTGTTGTTGAATGGAAGTGAGTGAGGAATATGGGATGGGAGTTTATCAGGTTCCAAATTGCACGATCGGCAAATAAACCTGTTTGTGGCTGAAATCTACAAAAAACGTAAAAAGCGCTAAAAGGCGGCGAGCTTCTTGCCGTACTCCACGCATTTGTCGGCGCTCTCTCCGTCCGGGGCTTCATTCACGATCAAGCCATCGTCCATCAGCTTGACGCCCGCCCCTTTCATTTGTTCGGCCCAGTTACGCATCCACTCGCCGTCGCCCCAACCGTAGGAGCCGAAAAGAGCGACCTTTCTTCCGCCGACC
>DAIPHL010000204.1:0-2823 GCA_036771375.1 Synergistaceae bacterium | reverse complement strand
GGTCGGCGCCCTTTTTCCGTCAAAATGAGTCCGCTGTACTGTGCCATCTGTTAACCTCCTTCTGCCGCTCCTATCGTTATGAAATTTACGGAGAGAGCCAATACGCCCGCGTATATCCCGGCCGAACCCATCTCCGGCAACGAAGTGCCGATGATTTTTCGCCCGCTTTCAAACGTCGCCGTCCCGCCCGTTATGACCTCCGCCCCCATGGACGGCAGTTCCGGGTACAGGGATTGCCGTCCGCCCGCGAGCGTCGCGATGCCGTGATAGAGCCGTTGCTGCATGTCGATCCGGATGACGGTTTCCAAACGGATCAGCCATGACCGCGTCGACTTCGACTCCATGATCGCGCGCCGGATGGCTTTCGTGGCGTCCTTCGCATCGGGATGCTTCGACCAGAACCCCGACGTGATCTCGGCCTTGACCCCGAATGTGTACGGCGCGGCCCCTTCGATTTTCCACCATTCGACGATCTCGCTTTCGATGCCGAGCATTGCGAGAGCTTGCCTTATCGCCCAAACCGTGCCCTTCTTCCGGTGCCACCGGATGCTTCCTTTCACGGCTTTGCGCTTCATCTCGAGTGTCCTGGCCAACTCGTAGAAGTCGACGTGCCACTGCCATGCCAGCAGATCGATCACCGCTTCGGGCAGTTCGTCGATGCGGGATAATATAAGCGCCTCCCGGATGTCCCGGGAGACGCCTTGAAGTTCGGGGTCGAGCGCTTTTGCCGCCGCGTAAACCTGATAGTCGTCGCGGATCGACGAGGGGAGGATGTCCTGTAAAGACAGGTCATGCAGGTTTTTAGCCATCCTCGATCCCCCCGTATCGGACTTCCCTGTTTTCGACCCTTGCCACTTCGTTCCCCTTGAGAACGGTAAACGCCGGCAACAGGATCTCCGTTCGCTTGGCGCCGGCGGCTACCATGCGATGGTTGAGCTCGGAGGGATTGATATCGCGGCCGAGTTCTCCCTGTTGCCACATGATCCACTCCTCGACGGCATTTTCAACCGCTCTTCGGATCGTCGTGACCAGCGCCGCGTTCTTCCTGTCGATCCAGTATTCGACGGACAGGTCGCACGTAACGACGAGCGGTTCGAGCACAAAGACGTAGTCCGTATCCGGACGCACATCTTCGGCGTTACAGATGTCGTAGACGAGGTCGCGGATCTCCTGCGTCGGAATATCGCCGTTCTTCATAAGCGGATAGATATGCACCTGGCCGGGTTCCACTCTCGGCTCGATATTCCCGTCCTCCGGTCCGAAGACGCCGACGTCTCCGATATCGGCGTGCGCCGTCTTCGCCCAGTATCGATACGCGCCCTTGGGACCGGCGACGGAAAAATGTTCCGGTGCAAGCTGAATTCGTTCGCGAAAACTTTCATTGTCCTCGATGTCGGCGCCGCCGCTCGTCTCCGTGATGTTCTCGATCTTCTGAATCCAGGGGAGGGGATCGACCAATCGATTGATCTGTCCCACTAGAAAACCGTTCCCGAGAGTTCCTTCCGTAAGGCATCGCGCATGGATTTCCGCTTCCGTTGTCCCAGGTGGCAGCTCCACCGGCACAGTTGTGGCGAAATACAACTTGCCGTCCGGCGTACACCTTATCCCGCCCGGCACAACATACGCCGAAGCCAATTTCGTCGACAGGGTAAAGCGTATCGTAGTAAGGGCAGGCTTGCTGACAAGCCTGCGTACACCGACATGTACTCCCAAATGATCGAGATGATCGCCGGCCGCGTAGGCCAAGAGGTTCTGTTTGCCGGTATAGTCGATGAGATTGCGTTGGATTGTCAATTCCGAGGCGACGCTCAGCAACAAGAGACGTCGAGGATCGCCCGGATATAGCGTCAATGGTTCGCCGGTCGCGTCCAGCCACGCTTTTTCAAACCGGCCGATGATCTTCTGTTCCACTATGGCCGAATCCGTCAGAGCAAAACTGATTTCGTTCAAACCCGTCAAATCAGACATCGATCCTCACCCTTACCCTCGGCAACAATTCGCCCGTCGACGCATCACCATCGAATATGACCAAACGCACATCGGCCCGGGGTTCATATTTGCGTATCGCTTGTATGATCTCGGCTTTCATTCTTGCCTGCGCTTCGTTTATTGGTCTGTCGACAAGCCTCGCCGATATGCCGAGTGCCCGATCGAGCGGCACGGAACCGATTACGGTGCAAAGCAGCGTCCTCACATTTTGCAGCACTTCCGCCGTGCCTGTTGCCCCGAAATCAATGGATCCGCGCGTTCCAAGGACGTCATATTCCATCCGATCACCTCGTTTCCATGTACTCTTTGAGCGTGATGTCGCACTCTATGACCGCCGGCCTTCCTCGATTGTCGAAGAATCTGGGCGATTCCGAGATGTTTTCGATCAACCAGTAGCCTTTGCCCTGCGGAGCTCCGTCCAGTACAAAAAGTTGCGCGATCCCCTCGTCTCTTGCGTCTCTCAGTTTTTCTATTTTTTGGGTCGGATCGACGCCCTCGTATGTGGAGAGGCGAATCTTGAAAGAGATTGTCTCGACATCCGGCCCTACAAATTCCCCGAGAGGCTTGCGCCCCTGTAGCTCGTGAAAAGATAGTCTCGCCGAAGAAGAACGCTCAAAATCGTCAAAAGTCATCACCATGTTCGAAGAGACTTCGAAAACAATCTCTCCAAGAGAACCGAGCAATTACACCACCTCGCCTCAAGGCCTCAAGAACCGCAAAGGACGTTTTCCGACCCGGGGCCGGCAACGGTACCGCCGCATCCGACCGGATCGCCGATTCGCCCCGCCTGCCTGTCGTTTACGTAGACCGTCTCGCTGCCGCTGAGCAAAACCG
>DAIPHL010000203.1:0-2880 GCA_036771375.1 Synergistaceae bacterium | reverse complement strand
CGTTCTCAGTTCGGTCACGGCGTTGTTCTTCTCCATGGAGCCGGCGATCTTCGTCGTGATGAGCTGGCTCTTCTTCGGCGGGCCGCGCCCCACGAAAAGGATCGTCCTCGCGCAGGTCATCGGCTTTGCCGGATGCGCGCTGCTCATCCTGAACGGAGCGGATGCCGCGATCGCGGGCAAGGAAGTCTCCCGTTCGATGTATACGGTATCGGCCCTCAGTCTGATCGTCTGCAGCCTGTCGTGGGTCTACGGGTCTCTTCTGTCGACCACCGGGGATTCCCACGCCGATTCGTCCATGGCCTCCGGTATGCAGATGCTGGCGGGGGGCGTCGTCCTTCTCTCGGTCTCCGCGGCAAGCGGAGAGTTTTCCCTGTTGTCGCGGGTATCGTTGCGCTCCGTCGCCGCGCTCCTCTACCTGACTCTGTTGGGGTCCCTCTACACCTACTCCTCCTTCGTGTTCCTCCTCAGGAGCCAGCCCGCGGCAAAGGTCGCTTCGCATACGTTCGTCAACCCTGTCGTCGCGGTGATTCTCGGGTGGGCTTTCGCCGGAGAATCTCTGACTTTGCCGATCCTGGTGGCCGCAATCCTCGTCGTCGTCTCCGTTTTACTCGTCGTATGTCCCTCCCGCGTCGGGTGTAAGAGAGTTTAAAGCGATCTCGCCGCCGCAAAGAGCTCGTCCGGCGATTGCAGCACCGAGACGGAGGGAAACGTTTTCAAGCGTTTTGCGTGCTCGAGGTCTATCGAACGGGGGTATATGTCTATCGCCCTCCCGGAAGGAGCGCGTGAGAGCACGTGGGATTCGGTGTCCGTGGGGAGGATCACGATCGGCCGCCGACTTTTGTTCGCCTGGGCAAAACAGTTCGACGCGAGCGAGTCCGCGATGCCGAGCGCGCATTTGGCCACGGTGTTTGCGGTTGCGGGGGCGATGACGAGCGCGCGGTAGCGCCCGGACGAAAAAAAGACGATCGGCGAAGCGCTGTAGTCCGTCTCGAAAAAAAGTCCGATGCCGCCGCTCCTTCCCTCGCCTTTCCCTGGATTGGCAGCGAGCGCTTTCAGGTCCTTCAGCACGGAGTATCTCGCTGCGACCTCCGAGGCGGCCCTTGAGAGGTAGACGTCGACGGAGCGAAGGGACGAGAGGACCTGTATGCTTTCAAGCAGGAAATGTCCTGCGCCGGTGATGACCCAGCATATCCTTCGATTTTCGGTGGTTCTGCCGTTTTTTTCCTCCATGACGGATCGACCGGGCCTTATCGGACGAACAGGGTGATGAGCGCGGCAAGAACGATACCGGGGAGCTGGTTGCCGGTTCTGATCTTCGCCACGCCGAGCAGATCGAGGCCGATACAGACCACCATAAGGCCGCCGACCGACGTCATCGCGTCCACGGTCGGCTGCTGCACGATCGACTCCGCCGCGCTCGCCACGAGGGTGATGCTCCCCTGATAAACCAGCACGGAAAGTGCCGCAAAAGCGGTTCCCACGCCGAGGGATATCGCAAAGACCATCGACGAGGCACCGTCGATGAGCGACTTTGTGATCAACATCGCGGGAAAATGCCCCAATCCCTCCTCTATGGAGCCCAATATGGCGAGTGAGCCGGTGCAAAAGATCAGTGACACCGTGATGAACGCTTCTCCAAATCGTGCGTCCTTCATCCGCAGACGCGTTTTCATCCATTCGCCGAGGCGTTCGAGAGAGGTGTGAATGTTCAGGATTTCGCCGATCGCCGTTCCTCCTACGAAGGCGAAGAGCGTTGTCAACAAAGCGGTGGACGTGTTCGCCATTCCAAGACCGAGGTAGATGACAAATACACCGATCGAGGACATCAGCGAATCCGTCACGCGCTTCGGGAGGCGATCGCCTATCGAGAGCCCGATCATCGTTCCCAACACGATCATCCCCGCGTTGAACAGACTTCCCGCGATGGGCAGCCCCGTGAAGACGTTGCCGAAACGTTCCGCCGCGAACCCGCTCCAATGCAAGGTCAGACCTCCCTGTCCTTGCGGTCCTTACGACGATCGTTCGGCTCCACGTGGATCGTCACATGGGTCGCCGGTCCGAACTCCTTCTTCAAACGCCGCTCCAGATGCGTCGATATATCGTGTGCCTGCACGATACCCAACCCCGCGTCGACGAGAATGTGCGCCTCAATCGCGATGTAGTAGCCGATCCTGCGGGATTTGACCGCGTGGAAGCCCAGGACCCCGTTTTGTGAAACGATGATATCCCGGATGACCCTCTCTCCGTCCTCTCCGATCGACGCCTCTATCAGCTCGTTCAGACTGGCCAGGGTGATCTCCCAGGCGGTTTTCAGAACGAACAGCCCCACGATCAGGGCGGCGACGGGATCCAATACGGCAAAGGACGTCCCACCTAAAATAGCGCCTCCGATGCCCAATCCGGTCCCGATCGAGGACAGGGCGTCGGACCTGTGATGCCAAGCGTTTGCGATGAGAGCCGGACTGTTTAGTTTTTTGCCGAAGAGAGCGGTGTATCGATAAAGGGTTTCCTTTACCGCGACGGACAGGATGGCTGCCGAAAGGGCCGTCCATCCGGGAGGCGTGAGCACGGCTTTTCGGACGATGGTTTCGTATATCTCAAGACACGCCGGAAGAACGATGCCGACTGCGGCGAGAAAGAGAGCTCCCCCGCAAAAAGCGGCGGAGAGCGTTTCGATTTTCCCATGTCCGTATTTGTGAGAGCTGTCCGCCGGTTTGTCTATGTAATGGAAGCCGAAAAGAACTGCAACGTCGGTGATCATGTCCGATAACGAATGCGTGGCGTCTGCAATCATGGCGCCGCTCTCTCCGAGTATGCCGGCTGCGTACTTCACGAGAACCAAAACGGCGTTTGCGACAAGGCCGATCGTCGTCGCCGACC
>DAIPHL010000202.1:0-2881 GCA_036771375.1 Synergistaceae bacterium | reverse complement strand
GCGGTCCGTGAGGGATGGCACGGGGGGAGGAGGGCGCCCAGGCGATGGAAGCGCATGGACCCGTTCCCCGAGAGCAGAACGTCCATATGGGGATTGAACTCCGCCAGAAACTGCCGGCACGCTCCACAGGGTGGGCAGAACTCCGCTCGGAGGGAGAGCACGGCGATGGCGAGCGGTTTTCTGCACCCCGCAGCGACGGCGGAGGACATGGCGACGCGTTCCGCGCAGATCGTCATCCCAAAGCTGGCGTTTTCGACGTTGCAGCCGCCGAACATGCGTCCGTCCTCTGCAAGGATCGCCGCGCCCACCGGAAATCCGGAGTACGGAGCGTACGCGCGCCGAGCGAACTCTCCCGCGCAGGCGAGCAGCGCCTCCGGTGTCGTGCCAAACGCACGCCAGTAGTCAGCCATCGCCCCGGACGCCGTCAAGGGAGGTCCCTCCCGGCAGGCAAACGCGTGCGCGAACGCGTCATGACGCCTCGTCGTCCTTTTTGTTCTCGTCGTAACCGACCAGCGTCATACGAACCTGCAGGATGCGGTAGTCGAGGACCTCTACGGCACAGATGTTCCAAGGCCCGAAGCGGACGCACTCGCCCTCCTTCGGGAAGTTGCCGAGCAGGGAGAGAACCATCCCCGCCACGGTGTCCACGTCCTCGAACTCGAACGGATAGCCCAGCATCTCGGAAAGATCCTCCAGGTTCACATGACCCTGCACCAGATAGACGCCCTCGTCCTCCTGCAGAAGGTCCGGTGTCTCGTCGTCGAACTCGTCCTGTATATCGCCCACGATCTCCTCGAGAAGGTCTTCAAGTGTGATCATCCCGGCGGTCCCACCGTATTCGTCGACGACGATCGCGATGTGGGTCTGGGATTTTTTCATCAATTCGAACGCCTCGTCGGTCTTCAGGGTCTCGGGGATGAAAAGCGGCTTGCGCTTGACGCTCTCCACGAGCTCGCCCAGAATTCCGCAGCTCAAGGGGCCGAGAAGATCCTTGGCATAGAGGACACCGCTGATCTTGTCGATCTCCCTCTCGTACACGGGAATGCGGGAATGCCCGGTCTCGAGAAAGACCTTCGACGCGTCCTCGACCGTGGTGTCGGAGGGGATCGTCTTCATATCGGTCCTGGGCACCATGATCTCCGATACCCTCGTCTCCTCGAAGGCGATGACGCCGCTGATCATCCGGCGCTCGTCCTCCTCGAGCGCACCGCTCTCTCCGCTCGCGTGGACCATGCTTTCGACGTCCTCCCTCGAAATGAAGGGCTTGTACGTCTCGAGGTTGAGGCCGAGAAGACGCCCCAGAAACCAGACCGCGCGCTGGACGATGTAGATGAAGGGTGAGAGCAGGAAGCTCCACACCCGCATGATCGGAATCGAATGGTACAGGACCCGTTCCTTGTACGTGATGGCGATGTTCTTCGGCAGAATCTCGCAGAAGATGACGATCAGCGTCGTCATCACGGTCACCGCGATGATGGGCCCCCGCGTGCCGAAAAAGGCGGTCGCCGTGGTGGTGGCGATGGCACTCGCCCCGATGTTGACGATGTTGTTTCCCACAAGGGTCACGGTAAGCGCCCTCTGTACGTTTTCTCCGAGCCACTGAAAGGCGTTCTTCCTGTTCGGGTACACGTGTTCCAGCGATTTCAGCTTGACCTTTCCTGCCGCGGTTATGGCCGTCTCCATCGAACTGAAGTAGAACGATATCAACAGAAACAACAACAGCAGGCCGATACTGCCAACTATATCAGAACTCACTCCGACATCAATCCTCCTCGGATCGTTTCCTCTTTGCGATCGAAATACGCCCCGACGACGACCGCCTGCGCGTCCCACATGGCGCGCTTCCGCTCTTCACTGTCGTGATCGAAACCCGTCAGGTGCAGGATTCCGTGAACCAAGGCAAGTATTATCTCTCCATTATAATCCATATTTTCCCTTCGTGCACTCTCGCGGATGTATCGAGGGCAGAGGACCACGTCGCCGAGCGGAAGCTCCTCCCAGCCCTCGGGGGGCGAGAAACGCCCTTCCTCCTCCCACAGAGGAAAGGAGAGCACGTCGGTCGGCTCGTCCATCTTCCGATAGCGGTGGTTCAAAAGTCGGATCCCGTTTTCGGAGACATAGGAGAGGCAGACGCGCAACCTCGGATACGAATCGAGTCCGGCGGACGCCAGAAAATCGCCCGTCGCCGCGGAGAGAGCTTCGTAGTCCGGCTCCGGCCGGGGTTCCTCGAGATCCTCTCCGACGACGACGTCAAACACGAGGCGCATGGTCGGCTTCGAGGGGCGCCGCCTCCGGAGGAGACGCTTCCTCCTCGCTGGGAGCGATCGGTTTCACCTCTCTGGTGTGGTGCATGGAGATGAGAACATCCACGAAGGCGTTTTTGATGGCGGAAAGGTCCTTCAGCGTGAATTCGACGTCGGCGAACTGGCCGCTCAGAATCTTCGAGTCGATCACGTCCCCGACGAGTTTATCCAGCTCCTGGCGACCGACCAGGGGCTCCTTGCGCGACTTCAGAGCCGCCTCGACGGAGTCGGTCAACATCAAAAGCGCCGTCTCTCTGGACTGCGGAATCGGCCCCGGATAGGTGAAGTCCGCCTTGTCGAGCTTGGAGGCGGCCTCCGGGTCGGCGGCGAGCGCCTTCTGGTAGAAGTAGCTCAGGAAGGTCTTGCCATGGTGTTCGGAGATGAAGTTCTTGATGGCGGGAGGAAGCTTGTACTCGTCGGCGAGCGCAAGTCCGTCGGGCACGTGTTGCAGGATGATCCGCGCGGACTCCTGCGGTGCGAGGCGGTCGTGGATGTTGTCCCCGAAGGACTGGTTCTCCACGAAATAAAGGGGACGTTTCAGCTTGCCGATGTCGTGGTAGTAGGCGCCGGCGCCGACC
>DAIPHL010000201.1:0-2888 GCA_036771375.1 Synergistaceae bacterium | reverse complement strand
TCCAAAGTGCCTCCGCACGAGGCTTTCTCTCGTCCCCGGTCCAGATGGAAGCGCCTCGGACAAAAAGGGAAGGGCTCATCGGCGCTCTCCCTCCTACAGCTTGGCCATGGCTTTTTTCATCGCTTCCATGGCCTCCGCCAGGTAATCCATGGATTTACAGTAGGTAAGCCTCACGAAACCGGGCATTTCAAATGCCTCCCCCGGTACGATGGCGACCCCGGCCTCCTCCAGGATGTAGGCACACAGTTCGACGTCCGTCATGCCGGTTTTCGCGATGCGCGGAAAGACGTAAAACGCCCCCTCGGGCTTTACGATCTCCAGCCCCTTCATCTCCTCGAGGCTCTTTACGAGAAAGTCCCTTCTCCTCCTGTACTCGCCGATCATCGCCTCGACGTCGGGCTCCGCGCAACGAAGCGCCTCCATGTAACCGTATTGGGCGAACGTCGTCGCGCTCGTGTTCATGAAGAGATGGGTTCGGTTGGCGTGAGGCGTCACCCACTCCGGCATCGCCATGTATCCGATCCGCCACCCCGTCATGGAGTACGTCTTGGAGGACGCACCCACCGTGATCGTGCGCTCCTCCATGCCCGGAAGCGAGGTGATGCTCACGGCTTCGCGCTCGTAGGCGAACCTTTCGTAACATTCGTCGGAGAGCACGATCAGATCTTTTTCGACCGCGATGCGTGCGACGGCCTCGAGGACGTCGCGGCGAAACACCGCACCGGAGGGGTTGTTCGGGCTGTTCAGGATCAGCATCCTGGTCTTGTCGGTGACGGCCGCTTCCAGATCGACGGGATCGAGCTGGAACGCGTTCTCGAACCGGCAGGGCACCGGAACCATCTTCGCTCCGGCCATACAGCAGAGCGCCGGATACGACAGGAAACAGGGCGTAGGAACGATGACCTCGTCTCTGCCGTTCAGTATGGAGAGCACGGCGGTACTGAGAGCCGCGGCGGCGCCGACGGTGACGAGGATGTTTTCGGGAGCGACGTCCATGCGGTTTTCGATTTTCAGCTTTTCGGACAAGGCGGCCCTCAGCTCTTCGATACCGCGCATGTCGGCGTAATGCACGTGTCCCTCTTCAATCGCCTTGATGACGGCCCTCTTCGCGACCTTCGGCGAATCGAAATCCGGGCGGCCGATCTCCAGATGATATATCCGCTTTCCCTCTTTTTCCAACCTGTTCGCGAGATCCATGATGTCGCGGATTCCCCCGCCCATCTTTATCCCGCTCAATTTTTCGTTCGGTAGTTTGACTTTACCTATCACTTGTGAAAAATCCTCCCTATCTCATAAAAAGGTCGACCAGCCCCATGCTGAAGACCGGAAAGTACGTGAAGAGCATCAGGCACGCGATCATGACGGCGACCAGCGGAAAAATCTCCTTCGATATCCCGTCTATCCTCTCCCCGGAGACGGCCGAGGCGACAAAAAGATTGGCCCCGTACGGCGGTGTGATGAAGCCGATCGCAAGCGCAACCGTCATGAAAAGCCCGAAATGCACGGGCTCGACGCCAAGTTTGACCATCACCGGGAGAAAGATCGGCGTGAGGATGATCATCGAAGAAATGTTGTCGATGAAGCAGCCAACGGCCAAAAACATGACGTTCACCATCAGCAGGACGACGTATTTGGAGCTCGAAACCCCGACGATCCAAGCCCCGACCCGAACGGGTATCTCCTCCATGGTGAGGTAGGTGGCAAACGCCATGGAGAGTCCCAACATGAAGGTCGTGGCGCCGTTTACGACCACGGTATCCTTGTACGCTTCCCGCAACATCTTGAAGTCGAGCTCCCTGTAGACGAACTTCCCGATGATCATCGCATACACGATGCCGACGACCGCGGCCTCCGTGGGAGTGAATATCCCGCCGTAGATACCGCCGAGTATGATCACGGGAACGAGCAGGGCCCAGACGGCATCCTTGAAACTGAGCCAGAGGTTCTTCAGATCTCTCGGCTTATTCGAACAGGGATATCCCCTCTTTTTCGCGACAAAATAGGAGTAGGCCATCAGGGACGTCCCGATCACAAGCCCCGGCATCACGCCGGAGAGAAACATTTCGCCTACGGAGGCGCCGGAGACGACGCCGTAGATCACGAAGGGAATCGAAGGGGGAATGATGACGCCGATCGAGCCGGCGGCGGCGGAAAGAGCCGCGGCGAAAGGTCCTCCGTACCGTTTTTCCTTCATCGCCGGAATCATGAAAGAGCCGATGGCGGAGACGGTCGCCGGTCCCGAACCGGAGATGGCCGCGAAGAACATGCAGGCCGTGATTGTGACCATGGCGAGTCCGCCGATCATAAAACCGACCAGGCTCTCCGCAAAACCGACCAGACGCTTGGATATGCCTCCGTACCCCATCAGGGACCCCGCGAGCATGAAAAACGGGATCGCGAGGAGCGGAAAGGAATCGATGCCGGCAAAGGCCGTCTGGGCGATCATCGTCAGAGGGACCGGGCTGCTGAAGTACATCGTGATCGCCGTGGCGAGCCCGAGGGAAATGCCGATCGGGACGGTCATGACGAGAAAGAAGATCAAAAGTAGAAGCAGGAGGGCGATGTCCACTATCCCACCTCCCGTTTCGACCTGCAAAGCGAAAGCAGTCTGCGGACGCCAAGGGACATCTCATCCAGCAGGCGGATCGCCATGATCGCAGCACCCACCGGAACGGCGGCGTACGTAAGGGCCATGGGAATCTCCAGTGCAGCGGTCATCTGTTCGCGCCGCCACAACATCGACGTGATCTTCCAGCCGTTTTTCACGAGAAACAGACAGAACGCGCACCAGACGAGCATGGCGAAGAGGTCGACGACGAGCTTTCCCCTCTCGCCCAGGAAATCCGAGAGGACCTCGATCCTGAGATGGCGCTTCTGGCGCGCCGACC
>DAIPHL010000200.1:0-2939 GCA_036771375.1 Synergistaceae bacterium | reverse complement strand
GGCGATACGCGTATAACGAAGACGCGCACGGGAAAGGGGGCGGGCCTGCAGGGCCGCCCCCTTTCCCGTGCAGACGATTTGCATCTGTCTTGCGAATCCGCGGCCTCCCCTCCGGAGGGAAACGCGCGGATTCGACACGGAGGCACCACCCCGAGTCCGGGCAGAAGTGCCACACATCGTGCAGCGGAGCCGTGTTCGCCTCGCGGCGCCCCGGCGATCGCCGGTTCTATTCGCTCTTCCTGTCGGAGGAGAGGATCTCCAGCCAGTAACCGTCCGGGTCCTCGATAAAATACAGGTTCATCTCACGATTTTCGTAGCAGATGCAACCCATCTCCTCGTGCAGTCTATGCGCGGCCTCGTAGTCGTCCACGGCGAAAGCGATATGCGATTCGTTGTCCCCGAGGTCGTAGGGTTCCTTGCGATCCCTGAGCCACGTCAGCTCCAAACGGTAGTCGGAGACCCCGTCGCCGACGAAGACAAGCGTAAATTCGGGCTTCTCCTTGCGTCGCACCTCTTTCAGCCCCAACGCCTTTTCGTAGAACGCGAGGCTCCTGTCCAGGTCGAAAACGTTGAGATTGCTGTGCAGAAAACGGCTTTTCACGTTTTTCATCTCCCCTCCGGCCTCCAGGGCCATTTGCCTCCTCGGCCTCCTCTTTCGGCCGGCTTTTCCCGTCCACCCGTCGTGAAAAAAAGCCCGCAATGATATACTATACTCCATGTAGCGGCCTCGGGCTGGGCGGACGCCCGGCGCTCTGTCGATTTTATCACGTTTATCTTCGGATGGGGGCGATCAAGTGCTTTGCCGTAAGACAGGGATTTACACCGCCTCGTTTCTCCTTCTGTTCGCGCTGTTTTGCCTGCGCGCGGCGGAGGCGGACGAGTACCGGCGCATAGACAAACTCGTTCTGAACGACGGCGGCAGAATCCGCCTCTTCGTCGGAAGCGAGGCACCCTTCCTCGGAATCGTCGAAGGGACGGCCCAAAGGGTGCCGCGCAAGCCGCATCTCCCCACGGACGTCGGGCAGAACGTCGTGGAGCTGGACATCAGTACGCGCGTCTTTTACGCGAAGACCAGCGCGCGCCATATCGCCATTTCCGGGGCGCGCGGCGTGAACATTTCGGGCATCTCCGCCGCTTGCTGGGGGACGTTCCCCTCCCCCGCCCTCCACGTCGACAGGGATTGTGTGGTGAGCCTCTCCGGCACGGCCCGGAGCGAGGCCGTGATCCGGATCTCTCCCCTGGCTCGCGTCACGATCGACGCGAGAAAACTCTCCACTCCGGAGCTCCGGATCGTAGGCAACCCGTCGACCGTCGTACGCCGTGGAAAGGACACCAACGTGCACTTTTACCTGGATCGGAGCGAACCCTCGATCCGCGTGAGCGGCGAAGGAGAATCCACGAGCGAGAGTGCCCCCGCCGCGGAGAAAAAGGAGAACGTCCCGGCGGAAACGCCCGCCGCCGAGAACCCGGCGGACGCAACGGCCGAATAGCGGCAGGGCGGCCGAGAAACCCGGCGCACTCGGGCGAATCGTCTCTCCGCCGGCCGCAAAGCCTCTAGCCGCGGGGAGCCCCCGCGGCTCCCTCGGTGCGGGAGAGGGACGGCGGGACGTTCTCGCGCCGGAAATTTGAGAGAGAATCCGTATTGCTTTTATCGCTTCAAGGAGTATAATCACTTCCCTGTCGTGGTCTGTCGAAGACAGTCCGTGCATCGGTCGATACCGGAATCAACGATATGGAGGACTTTTCATTGGGCGGAAAAAGATTCGGGCTGAGGGACGCAAAGAGATTTTTCCGGCGCGCGTCGACGATTGCGCGTGCGGAGTGGGACACGTTCGTCGCCGTCGTCGCGGGCAGCGTGATATACGTCGTCGGGGTCATGGTCTTCACCGTGCCCTTCCGATTTCCGGATTCCGGCATCACGGGGGTTGCCGTGCTCGTAAACTATTCGATGGGCGTTTCGATCGCCCTGATCGTCGGCTGTACAAACGTCGCGCTGCTCTCCTGGGCGTGGCGGGAGCTCTCCCCACGGCTCACCCTCTGGACCATTTTCGGCGTCCTTCTCACCACGGCGTTGATGGGACTTCTGGCCGACGTACCGTACCCACGCACCGACCAAAAGCTTCTGATCGCCTTGATCGGAGGGGCCATCAAGGGGTTCGGCGGAGGGTTGGTCCTTCGAAAAGGCGCGTCTTTAGGGGGGCTCGACATCGTGGTCCTCTACCTTCAAAAAAAATACGGCATAGAGGTCGGAAAGTACAACTTCTACATCAACCTGGCCATCCTTGGGGTCGGCTCCTTCATCGTCGGAATCGAAAACGCCATGCTGGGCCTGGTCGGCGTGTACGCCTCCAGCGTCGCCATAGACAACGTGATCGCCTCTTTCGACCGGCGCCGCCATGTGTTCGTGATCACGAAGGACCTGCAGCCGGTGGTCCGTTTCGTCACGCACGAGCTCGGCCGCGGATCGACGATCATCGAGGCGCGGGGAGGATATTCCGACGAGGAGCGCCCCATGCTCATGTGCCTTTTGACCCGGCGCCAATCCGTCGACCTGAAGCGCTTTCTCGCCGAAAACCAGCCGAAGGCCTTCATGGTCGTCTCGGAGGCGAGCGAAGTGGTTGGAAAGGGATTCAAGACCTGGAGATAGACGTGTTCACCGTCCCCCGCGGGGGACGCCTTCGAAAAAAGTAAAAGCGCAAAGAGGTGTGGGGCGTTCTTGCGTATACCCGGACTCGGATTCGTACACAACGCCTTGTCGCGGATTCTCTCGGTAAAGAGCGCACGCGGCGTGTCGTTTACCATATCGATCCTTTCGTTGTCGAGCAAACCCCTCGGATATCTCCGAATGCTCGTCACCGCCTGGGCGTTCGGGACCTCCTCCGGGATGGACGCCTTTCACCTTGCGAACGGGGTCATCCTGCTCTTCGCGGGCGCCGACC
>DAIPHL010000199.1:0-2995 GCA_036771375.1 Synergistaceae bacterium | reverse complement strand
GGTCGGCGCGCCATGTTGCGCGGCCCCTCTTCGGCGTTCTCCGGGGCGCCCCGCCAATTTGAGCGAGCGTACCGTACGGGAAAAACGCTCGTCTCCTCTTCATGATACCGATCTCGTGCGAGAACGGCAAACATGCGCTTTCCCTTGATTCTTTCGCCCGTTCGAGGCATAATAATCGCACTTCACACATTCTTCTGCATACGGCGCCCCTAAACCGGCGAATCGCGGTTCGGCGTCGAGAGACCGGGGTTCAAATCACACAAAGGGCGAAAAATTCCGGCTCGGAATGGGGAATCGATTTGAACGAAACGAGAAGGAAAGCAATCAGACAGATAATGAACGTCATCCACACGGACGGCATGGTGGAGTCGGGGAAACTGCCCACGGAGCGAAGGCTGGCGGAGCTCACCGGACTGGGTCGCCTGTCGTTGAGGGAGGCCCTCATCGCCATGGAGGGTATGGGCATCCTGGAGATACGAAATCGCCAGGGCATATACGTGAACGAGTCCCGCGGGGAGGAACTCTCCTACCTCATGGAGATCGTCCCGGTCGGGCCCCCCTCCGAAGTGCTCGGAAAGGCGATGGAGCTCCGCCTGATCGTCGATCCGGCGGCTGCCGCCATCGCGGCGGCAAGGCGAAAACAAAGCGACGTGGAGAAACTCGAGGAGTGCATGGTAAAAATGCGAGAGACACGGCTGTGCGGTGGAGACAAGGAGCCGGAGAGAGGCGCTTACTGGAACTCCGTCCTCCACAGCGAGATCTTTCACGCGACCGACAACATCCTGCTGGTCAGAGTCCACGACAGCTTGAAATCGATCATCGAAAAAGGGGTCACCTCCATGCGGATTCGGATGCCCCAAACCAGACCGGGGTGGAGGGACCTGATCCTGGCGCAGCACGGAGAAATCGTCCGCGCCATCGCGGAGAAAGATGTGCCGCACGCCAGAGAGAGCATGGCACGTCACATCCGGCACACCATAGAAAACATGAAGTACCTGGGCCAGCTGAGCCGGGATTTCGACCCAACGGGCACGCCCCCGGAAGAAAAGTCGTCCTCGGCACAGGAGACGCACGCCGGAGCGTAGATATATCACCGAGGGGATATCTCTTTGATCTTTTTTAAAAACGGGAGGGAATGACATGGCGTTTCAAGGTATCACGATCGACCCGAAGGTCGCGGCCGATTACCCCGCGGCGAAAATCGGATGGTTGATCGCGGATGTGAAGGTACGAAAGAACCACCCCCACGTCGACGCCCTCAAGAAAAGTCTCGCACAAAACCTCGCGGAGCGTGGCGTCACGGAGGAAAACATCTCCGCCCAACCCGATATCGCAAAATGGCGCGCCGTTTACGGCGCGATGGGAGTCAAACCCAGCAAATACCGCTCGTCACTGGAGGCTCTCACACGACGGGTCGTAAAGGGACAGGAGATGTGGAGCGTTTCAAGCGTCGTGGACTGCTACAACTGCGTTTCCGTGCTGACCTCCCTCCCCATGGGGGCACACGACACCTCGCGCGTCGAAGGAACCATGACCCTGCGATACGGAAGGGAGGGAGAAAAATTCCTTCCGCTCGGGGATGGAGGCGAGACGGTGAGCGTCGATCCGAAGAACATCCTCTACGCGGACGAATCCAAGGTCTGTTGCTGGCTCTGGAACCATCGGGACACGAGATTGGCCGCCGTGACGGAGGAGACGGAAGAGGCTCTTTTCATCGTAGACACCGCCTTCCCGCCCCATCTGACTTCGATACGGCAGGGGCTAAAGACCCTGGCAGAGCATCTCGAAAGGATCGGATGCACTCCAAAGGAAAGCAGCGTGATCGAAACCCTCTGACATCGACGCCATCTGGCGACAGACGTAGCATCGATGCGATCGAGAACCGTCTGTTTGCCTGGATCACGTCATCTACTACGGCATCGGAGGAGTCCAATATGACAAGATATGTTTTGAGACGATTTCTCATGTCCTTGTTGACCCTGCTCGTTCTGATCTGCCTGACGTTCTGCATGATGCACGCGATACCGGGAGGACCGTTCACCTCCGACAGAGGGCTTTCCCCTTCCGTCGAGGCCGCCCTCAACAAGAAGTACCATCTGGACAAGCCAGTTCCGCTTCAACTCGCCTACTACCTCTACGATCTCGCCAGAGGAGACCTCGGCGTATCGTACCAGTACAAGGGGAAAAGCGTCGGTGAATTCATCACGAGCGGATTTCCCATATCGGGTAAACTCGGCGCCCTCACCGTCGTCTTCATGATTCTGGCCTCTCTGCCGATGGGAATCTACGCAGCGCTTCGGAACGAGCGTTGGCAGGACATGACCGTCATGGCCGTCGCGACGCTCGGCGTCACGATCCCCTCCTTCGTCATCGCCACCATGCTCATGTACATCTTCTCCTACCGACTGGGACTCCTGCCGACATTCGGCGTGGACAGCTGGAAAGGTTACATCCTCCCCATGCTCGCCCTCGGAGGCTATTCCCTCTCCTTTCTGGCCCGGCTGACTCGCAGCAGCCTGCTGGAGGTCATGGGGCAGGATTACATCCGAACGGCGAGGGCGAAAGGCCTGTCCGAGTTCAACGTCGTCGTAAGACACGCTCTGCGCAACGCGATGATTCCGGTCGTCACCGTTCTGGGGCCGACCATCGCAAACCTGATCACGGGTTCGTTCGTGATCGAAAGCATCTTCGCCCTCCCCGGCCTGGGGGTCCACTTCGTAACCAGCATCACCAACCGAGATTACACGGCCATCATGGGCGTAACGATTTTTTACGCGACCTTTCTGATCGCAATCGTCTTTTTAGTCGACATATTCTACTGTCTGATAGACCCGAGGATACGCTATGACTGACCACGCCGGACAGACCCTCGCAAATCCCTTGAACCTCTCCACCGTGGACGATCCATGGAGCGCGTACACGCCACCTCCCGGCGACCGGGAAAGGCTGTGGGGGAAGAACCGTACGTTTCTCGGAGACGTTTGGTTCGCCGACC
>DAIPHL010000198.1:0-3179 GCA_036771375.1 Synergistaceae bacterium | reverse complement strand
GGTCGGCGGGTACGACGAGAAGACGGGGGAGTCCTTTTTCAAAAAGGATGTGACATTGCGGTTTGTCATGAGCGGTGCGGCGAGTCCGGTGTCGGACGGCAAGGATATCCGGTTTACCTGGGACGTGAAGGGGCGGGAGGATGACGCTTCGATGTCCGGGACCGCGGCGGACAGAATCGAGGTCGATCGACTCCTCAGGCGAGTCGAGAAGCTCGCGAAGGAGAAGTCCGATCTCGAGTCTCAACTGGCGGCCAAAAACCGGGAGCTCGAAGAGGTGAACGCCCGCATAGAGGAGCTCCAAAAAAAATAGGGGGGAGTACAGGTTGAAGCGAATCGGCGTACTGACGAGCGGCGGAGACGCCCCCGGTATGAACGCCGCCATCAGGGCGGTTACTCGCACGGCCATCTACAACGAAAAGGAGGTCATCGGCTTCCGAAGGGGTTTCGAAGGCCTGCTGGAGGGCGATGTCATTCCGCTCACCGTGAGCTCGGTGGGCGGGATCATCCATCGCGGCGGCACGATACTCCGGACGGCGAGATGCGAACGTTTCATGAAACCGGAAGGCGTTCGCGAAGGTCTGCAGCGTCTGAGGGAGTACGACATCGACGCTCTTGTCGTGATCGGTGGGGATGGGTCGTTTCACGGCGCCTACGAACTCTTCAAGCTGGGATTTCCCGTCGTCGGCATACCGGGGACCATCGACAACGACATGGCGGGGACCGACTGCACGATCGGTTTCGACACCGCCTGCAACACGGCTTTGCAGTGCATACAAAAGCTTCGTGATACGGCCTCGAGCCACGAGCGTCTCTTCATCGTGGAGGTCATGGGGAGAAACGCAGGTTTTCTCGCCCTGGAGGCAGCTGTCGCAGCCGGAGCGGAGTGCGTCCTGATCCCGGAGGTCGACCTCGACCTCGATTCTCTGTGCGAGAAACTGAACTACGCGAGATCGCGCGGCAAGAGCCATTCCCTCATCGTCTTGGCGGAGGGGGTTGCGAGCGCCTCGGACCTGGCATCTCGCCTGAAGGACACCGGCGGGTACGACGCCAGGATCACCGTTCTGGGTCATATTCAGCGCGGTGGCAGTCCCTCCTCTTTCGACGCGGTTCTCGCGTCCCGCCTCGGCGGAGGTGCGGTCGAAGCCCTTCTTAGAGGAGAGTCCGGGGTGATGGTCGGCAGGATCTGCGGGAAGATCGTCACCACGCCGTTGCAGGATGCCTGGGAGAGGAAAAAAGCGCTCGACGCCGATATGATGAGCCTCGTCGACATCCTGGGGATATGAATAAAGACATTTCCCGTAAAAGAGCCGTCCTGCCGTCGAGCGTGTCGAAGCGTCTTTCGAAGATCGCGGCTTCCGGGGTAACGGGACGTGGTCCTTCCTGCCTCTGTCGCGACGATCTCTGGCAACGTTCGCTCGATCTCCTTCGGGGAAAAAAGAGGATCGCGGTGATCTCGGGCTTTTATGTTCCCTCCGCGTCGGCTGCGGAGACGGACGGGCCGCCCGGTAGTGCGGTTCTGGCGAGGGCGCTTCTGTGGCTCGGTCGTGATGTCCGGATATGGACCGACCGTGTCTGTCTGGACTCTCTGAAGGTGTGCGCCAAGGTACTGGACTTTCCGGAGGAGTGTGTTTTGGTCGCTTCGGACGATCCTTCGGAGTGGCCTCAGCTTTTGGTCTACATCGAGCGGTTGGGGCGCGCCGCCGACGGCATGTATTACAATATGCGGGGCGAGGATATCTCGGACTGGACATCCCCCCTGGATGCGCACGCCCTGCGCGGACTTGTTCCCGTGATCGCCGTCGGAGACGGGGGGAACGAGGTCGGCATGGGCTGCCTGACCGACCGGCTGTCGGTTCTCATGAGGGATTTTTCACGCTGTCTTTGCGTCGTCGGCGCGGACGTCTGTATCCCGGTCGACGTGTCGAACTGGGGGGCTTACGCACTCGTCGCCGCGCTCTCCTTCGTCGAGGGGCGCTGGCTGGGACAGACCGAGGAGGAAGAACGTCGGATGCTGGAAGCACTGTCCGAAAGTGGGGCGGTCGACGGACGTACGAAGGAGAGAACTCTTTCGGTCGACGGGATCCCTCTGGACGGACACTTGAATGTTCGCTCGTCGCTTGAAAAACTGGCAAAAGAGGGATTTTGAAAAATTTGAAATTGCCCCCCTCTTTTTTTTTTCAAGGAATGGGACTTGCCAGTTTTGAAAGGTGGTCTATAATGACTAAGAAATCCAGGAGCGAGAATGCCGATTCTCTGGTTTTGCTGGGTGTCTTTATTCTGGTTCTGATGTTTTTGCTATCGTGGAGTTTCCGTGTCGGCAATGTCGTTGCCGGTTCCTTTCAGGTGGATAACGTCCAGATTTGCGATGAATTGGATGAAAAGATGAACCCCCTTCATCCCGGGAAGGACTTTCCGGGAGGTTCGAAGCAGGTTTGTCTCCGGTTCAATTATTCCAAGGGCAGGGTAGGCGATTCTCTGAAGGTCGTTTGGAATTACGAAGGGCGTTCCATTCAGGAGGACGTCTTTCGCATATCGGAACCAAAAGGGTTCAAGGCGTTTTGTCTGTTGCGGGAGGACGGTTCCTCGCTTCCATCGGGGGGGTATTCCGTGGAGATCTTTTGTAACGGCAGAGAGCGATCTGTCCAGGTTTTCGGTGTGTTGGAGGCAAGCGCAGATGTCTTTTTGGGAAGTGGAGATCTCTCCGCGGATTGGGAACGGAGATGAAAGGATAAAAGGAGATAAAAGAATTTATGATGAAACTTGTGTTTGACTGGAGGGCCTGTCAGAAAAAATGAACAATACGACGGAAAACGACGTCATGGGGCCGCAGGAGATCATCGAGCCGAGCTCGCCGCCTGTGGTCGTCGCCGAACCAACGGAACAGAAGATGACTCTCGCTCCTCGGCTGGTGTTCGGCCAGCTTGCGGCGATGTCGATCACGGAGCTTCGCAAGGTGGCGAAGGAGCTGGGGGTTGCGAGCCCAACGACCCTGCGGAAGGACGATCTCATCGTAAGCACCTTGGGTGCGCAGGCGGTACAGATGGGTTTCCGCTTCGGCGGCGGTACGCTCGAGTGCCTCCCCGAGGGATACGGATTTCTTCGCCCGTCCGGGCTTCTTCCGAGCAATAACGATATCTACGTGTCGGCCTCTCAGATTCGCCGCTTCGGCCTCGCCGACC
>DAIPHL010000197.1:0-3200 GCA_036771375.1 Synergistaceae bacterium | reverse complement strand
GGTCGGCGCCATCGGCACGCCGAGGTCCGCCGCGCTCTTCAGAATGTCCCCTGCGAGGACGCCGAGCCCCCCGGAGTAGGTCGGGATCTCCGGTATGATGCCGATCTCCATGGAAAAGTACGCGACGGTCCGGAAGATCGGATTTCGTTCAAAGGTGCTCAACATCGAACTGCTGATGTTTTCGCCGTAGGTCAAAACGGACATGCTTGCAAACTCCCCTTTCTGGATGACGATATGCTTTTCGATTGCGATTGAAGACAAACGGGTTTTTCCGGCCGGCGATCAGCTTTCCGTACCGGGAATGGCGAGTCCGAGAGCTTTTGCGAGCGCAAGGAGATCGCCGGACAAAGACGACGGGTTTTCGTTCAGGATGGACCAGAGCTTGTTCTGGATCGTCCATCTGTCGATCTCGATACCGAGGCTCGTCGCCCGCTCCCAGAGGGAGAGAAGCCGGCGGTACACTCCCTCGTCGTTTTCGCCTCCGGCCTCGTCCAGGTTCTCGTAAAAGGCCTTCTCCAGGGCCGGGGCGAAGAGGGACAAATCCGGAGAGATCCCGATCCTGTGCGCTTCCTCCAGCAGAGTGTCCAGCCTGGAACCGGGCCCGAGAAGCTCGAGAATCTCCTCGGTCTCGCGGCAGAGGTCTTCCAGGCGATGCCGGTATACGAATCTGCCTGCGGCTTCCAAGAAGGGAGAGGAGCGGACGCCCATCAGGTCGAGCTGCACCAGAAGACGCTGGTTGTCGTCCAGGAGCTTCTCGGCGTGTTCGAGATGCCCTTCCTCCGCGAATTTGGTCCGTTTTTCCGCCATCCTCTCCTTGTCGTCCGCGGGAAGATCCCGAAGACGCCAGGGGCCGAGCTCGAACGTGGATTCCAGATGCTTCGAGATGGAGAGGAGATCGCCTTCGTAAAAATGATCCGTGATGGCCTTTCGCTCGATCTTTCCGTTCTCGGAGAGCCGGCAGACGTCGTCCAGCCCCCCGGTCGACACGACCGCGAACGATCCGTTCCATCCCTCGGTCGTCCTGGTGTCCGTGACCCGAATCTCGCCGACGCGCAGGTCGATGTCACCGGACGAGTGGGTGTGGTCGTCGCGCTCGACCCGGAAGGAGTAGTAATGGGAGCCGGCGTCACGAAGCGCCGCGAAGGCGGCGATGTCCTTCGCGTCCCTGTGGAGGGGCAGAACGCACTTCTGCATGACGTCGTAGCCGGTGGGCAGGGCCTTGGTGTTCCCGACGCTCTTCTTGAGCTCCTCCATGAAGCCGGTGCCTAGGTCGATGCCGGACACGGATGCCGTGTGCTCGATGGCTCTCTGGGCGTAGGCGAGAATCTGACGCGTCTCGATGCCGGAGATGTCGTTGAAAAACCACCCGCACGAGGTGTACATGAACATTCGCATCCGTTGGGCCTCGATGAGGGAGAGGACGCTCCCGAGGTCCGAATCGGAGAGCTTTCCGCAGAAATCTTTCAGAAAATCCCGCTTCCTCCGGAACACGGTCTCCGCGGTCTCGTTTTCCTCGAAGCTCGCGAGATAGAGAGGGAGCGCCCGGTCGCGCAGCTCCCAGGGAGAGTCGCAGAAGGGACGCATCGTTCTCTCGTAGATTTCGTCGATCTCGTCCCTGAGGCGATCGAGTGCCTTTCGAAGCGGGGCGCGCCAGCGTTGATGCCAGCTGCCCTCTCCGCCGGTGTGGCAGCCGCAGTCGCTTCTCCATCTCTCCAGTCCGTGCGCACAGGACCACGATGTGTTTTCCTCGATCCTGCAGCGCCATGTGGGCGGATACTTCTCGAGAAACGCCGAGATGTTGGTGAGCATGGA
Source organism: Synergistaceae bacterium (assembly GCA_036771375.1). Classification (GTDB taxonomy): domain Bacteria; phylum Synergistota; class Synergistia; order Synergistales; family Synergistaceae; genus DAIPHL01. Next base: position 1,388 of record DAIPHL010000197.1, on the reverse strand, counting down.
GTCCTGAGAACCGCAAAGCCTCTGAATGGTTCGGGCCAGGGCCATCTCTCCGAATCTGTGATGATGTCCGTAGGTCTCTCCGTCCGTCGCGATCGCGAGCAGCCGGGGTTCTCCGTCGAGAGGAAGCGCCTGCAGCAGGGCGTCGGCAAACCGGTCGCCGTTGTCGAGAAGGCCTCCGAAGGCGATGTCGTGAGCGATGCTTCCGTAGTAGAAGACGAGGCACATGCGTCTTCCCGAAGGAAGCTCCGTAAAATAGGGGCGGGCGGTATCCAGGCCGTTCCCGCCCGGCGTGGGGGTCCACTCTCCGTCCGGGCCGCGGACGGCCGCGCACTGGTGCGGCGCGAGAATCGTAAAGGAGATGTCCGAATCGGCGAGCGCCTCCAGCGTCCTCGTGTCCACCGCCGTCTCCGGGAGCCACATGCCCCGGGGGGGTCTTCCGTAGCGATATTCGAAATCCCGGGCGCCCCATCGCACCTGCGTTCGGATGTCCCTCTCCTCCGACAGAGGCAGGATCATGTGGTTGTAAGCCTGCGCGATGGCCCCACCCGCGCCGAGGGCTTGTGTGGCGAAGCGGTCGGCGTGCACGAGGCTCTCCGCCAGGGTCGGGTCGTGCCGGGCGATCCAGGCGTGCAGAGTGGGGCCGACGTTGAAACTGATATGACTGTAGTTGTTCGTGATGTACGAGATCTTCCCGTCCGAACGCAGAAGACGTGCGGCGCGGTTCGGTTTGTAGCATTCGTCGTATACACGGCTGTTCCAATCGTGGGCGGGCGCAGCGGTCGGGTCTTTCATCACGGAGTCGAGCCAGGGATCTTCCCTGGGGGGTTGATAAAAGTGTGCGTGGATGCATATTCCGTACCGCTGTCGCAACTTGCCTCACCTCCATAGACCACACCATTATAACGTAGCCGCGGCGATTTTATATACGGTCCGCCGGCGTACTCGCATTTTTTGTCGTTCTCTCGTGGCAGGGATGTTTTTCGCTTGCCCGCTCGATGCATCCGTGGGATAATACAACGACTTTCGGAGGAATACAAGGAGGTGTCTTCATGCTCGAAGACATATCCCAACATGTCCTGGACATTGCGGAGAACAGCGTCGCGGCCGAGGCGACGTCGGTGTTGGTGGAGATCGTGGAGAACAGAAAGGACAACCTGCTTTCGTTGACCGTGGAGGACAACGGTAAGGGGATGAGTCCGGAGTTTCTCGCGAGGGTGACCGACCCGTTCACCACCACGAGGACCACGCGACGGGTGGGAATGGGCTTGCCCTTCCTCAAACAGGCGGCCGAGCTCTGCGGCGGCCGTTTCGTCCTTTCGTCCTCCGTGGGCGTCGGCACACGGACGGAGGCATACTTCGCCTACGACAACATCGACCGCCCGCCGACC
>DAIPHL010000196.1:0-3230 GCA_036771375.1 Synergistaceae bacterium | reverse complement strand
GGTCGGCGCAAGGCGAAGTCCCTCAAAAAAAGGGTATCGTCCTATTTTCGGCACGGTGGCTTCGCCTCGCCGCGCCTTGCGCGGCTCGTCTCGGAGATCGCGGACATCTCGACGATCCGCACCGAGAGCAACGCCGAGGCGATGATCCTCGAGTCGAGGCTGATCAAGCTGTATCAACCCTTTTTCAACGTCGAGCTCAAAATGGGGGAGACGTATCCCTTCATCAAGATCACCCGGGAGGATTTTCCCAGGACCGTGATCACCCGTTTCAAGGGCGACGACGGAGCCGTCTACATCGGGCCGTTCGTCCGCGTTCGCGAACTCCGCTCGCTCCTCCGGCTCGCGGAGAGATATTTCCCGCTCCGGACGTGCTCGCTGCCCATCAAATCGGGTGGCGCGCCGGTGCGCAAGCGCCCGTGCATGAGGCACAACCTCGGCCTCTGTCTTGCGCCGTGTGTGAATGCCTGCTCCGAATCCCGGTATCGGGAGCGGGTGGCCGATTTGATCATGCTCCTGCAGGGACAGGGAGCCGACCTCGCGAACCGGCTGCACAGGCGGATGGATGCCGCCGCCGGACGGCTGGACTTCGAGGAGGCCGCGCGGATGCGGGACGTCATCCGCGCGATCTGGAGGGTCAATCGCCAGAAGCTTTCGACGCCCGGCCTCTTCGACGAACAGGCGGTGGATTGGGCGCCTCTCAAGCGCCTTCAGGATGTCCTCTCGCTTCCCCTCCTTCCGTGGCGGATCGACGGCTTCGATATCTCGCACACGGCGGGAGCCTGTCCCGTCGGGGCGGTCGTCGTCTTCGAGCAGGGTGTCCCGAACCCGTCGCTCTATCGAAGGTTCAACGTGCGGAGCGTGGAGGGCATCGACGACTTCCGATCGATGGAAGAGACGCTGACCAGGCGTTACCGGCGTTGCATCGAGTCGCAGGAGCCGATGCCGCAGTTGATTCTGATCGACGGCGGTCCCGTGCAGTTGGATTTCGCGAAAAGGGCGCTTTCGTCTTTGGATCTCGATTCGATTCCTGTGGTCGCGCTCGCCAAGCGCGAGGAGGAGATCTTCGTCCCGGGGCGCGCCGGGCCACTTTGCCTGGACCGATCGGACGCGGCGTTGCTGCTGTTGCAGCGCGTGCGGGACGAGGTGCATCGATATGCCATCACCTCGCACAGGAAGAGGCGCGAGGGAAAATTTACGAGAAGTGCACTTGAAGATATTCCGGGAATCGGTAAAAATAGAATGGCCCAGTTGTTGTCCAGGTTCGGCAGTTTGCGTGCGCTCGCGTCGCTTTCGCCGTCGGAGCTGGAGTCGGTCCCCGGCGTGGGGCCGGTCCTGGCAAGACGCATACTGGGCGCGTTGAATACGGTGGAGTTCGGGGAGGAACGGGATCTTTGACTTTGACAGAGTGGGAACGACACGAGCATTACATGAAAATGGCGATCAACTTCGCCCGGCGAGGGACGGGAAACGTCAGCCCGAATCCGAAGCTCGGGTGCGTGTTGGTGGACGATCGCGTCGAGGGAGGCCGGATGGTCTCCTGGGGCTATCACAGGCGTTTCGGAGGTCCTCATGCGGAGGTGGAGGCGCTCAAAAAAGCGGGCAAGGATGCCCGCGGTTGCACGGCCTACGTCAATCTGGAGCCTTGCTGTCATGTCGGCAAGACGCCTCCGTGCACCGATGCGCTGATCGAAGCGGGGGTTTCCTCGGTCGTGATCGGCATGAAGGATCCGAATCCCCTGGTGAACGGCGGCGGAGAAAAAGCCTTGCGCGACGCGGGGATCCGCGTCGTGACGGGGGTTCTGGAGGAAGAATGTCGTTGGCTCAACAGAGGATTCATCCGAAACATGACGATCGGGCGTCCCTGGGTGACCGTGAAGGCTTCCGTCTCGAAAGAGGGGAAGATGATTTTGAAAAGCGACGGGAACGGTTTCGGATGCAGCGCCTTCTCGTGCGATGGGGCACGACTGATGGGGTCGGAGAGCGACGCCCTGATGGTCGGATTGGATACCGTTCTCCAGGACGATCCTCGCCTCGCTGAGAGGAGCGTGGAGGGGAGGTCGTTCCTGAAGGTGATCGTGGACAGGGATCTGAAGACGCCGGAGGACTCGAGGGTGCTCGATCTGGGCAAGTGCGTCTTCTTCACGGGCCCCTCGCCCAACGAGGACAAGATCAGGACGCTGACCCTTCGGGGCGCCCGCGTCATAAGGCAAAAGCGTCCCGTTTCCGACCTGATTCCCATGGAGGAGCTGCTGGGCGAGCTCGCGGAAATGGGCGTCAACCATCTCATGGTGGAGGGGGGATCCCGGATTCTGAGCTCGTTCATACATTCTCGTGCCATAGACGAATACTCGCTTTTCGTGGCGCCGAAGGTTTTGGGCGAGGGGCTCTGTTTTTCGGAGCGGATCGAGTTCAGCCACATGGGCGAGGCGATCCCGATGAAGCGGGTGCGTCTGTGCCGACTCGGTGACGACATCTGGTTCGACGGAGTCCCCGTCGAGGCCCTCGATCTCTAGCGCCGTGGGACTTTGCGGGTCGTTTGTATGAGGGTGCTCGAGGGATCGTACGATGGTGCGGGGTTGCGCTTGGCGCTTCTCGTCGCCCACGGCGCGGAGCGCCTCGCCTGCGGCAGGCGGTGTTGGAGGCGCTGATGTGTCGCGGCGTGCGCCACTGGGACATCGTGGTGTACCGTACGCCCGGCATCTGGGAGTTGCCGTTGACGGCAAGAGAGCTCGCCCTTTACGGGCAGTTCGACGCACTCGTCGTCCTCGGAGCGTCCGCCGTGGGTTCCCGGCGGGCAAGGCTTCTCTTCCGGGAGGTGCTGCGGGGACTCGCGCGCGTCTCTTTTCGAGCGGAGAACGCCGCTTGGATTTGGTATACTTACGTATGATATCGCCGGTCGAGCTTTCGCGAAGGCGGAGAAGATGGGGGCATCTGCCGCTGTTTTTCGCGCTCGAGACCGCGAATTTGCTGGCATCGGTGCGCGCTCGTCGTGCCGGCGCCGACGGAAGGGAGGAGCGTTGATGCTCGATCCGAAATGGATAAGAGAGAAACCGGAGGAGGTACGGGCTCTGCTGGAGAAACGCGGGCACGGCTTCGATCTGGATTCGCTGCTCGTCCTCGAAGCCCGGAGAAGGGATGTCCTGGGGAGGGTCGAGGAGCTCAAGGCGAAGAGGAACGAAGGCTCCCGCGCCGTGGGGGAGATGAAACGAAAGGGAGAGGACGCGCCGACC
>DAIPHL010000195.1:0-3256 GCA_036771375.1 Synergistaceae bacterium | reverse complement strand
GGTCGGCGCTTTTATTTATCACTTAAACAATTATAATATGTCGGAAACGTAACAAAGAAAAAATAAGAGGTGAAAACAATGCACGGAGATAAACTTTTGGATAGAATCGGCATACAGATTCTGAAGGAACTGCAGGACAACGCAAGAATCTCTTTCAGCGAACTCGCCCGACGAACCGGGCTCTCCTCCCCCGCGGTGGCGGAGAGGGTCCACCGCATGGAGGCCGCCGGGTACATCAAAGGCTACAGAGCCGCCGTCGACAACGAAAAACTCGGCTTTCCCATCACCGCCTTCATCCGCATATCGGTGCACACCGACAGGCTGAAAGACGCCGACGACATGGCGCGTTCGATTCCGGAGGTGGTCGAAGGACATCACCTCACCGGCTCCGACGGCTTCATCCTGAAGGTCGTCGCCGCTTCGGTCGGCAATCTGGAGGAGATCATCAACCAGATGGGGACTTACGGACAGACCACGACATCGATCGTCCTCTCGTCTCCCGTCGTGTCACGCTCCCTTCTGCCCTTCGCCAAAATCGAACCCTCCAAAAAAACCGGGAAATAACCGTTTTTTCGACGTTTTAAGTTTTAAGTGGTAGAATAGGCGCGTAGCGATTCCCCAGGCGGCGGGTTTCCCGCCGCCTGACCTTTGGAGAGAAGTGCTGGGGGTATGTGCATGGATCAGGAAAACAAACAGCGGGGCCTGTTCGACAAAGTCCTGCCGCTTTCCATCGAGGAGGAGATAAAACACAGCTACCTCGACTACGCCATGAGCGTCATCGTGGGGCGCGCCATCCCCGACGCGCGCGACGGGCTCAAACCGGTCCAGCGACGCATCCTCTACGCCATGCTCGAACTGGGCCTGAGGCACAACCAGCCCTTCAAGAAATCCGCCCGCGTCGTCGGAGAGACGATGGGAAAATACCACCCCCATGGGGACGCGGCCATATACGGGACAATGGCCCGCATGGCACAGGATTTCAGCATGAGATACCCCCTCGTGGACGGACAGGGAAACTTCGGCTCGATAGACGGAGACCAGCCCGCCGCCATGCGTTATACCGAAGCCAGGCTCTACTCCATCGGAGAGGCCATGCTGGCGGACATAGACGAGGAGACGGTGGACTGGGGACCCAACTTCGACGAATCGCTCGAGGAACCCCTTCTGCTCCCCTCGCTGATCCCGAACCTTCTGGTCAACGGCAGCTCCGGGATCGCGGTGGGAATGGCTTCGAACATCCCCCCGCACAACCTGGGAGAGGTGATCGACGCCTGCTGTGCGATGCTCGACAACCCGGACATCGAACTCGGCGATTTGATGGGCGTCATACCGGGCCCGGACTTCCCGACGGGAGGCGTGATCCTGGGACGCGACGGCATCATCGACGCGTATCGCAGCGGCCGAGGCAGGCTCGTCGTCCGGGGCAAAGCCGGCATAGAGGAGAACAAACGAGGCAGAAAATCCATCGTCATCACCGAAATTCCGTATATGGTCAACAAGACCAACCTGATCGAGACCATCGCGAAGGGAGCCCAAAACGGCACGCTCGACGGCATCAGCGACATGCGGGACGAATCGGACCGCCAGGGAATGAGAATTCTCGTCGAACTCCACCGGGACGCGGACCCCAATCTGGTCCTTCGCCAACTGTACAATCGCACGCAGCTGCAAAGCACCTTCGGCGTCATCAACCTCGCCCTGATCGACGGACGCCCCGTCGAAATGGGTCTCAAACGCATGATCGAGGTCTTCCTCGGACACAGACGCTCCGTCGTCAGAAGACGCACCGAATACCGCCTCCGCAAAGCCGAGGAGCGCGCCCACATCGTCGAAGGACTCGTGCGGGCGCTCGATCTGATCGACGAGGTCATCCGCATCATCCGGGGATCGAAAGACACGCCGGCCGCTCGCACGGCCCTCGTGGAAGAACTCGCCTTCTCGGAGGCACAGGCACAGGCGATCCTGGAGATGCGGCTGCAACGCCTCACGGGACTGGAGCGCCACAAACTTCAGGAGGAGCTCGCGACGCTTCTCGCCGACATCGAGCGGTACCGCTCGATCCTCGGCAGTCCCGCCGTCCTCGACGCGGTCATCAAGGACGAACTCGAAGGCATCCGAAAGTCCTACTCCGACAGGCGCCGGACCGACATCGAGGACTCCGTCGAGGACGTAACGGTCGAGGACCTGATCCCCGAGGAGGAGATCGTCGTGGTGCTGAGCCGAGACGGCTATATCCGGCGCATGCCCCTCCAGGACTACCACCTGCAATCCCGCGGCGGCAAGGGCGTCAAGGGGGCCACACCGAAGCCGGAGGACGAGATCGCTCTCGTCAAGGTGACCACGACCCACAACACGCTCTGCCTCTTCACGACCCGCGGGCGCATTTTCGGCGTCAAGGGCTTCTCCCTTCCGGAACCCAAGACCGGCAAGGGGAAGCTCGTCGGCTCTCTCGTTTCGCTGGAGCCGGACGAAAAGGTCGTCGCCATTCGGGACATGAAACACGGGGACGCAAAATACGTCTTCTTCGTGACGAAAAAAGGACTCGCCAAACGGCTGCCGATCGAGGAGCTCGAGGGACTGACCAAGGCGGGCAGAAGGGTCCTCGGCGTCCACGGCGACGACGACATCGCCCGGGTACGCATCACCAAGGGCAACGACGAGCTTTTGCTCACGACCGCCAAGGGACAGACGCTCCGGGTCGACGAGGCGGAGTTCCGTCCGCAGGGACGCTCCGGACACGGCGTGCGCGGGATCAAACTCGCATCCGACGACCGTGTGGTCGGCTGCGACGTCAGAATCCCCGGCAGACAGCTCCTTCTCGTCAGCAAACACGGCATCGGCAAGAGGACGCCGTACGACGAATTCACACAGCACCACAGAGGCACCGGCGGCGTGCGGGCGATGCGCCTCAACGACCGCACGGGAGACCTGATCGGAGCCTGGGGCGTGGCCGAGGACGACGAACTCGTCGTGATCTCCGGCCGTGGACGAGTCGTCCGCATGGAGGCGAACGAAATATCGAGCCTCGGCAGAACCGCGACCGGCTACACCGTGGTCCGGCTGGACGACGGCGATGTCGTCGCCGACATCAGCGTCATCAAGGCCGATCCGGAAACCGGCAAGGAGGAGTGACGTTGAAGATCGCACGGGAGGGAATGCCGACGATCGGCGCACTCGCTTTCATGGTATTCGGCGCGTACACCGTTTCGCCGGTGATCGGCGGCGTCCTGCTCGCTTCGCTCGCGCTCCGCCGACC
>DAIPHL010000194.1:0-3324 GCA_036771375.1 Synergistaceae bacterium | reverse complement strand
GGTCGGCGGGAGAGATCTCCGTCGGAGAGGTCCTGGAAAACGACAGCATCCTGGACACCACGTTCAAAGGCGTGATCAAAGAAGAGGTCATGGTCGGAGACAAAAAGGGCATCGTCCCGATCATATCCGGCTCGGCTTGGATCACCGGCTTCAACCAACTGGTCCTCGATCCGGAAGACCCTCTTCCGGAGGGCTTTTTGATATAGCGGGAACGACCATCCCCATCGAACGAAAAAGGGGGGTAGATGTTTATCGTAAATCCGTGGCAATCGAATCGGTAAATAAAGAACATAAGGAGAGAGATACATGAAACGGACAGGAATCGTGGCAGTGTTTGCAATGCTTGCGGTGGCGCTTTTTACAGCTTTTTCGGTCACCCCATCCCAGGCGGCGGAGATTCGCGAAAAGACGATCAAGCTTGCCCATGTTCTTCCGCGCGACAGCAATTTCGACGTCGGTGCGAACAAATTCAAAGAGATACTCGAAAAAAAGACGAGTGGCAAGATCAAGGTTCAGATCTTCGCCGGAGATATGACGGGCGACGAGGTCGAAGCCGCGGAGATGTTGCAGGCAGGAAACCTCGACATCGGTTGGCTCTCGACGGGGAGCCTCTCTGCATTCGTGAAGGATCTTCTCCTTCTCGACATGCCCTTTCTGTTCCGCGACACCGAACACGTCAACTCCGTCCTCATGGGCGCCATCGGAAATCAGATCCTGAGCAAATTCGACGGCACCAAGATGAAAGCCATCGCCTTCCACGAGGACGGATGGCGCGAGATCACGAACAACAAACGTCCGATCAACACCCTCGCCGACGTCAAGGGCCTCAAGGTTCGTACCATGATGAACGACATGAACGCCGACATGTACAAGGCGCTCGGCGCCCTGCCGACGCCGATCCCCTCGGGTGAAATCTACAGCAGCCTTCAGACCGGGCTCGTGAACGGACAGGACAACGGCGTCATCGTGGCGAACAGCGTAGGTTACCTCGCCATTCAGCCGCACGTCTGCATGATCCGGCACTTTTACTCTTCCGGCATCGTCCTCGCGAGCGAGAAGTTCTGGAAATCTCTGAACGCGGACGAACAGAAGCTGATCCAGGGCGCCGCGGTCGAAGCCGGAAAGTACCAGAGAGGCTGGTTTTGGAAAACCGAGGTCGACCTCGCGAACAAACTTCAGAAAGAGGGGAAGATCAAGCTCACCTACCCCAAGGATCGCGACAAGTGGGCTGCTGCGGTCCAGCCGGTCTACGCGAAGTATTTCAAGAGTTACCCTCACTGGGAAGAGCTCGTGGAAAAGATCAGAAAAACAAAATAGGACCTTGTCGGTAAACGTCCGAACAGAGTTCGAGGCGGTGTTCGAAGCCGGACACCGCCCGTCAATTGTTGTAAGGGAAAGGCGAGTGCGGCTTTATGGAACGATTGATAAACGGTATGCAAAAAACAACGGATAAGATCAACCTCTTTGCCGGCTTCATGGCGAGCCTCACCTTTGCCTGTATGTCCGTGATCGTCATCCTGCAGGTGATCTCTCGCTCCTTTTTGAGTTACTCCTTTCAGTGGGCCGAGGAGATGGCGAGGTACTTCTTCATCTGGAGTACGATGCTCGCCGCAACCTGCGCGACATACTCTCACGTCCATATCGGAGTGGACATTCTGGTCAGTTATTTGAGGGGAAAGATCAAGAGGACCGTGGAGATCCTCGCGTACCTCTTCTTCATCTCCGCATTGATCGTCCTGCTGCACTACGGAGGGCTGCAAGCCCTTCAAACCGCACAATCCGGACAGACCGCGACCTCCTTTCCCGTATCCGCCGGCCTTCTTTTCTTCTCGATCCCCTTCAATGCACTGCTGATGCTCTTCATCTGCGTCACACAGCTTATGGAACTGCTTTTTCACGGCAAAAACAGGGACGTCGGGACCACCGTCGATCCTCAAGGATAAAAGGAGGGGCTTTCGATGTCCGCCGTCATGTTCGTCACCTTTTTCGTCCTGCTTTTCATGAACATACCGATCTCTTTCGTCCTGATCCTCTCGACGGTTTCCTATATCATCGCCATGGGGGGAGACGTATCCTGGCTGCTGATTCCGCAACGAATCATCCGTGGTATGGATTCCTTTTTGATGATGTGCCTCCCCTTCTTCGTCCTCGCCGGCAACCTCATGAACAACGGGGGCATCACGACCCGACTGATCCGACTGGCTCAGACCTTTGTCGGGCACATCAAAGGCGGGCTCGCCATCGTCGACGTCATGGTCTGCGCCTTTTTCGGCGCGGTCTCCGGCTCCGCCGTCGCGGCCACCTCGGCCGTCGGATCGATCATGATCCCCTCCCTGAAAAAAGAGGGTTACCCCGCGGACTTCAGCGCAGGCCTCACCGCCGTCGCCTCGACGATGGCCCCCGTCATTCCGCCGAGCCTCGCGTTCGTCATATACGGAGCGGTAAGCAAAGTCCCGATTGGAGACCTCTTCATCGCGGGAATCCTTCCCGGCATTTTGATGGCTTTCGCACTCTCCGCGTTGGTCTACGCCTACGCGAAACGCGACAACTATCCCTCCTTCCCCAAGACCACATGGAAAGAGCGCATGAGGGCGATTCGGGAAGCCGGTCCCTGTTTGCTGCTGCCTGTGTTCATCCTGGGCGGTATCATCTCCGGCTATTTCACTCCGACGGAAGCATCCGCGATGGCGGCCCTGTATGCCTTTATCCTTTCGAAGTTCATCTACAAAACGATCACGTGGAAGCAGATCCCCAAGATTCTCCTGGACAGCGCCATAGACAGCGGGTCGGTCATGCTGCTCGTCGGTGCCTGTTACGCGTTCGGCTGGGTTTTGACGAACGAACGGATCGCGTTCCGTCTGACGGAGTTCCTTCTTTCGATGAACACCGCCGTCTGGCTCAAACTGCTGCTGATCAACATGGCGTTGCTTGTCGTCGGCATGTTCATGGACAGCGCCCCCGCGATCCTTCTCGTCGGACCGATCCTGGCGCCGGCGATGATGCAGATGGGGGTCAACCCGGTACACGCCGGTGTGATCGTCTGCCTGAATCTCTGCATCGGGCTCGCCACCCCACCCGTGGGCGTCTGCCTCTTTTCGGCGGTCAACATCGGCAGGGTTTCCTTCGAAAAGGTTTCGAAGGCCGCCATTCCGTTTCTGCTGGCGGTCATCATGGTGTTGATGCTGGTGACGTATATCCCCTGGTTCTCCCTCGTTCTGCTCGAGTTGAAGGAGATGTTCGGCTAACACCATCCGTCTTTCGAAGAGCGAATTCCCGCGTCTTGAAACGCCGTCTGAAGGGCGATCGCCCTTCAGACCGCCGACC
>DAIPHL010000193.1:0-3327 GCA_036771375.1 Synergistaceae bacterium | reverse complement strand
GGTCGGCGCCACTCGCCGTCGCCCCAACCGTAGGAGCCGAAAAGAGCGACCTTTCTTCCGACCAGCCCGGGAGTCGCCGCCGAGACAAACGGCTCCATCTCGCTCTCCTCTACAACTTCGGCGCCCATCGAGGGAGAGCCGAAAACGACGACGTCATAGCCGGCGAGTTCGTCCTGTGAGGCGGACGCGACGTTTTTACAGACAACCTCGGCCCCCGCGCTCGATGCCCCCTTGCTTATCAATTCCGCCATTTTCTCGGTGTTGCCGCTACCGGACCAATAGATGATGCCCACTTTCGCCACCAGAAAACCCTCCTTAGCAAGTCAGTGATCAGTTGCTTCGACTACGAAATCTTCGCAAAACACCATCACGCCGCGCAGAAAACTCCGTCGCGCGTCGCCGGACCGGAATTCCCAAACCCTTCAAGGAGAAACCGGGCAGCTCTGCTTTCAGCTCTTCTGAAATCCTCGAATTTCGCGAGAGCAGCGGCTTCGTCTCCGTATACCTTCCAATAACCGGAGAGCTTCGCCCTCCTCCCACCGTTCTCTATGAAACCCACGACATCTTCGACCGGATACCCGAGAAATACGCCTACTTCATGGGGGACGAAGCTCTCAAAACGTTTCGCCAGCTGTTCGAGGTGCGGCACAATCGACGAAAAATCGTCGGGATACCCGAAGCCACACAGAAACGACCTCGCCTCATCCGACGAGATCGACTCCTTCAACAGCGCTTCGTCATAAAGAAGCACCAGTTCCGATCTTCCGCGAAAGGAAATACGCAGCGCGCCGAGGCCCAATCTCAGACTGACGCTCTCCCCCACACGGTCCCATGCTCCCGTCATATCCCCCGTGCCTCTGGAAAGATTGAGGAGCCGCGCACATTTCAATTTGCTCACGACGGGCGATGCAAAACAACCCATGACGGATTCCAGATAATCCTCGTCGCTTCGGGTCTTCAGATATTGCATCAACTGGCCTATGACATGCATGACGAACCTCCGCGCAATGTTCGTAGTAACTAACAAATGCTTTCCCCTAAAAGAAGAAGCCAAATCTCCTTTGAGTTAGTGGCTTCAAACATTAAATGAATAATACCCTCCGTTCTCTTCCTTGTCAAGGGGTGTCCGTTCATAAAAGGATATCTGGTGATATAATGTTGCAATAAATCACTACCCTAACGGAATTTCGATTTTCCCCCGCCGGCGCTCCACAAGGTTCCGTTTAGCACCGAACGAAAGGAGGCTGCATCAGGATGATCACACCGTGACACGACTCTGCAAAAGGCAAAAAACGTCGTACATCCAAGGATTTCGTTAGAAAGGATCTTTTAAGGGGAGGTATTTCGAGAAAATGATGAAGAAAAAAACAGTCATCGCCGCGATCCTCTTTTTCGTCCTCGCGCTGCCCGCCTTTGCGGAGACGAAAACATGGACGGGCGGCGGTACGGACAAAAAATGGTCGACCGGTGAAAACTGGTCGGGAGGCGCCGTCCCGGGCGCCGGCGACAACGCGTCCTTCACGGGCACAGGAAGTCTCGAGATCGAACTCGACGAATCCGCCCCAATCGGCAAGATCGACGTCAGCGACGGCCGGTTCGTCAGCCTCCGGATCGCGGACGGGAAAACCCTCACCGTCGGCGGAGAAGCGGGGACCGGTTTCCACATCTCCGAGGGAGGCGGGCTGACCTTGCACTATCTAGGTTCGACCCCCGGCGGGGTGACGCTTCAGGGAGGTGGCGAAAAGTTCGATCTGTACGGAAGACTGGAACTTATCAACGTCAGACTCAGCGGCGCACCCAAGTTTTCGGCGCAAAATTCGGGAAGCGGCAGGGTCTTCGGAGTCCTGGACGCAACGGGAAAGGTCACCGTAACCGACATAATGCAATCGATCCTGTTGAACTGCGGGCTGCGGGCAAATGAAATCGAGGTGACGAACTGGTGCAAAATGGGTCCGGACTTCAAACCTCTCGAAAACGGCACGATGATACCTACGGGAAGTGCGACCATCAAACCTCATTCCAGCTCTTCCCTCATAAACGGGGAGAAGATTCTGACGTTGCGCTTCGATGATGCCCGCTCCACCCTGGCGGTGGAAAAAGGGCACACCGTGACGCTGGATAAAGCGCTCATAACCACGGCCGCGGGCTTCAAAAAGGGAGGAGAAGGAGATCTCGTATTCAAGGTTCCTCAGACGGGAATCACCGCAGGCACGATCGCTCTCGGCGGCCTTCTGACCCTTGCCGCGGAGGACGCACTCGGCGGGGGGATAACCATCAAGCTCGAGCGCAACGCGAAACTCGCCTTCGACAAAGCGGGCTTTACCTTCCCCGGGACACTGGAGCTTACATCCACTCCGGCGATTCGGGTTAAAATACCGGACGACAAAGACACGCCGGCTTTGACGCTCGCGAGGGCCACGACCGGAAATCCCGGAGGACTGAAGATAGACGTCACGGAGATGACGCAGCTCGACAGGCTCGTCCTCGGAGACACGCAAAAACTCATTGCGGGAACCCTCACGAACCTCAAACAAAAGGATATCGGCATTTTCGTCGGTGACGAAAAAATCGAGAACCGCTACATCGTGGAGACGGACAAACCCGGAGCCTCCGATCCCAGTCCCACGTACGTGAACTTGGTGAAAAAGAAACCGCTTTACAGCATCACTTCTCAGAAGAAGTCTCTTTCTTCTGCAGCAGGACATATTTCCCCGTCGGGCACGTTTACGGTCGAAGAAGATGGCGAGGTGACATATCGAATAGAGGCCGATCCAGGAAGCGAGATCGCGAACATCCTGATCGACGGGGTCACGTGGAAGGACGAGTACGGCAAAGTGGAAGAGTACAGGTTCACAAACGTAACGAGTGACCACAATATTGTGGCGTATTTTGTCCCGGTCGGGAGTGAAATGGTGACCCTGAACATCACCGCGAACGGCGGCAGGGTCGAGCCCCTGGGCAAATTCAAGTACCCGAAGGACAACGGGAATGTGGACGTCACCGTTTACTTCAATACGGCATCCGACGTCGAATCCATCAAGATTGACGAAACGGCTTACGATCTGTCGAAGCTCGGATCGGGGACCCAACATTCACTCAGGATCCCGACAGACAAGGACCATCGCGTCGACGTGCTCTTCAAGACGAACACTCCCCCCGCGCCAGGCGGATCGGGCGGCGGTGGCGGCGGCGGTTCGACGCCCCCCTCGCCCGACGTGCCTCCGACCCCGGCGCCTCCGACCCCCGACCCCGCCCCGACGGGCCCGATCTCCCAGAACCCGGCCGAGTGGAACCTCAGCGTGGGCTCAGCGGACGCCGAGGGGTTGA
>DAIPHL010000192.1:0-3354 GCA_036771375.1 Synergistaceae bacterium | reverse complement strand
GGTCTGCGGTGCCGAAGATCTTCGTCGGCATCGCCTTCGATTCGGGAGGCGTCGCCAGCGGCCCCATGACGGCCACCTTTCTGTTGCCGTTCGCGATGGGTTCCTGCGAGAGCCTGGGCGGAAACGTCCTCACCGACGCCTTCGGCGTCGTCGCCATGGTCGCCATGACGCCTCTGATCGCCATACAGCTGATGGGACTCGTGTATGAACGAAGCCTCAGAACCGCCGCGGCAAGGGAGAAGATGGAAATGCCCGGCGAAGACGAAATCATCGAATACGAGGAGGTCCTCTCCCATGACGGGGAACGCGTTTGAACAGTGTAAATCCCGTGAGGCCAAGCTACTCACGGTGATCGTGGACAGAGGCAGCACGAAAAAACTCGTCGAAATCCTGCGGGAGGAACACGTCCGACTCCACTTCATCTGTCTGGCGGAGGGGACCGCAGGCTCGGACATCATGGCCCTTCTGGGGCTCGACGACAGCAACAAATCTCTCGTGCTCTGTCTGCAACCAAGCGCCGCGACGCCGGGGATGATGAAAAAGATATCCGAGCGCCTCAAGCTTCGCAAAGCGGGCAAAGGCATCGCCTTCACCCTTCCCTTGAGCGGGGTGAGCGCATCGATCTTGAAAATATTGGCGGATTCCGTCCCAAACTCCGACGTGACGACGACATGCAAGGAAAAAGGAGAGAAAGAAGTGGACAGCACAAAGCGCCCAGGTTCCAAATACGATTTGATCCTCTCGGTTGTGAAGCAGGGACACGTGGACGACGTCATGGACGCCGCGAAATCCGCCGGCGCAAGAGGCGGTACCGTTCTGCACGGCCGGAGGGCGGAGGTCGGCGAAGGGGTGGGCTTCTTCGGAATGCCGGTACAGATGGAGAGGGATATCGTCGCGATCCTCGCGCAGCACGGGAATAAAAACGAGATCATGAAGGCGATCGCGGCCAAGTGCGGCATGAGCACGGAAGCGAACGGGATCGTGCTCTCCCTCCCCGTCGACGAGATCGAAGGGCTCGGCGAACAGGAGGAAGAACGCGAGGGGAACGAGACGAAGCGCGCCTAGAAGACCGGAATCGACTCCGCCGGCAGCGCCTCCGTCTTTTC
Organism: Synergistaceae bacterium; assembly: GCA_036771375.1. Taxonomy (GTDB): domain Bacteria; phylum Synergistota; class Synergistia; order Synergistales; family Synergistaceae; genus DAIPHL01. The sequence continues at coordinate 2,248 of DAIPHL010000192.1, read as the reverse complement.
GCGAACCGCCCCCTTCAGAGCAGGTCGAAAAGCACCTTACCCAGGAGAAGGACCATCACGACCATCATGGCCGGGCGAATGAACTTCGCCCCTTTTTTGATCGCGTACCCGGAGCCCAGATAGCTGCCGAGTATGCCGAACAGCCCCGCGGGAAGCGCAATCGTATAGTCGATCGTTCCGGCCAGCGCGAAGACCACGATGGAGCCGTAGTTCGAGGCCATGTTCAAGACCTTCGCATTGCCGGAGGCCGTCTTCAGGTCATACTTCATGAGGGCGGCGAAGGCCATGATCGCGAAGGTCCCCGTCCCGGGACCGATCATTCCGTCGTACGCCCCGATCATCGTCCCGATCAGAAGGCTCAGGGACAGGGCGCTTTTCGTGCCGAGCTCCGAGGAACGGTCGATCTCTCCGTAATTGCGTTTGCACATGACGATCACGGCGGCGATGGGAATCGCCACGGCAAGGGCGGCCTTCAACAACCCCTCGTCGATGAAAAGGACGATCCTCGAGGCGACCGCCGAGCCGATCAGCGAGCCGACTGCAGCGATCAGAGCCACCCTGAGGTCCAGCGCGCCGTTTGCAAAAAAACGCACGGCCGCAAAGGTCGTTCCGCAGGCCCCGGAAAATTTGTTGCTCGAAAACGCGACGTACGTCGGCATACCGGTGAAAAGGTACGCCGGAAGGGAGATCAACCCTCCCCCTCCCGCCGCGGAGTCCAAAAACCCTCCGAGAAAGACCATGCTCCACAGAAAGACCAACATCGGCCACGACAGATCGAAATGAACCGTGACAACCCCTCCCATCGGCAAGCAACCTCGAAATTATACCACTCCGCCTCCATCCGGAGAGCCCCGCTCCTGGAGGCGCCAGAGCTTTGCATAGACTCCCCCCAGAGCCAGAAGCTCCGCGTGGGAGCCCGACTCCTCGACGCCGTTTGTCGTAAGGACGGCGATGCGGTCGGCGTTTCGGATCGTCGAGAGCCTGTGTGCGACGACGAGCGTCGTCCGTCCGCTGCTAAGACGCTCCAAGGCTTCCTGTATCCGCATTTCCGTGACGTTGTCGAGAGCGGATGTCGCCTCGTCCAGGATCAGGATTCGGGGGTTTTTCAGGAAAACCCGGGCGATCGCGATCCTCTGCCGCTGTCCGCCCGAGAGGGTGACCCCCCTCTCTCCCACATACGTATCCAATCCGTCGGGGAGCGAATCGATGAACGACTCGATGTCCGCATCGCGCGCCGCCGCACGGATTCGCTCCTCGTCTGCGGCGAAATCGCCGTAGGCGATGTTCTCCCGGATGGTCCCGGCAAAGACGTGCGTATCCTGTTGGACGATGCCGATTCGCTGTCGGAGGGAGACGCGGGTGTAGCGACGTATGTCGACGCCATCGATCGAGATGCTCCCGCCGTCGATCTCGTAAAACCTGGGAAGCAGGTGACAGAGCGTGGACTTCCCCCCGCCGGAGGGACCGACGACGGCAAGAGTCCGACCGGGCGCAATCGCTAGATCGATGTCTCGAAGAACTCTCTTTCCATCGTCGTAGCGGAAGGAGACGCGATCGAACCGGACCGCTCCCGCCACCTCGCGGAGTTCGATCGAACCGGGCTCGTCCTCCTCAGGCGGAGCCGCCATCAGCTCCTGCAACCTGACAAAGCCGGTCATACCCGTCTGCAGTTGCTCCGTAAAGTTGATCAGCTTCTTGATCGGTTCGGTAAAGAGCCCCGCAAAGAGCAGGTACGCGGCGTAATCCCCCACATCGATCCTCCCGTTGTATACAAAGACCCCACCGGCGCAGAGCGTGATCAAAAGCAACATGTCGAGGATCAGAGCGGTCCCCGAAAAAAACTCGGCCATCGCCTGATACTGATCGCTGCGCGCTTCCTGATAGAGACGGTTTCCAACCTGAAACTTCTCCAGTTCGCGGTCGACGGTCTCGAAGGCCTTCGCCACCCGAACGCCGGCGATGCTGCTTTGCAGATCGGCGTTGACCTCTCCGATCTGCTTTCTCGTCCGCATGGAGGTCCTGCCGAGTTTACGCCGCTTGAAGAAGGCGAACAGGAAAAGGAGGGGGACGAAGGAGAAGATGACGAAGGTCAGCGTCAGACTCATCGAGCAGAGCAGGAGGAACGAACCGACGAGCGTGACGATCGAGATGAAAAGATCCTCCGGCCCGTGATGGGCGAGTTCTGCGATCTCGAACGTGTCGTTGATCACGCGGGACATGATGACGCCGGTCCTCATCCTCGCCGACC
>DAIPHL010000191.1:0-3355 GCA_036771375.1 Synergistaceae bacterium | reverse complement strand
ATGCGCCTCGTCTCCGCGGAGACGAGGCGCATTATATCAAGGATATTTCGGGATTGTTTTTCAAACTTGAGGGGGAATGTGTATGGGTGTGTTGAAACGTTACGGGGCAAAACTTCCTGTCACGGAGAAAACTCCCACGGTCAATCTGGAGGAAGGAAGTACCCCACTCGTGCGCTTGGAGAGGATCGGAGACGATCTCGAAATAGAGCTCTGGGGAAAGCTCGAAGGCTGCAATCCGTCAGGTTCATTCAAGGATCGCGGGATGGTTCTCGCGGTTGCCAAAGCTCTCGAGGACGGCGCTCGTGCTCTGGTGTGCGCATCCACCGGCAACACGTCCGCATCGGCCGCGGCCTATGCCGCACACGTCGGCGTGCCATGCTACGTGCTGCTTCCATCCGGTAAGGTCGCCATGGGAAAGCTCGCACAGGCTTTGATCTACGGAGCACAGGTCGTCGCCATCGAGGGCAACTTCGACAGGGCCCTCGAATTGGCACAGAGTGCCGCAAAACAACGAGGGTTTGCGATGGTCAATTCGGTCAACCCGTATCGACTGATCTCCCAGAAGACAGGCGCCTGGGAAATATGCGAGTCCCTGGGCTTCGCTCCGGACCTGCATGTGATACCGGTTGGCAACGCAGGCAACATCAGCGCGTACTGGGCGGGGTATAAAGACTTCAAGAAGTGGGGGAAAATATCCACTCTCCCCAGAATGATGGGTTTCCAGGCCGAGGGGGCGGCCCCTCTTGTCACAAACAAACCCTGCCCCAATCCGGAGACTTTGGCCACCGCCATACGCATCGGTAACCCGGTCAGCGCGGAACTTGCCCGTACCGCCGTTAGAGAGTCGGGAGGCGAATTCAACGCCGTTTCGGACGATGAGATACTCGAAGCGCAGCTTATCCTGGCCCGAAAGGGAGGCGTGTTTGCGGAACCCGCATCCTGTGCTACTTTGGCTGGTCTCATAAAACTCAAAAAAGCAAAAAAACTACCCAAGGGTTCCAGAGTCGTTATGATTCTCACCGGAAACGGCCTCAAAGACCCGGATACTGCACTCGACCAGGTGGAAAAGCCGGTCACCATAGGAAGTACGCTGGAAGAACTTATGGAGGTGCTCGCCTGATGAGAGAAGCTTTGGTGAGGGTCAGGGTGCCTGCGACCAGCGCGAATCTCGGATCTGGTTTCGATACGCTGGGCATGGCGCTCTCCCTGTATAACATCTTCTGCGTCACGGAGAGACTGCCCGGGGGAGAATATCGCTCGGACGTCATTGGAGAAGGAGCAAGAGACCTGACCGATGCAAGATCCAACATGGTGATACAGAGCTACCTGCACGCCTGTGAAAAATGGGGTGTCGAACCCTGTGGATTCGAGGTCTGCTCTCACAACGTAATTCCTCTCTGTCGCGGTCTTGGGAGCTCAGCCGGCGCGGTCGTCGCAGGCGTTCTCATCGCGAACGCGCTTCATGACATCGCTGCCTCGGAAAACGAGTTGCTCCGGGTCATGACTCAGATCGAAGGACACCCGGACAACGTAGCTCCTTGTTACCTCGGTGGTATGACCGTGAGTTGCTGGGATGGCGAAGAGCTGCGTTACGTCCGTCTTCCCTCTCTCCCCTCCGATATGCACGTCGTGGTCGCGGTCCCCGATGTCAGGGTGCGTACAAGCGACGCGAGAGAAGCGTTGCCCGACAAGGTCGAGTTCAAGGACGCGGTGTTCAATGTCGGACATGCCGCGCTTTTGACGGCGGCATGGGCAACGGGCAAGTGGGAGCTCCTCTCATGGGGAATGGACGACAGAATACATCAGTCGTATCGAGCCAAACTCTTCCCCGGAGGCGAAGTCATCATGGATCGGGTTCGTTCGATCCCAGGTTGCCTTGGAGTGGCAATCAGTGGTTCCGGTCCGAGCGTCATCGCGTTGGTGCAGGGGAAACCGCGTAAGGTTGCGGAAACCATGTGCAATACTTTCTCCGAACACGGTGTGGAATCCCTCTTTTTCGTCCTCGAGGGAAACGCCGACGGAGCAAAGGTCGAAACGTCCATCGAATGCGCATCCAAAGGGCAGGTGGCTTGAATTGAGCGAAACACTGCCCCAAAAGGACAATAACGGCGGGAAGATCGCAGTTCTCAAGTTTGGCGGCAGTTCCGTCGCGGATGCGGATCGTATGCACGAAGTATCCCTCATCATAAAAAAATACCTGAACAAAGGTTACCGTCTCTCCGTCATCGTGTCCGCCATGGGCAACACGACCAACGATCTCCTCTCGCTGGCGCACGATGTATCCAGCCAATTCGACGGGAGGGAGATCGACCAGCTCCTCGCCACGGGAGAGCAGCAAAGCGTGGCTCTGCTCGCCCTCGCATTGAAGCAGGAAGGAATACCCGCACAGTCTTTTACGGCTTCGCAGGCCGGTTTTCACGCAAATGGGTTTCCCACGGAAGGGCGCATCTATCGGGTCGATCCCCGAGCGGTCATCGATGCCATGGAAAACGGGAAAGTAGCTGTCGTAGCCGGTTTTCAAGCCATCACGGACGATGGAGACGTCATCACCCTCGGACGTGGAGGGTCGGATCTCTCCGCTGTCGCTCTGGCGGCCGCCCTGGGCGGTGAATGTCATATTCTCAAGGACGTGGCGGGCGTCATGTCCGCAGACCCTCGAGTGGTGAAAACCCCGGTCAAACTCGGTTATTTTACGTACAAGGAATGCATGGAGCTTTCGACGCTTGGAGCAAAGATGCTCCAAGCCCGCAGTGTGGAGGTCGCGGCGAGATATGAGGTACCGCTTTACGTGGCCTCCAGCTTTGTCGAAGAGGAGGGGACCTGGATCGTGAAAAGCAATCCCGTGAGTGAAGGTCTTATTATCAAAGGTGTCGTGCACGATGCCAAGGTGGCAAAGGTCGTAATGATGGGAGTCCCCGATGTTCCGGGTGTTGCCGGACGTCTTTTCTCCAGCCTTGCGGAAAGAGGCATCGGGGTCGAAATGATCATACAGAACAACATGCGTGGTGGCTTGAACGACATCGGCTTTCTCGTCAAAAAAGAGTACATGGACGGCACGATAGAGGTCTGTCGCAATTTCAGCAGAGACGTTGGAGCCCAGGGTGTTTCGTTCAACACGGAAATCGCTCGGGTTTCGATCGTGGGAGCGGGGATCGCAAATCATCCTGATATTCCGTCAAGAATGTTCAACATCCTCGCCGAGGAGGGCATTAACATCGATATGATCGCGTCGACGGCGCTTGCGGTCACCTGCGTGGTCGCTTCTCCAAGGGCGGAGGATGCCGTTCGCGCATTGCACGAACATTTCATAGAGGAGGGGGCTGTCTAAATACCAGGCGAAGGAAAGGCGCCGACC
>DAIPHL010000190.1:0-3366 GCA_036771375.1 Synergistaceae bacterium | reverse complement strand
GGTCGGCGACATTGCCTGCATGGCGACTCCGGCGACGGAAAGCCCTGCTCCGATTGCCATCGACATGACGATGCGAGGCACTCGTATTTTCCATATAACTGTATTGATCCTGATATTTTCATTCTGCCGAAACAACGATAAAAATATTTCGGTCTTTGTCATTTCGTATCTTCCCGCAAAAAGAGAAAAGACAAGCGAACCTGCTAGAACAAAAATTAATCCCAGACAAATAAGAAAAGCTCTACGCTCTGAATTCATGTGGCCTGCCGGACAAGGAAGGCCGTCCGGCGAGCCCACATGAATTCTATCGTTCAAAACTGCGCCCCCTTGGCCGCCTCGGAGTTGGCCTCCAATATGCCCTGGGCCTGTGACTTTGTAAGGTTATAATTGTAAAACTCCTTGTAATATTTGATAATTTCTTTGCCCATGTCGTATTTAAACCGATCGGGGTATTGTTTTTGCGCCATCCAAAGGAACATGAGAGGGGCATCGCCGGAAGGAGGAGACCAGCGATAGACGCCGAGCGGTTCTTTAAAAACCTTTTTATTCTTGACCGCGGCTATCCCGCTCCAGTCCTGTCCACGAACCCTGTTTTTGTACAGGTCGTCTGGCATAGTGGGTGTAAATGTGGTGAGGAAGATGATTTCAGGGTCCCATTCGTATATCTGTTCCATGTTTACGGTAGCGTTTCCGTCCAACGAGGCAGCTACATTTACACCTCCGCTGGATTCGATCCAGAAGTTTCTGTAATCGTTGCGCCCACTAGCGATTATTTCCTTCTCACTGTGCTGGTAAAGATACAGAGAACGAGCCCTTTTGTTCTTGGGAATGCCAGAGACGCTCTGGGCTACCTCTTTTTGGACCTTGCGTCCGTAAGCGATGACTCTCTCCGTACTGCTGGATGTCCCCATCACTTTTCCCATGATCTTCAGCCAGCTTTCAAGTGTTGTCAGGACGTCTCCCGAACCCTGCACTTTGAGTCCTATTGCCGGAATACCGGCTGTTTTCATTAGTTCGTATTGATTTAGATATGTGGCCCAGAACAACACGACATCCGGTTTGAGGTTCATCATTTCCTCAATGTTGATGTCGAGATCTTTGATGAAATTTGTGGGGACACTCAGCAATTTCGGATACATCGTACTCATTACTGAATTCTTTATGGCGCTTGCGGAGCCGGGGTGCATTCCGACGAGCTTTTCAATGGGGGCACCCGTAAGGGCATATATGCTGGGAAGTGGCATGGCCGTGGTGATTACGCGCGAAACGTTCGCCGGCACCACTGCCTTCATGCCGTTTTGGTCAATCACTTCGATGGTCTTGCTGGAAGCCCACGAACCTTCGGCAAACAAGACCAAAACCAAAGTGAGAATTGAAACGACTCTGGATATCTTCCTCATACTCAACACTCCTCGCTTTTTATGTTGAATTCTTTGTATAATTTGACAGAATTTCACATTGAAACAGAATTAGTTCTCATATATTTTCATAAAGTCGATACTAATCGGCTAAGATGAAAAAAAGAATCAATTACTCAACACGTACTGGTCTTATCTTAATTTTTAAATCATTTTTCGGACTGATAAGCTTTTTTGTCTGTTGTGTAAATGAGCCTTCGAAATTTTCTCGCTGTTTGGTCCTTTCTCCTTGTATGTGAATTTGATGTCTCTACACAAGTGGATTATACGCAATGAGGTTTTGAAATGTCAAACATGATAATATTTGATTGAAAATACGGAAAATTTGGGGCGCAATGGCTTGAGAATTGGCCTGATAAATCTTTATTTTCGCCTCTGCAAGAGGAATGCCGTTGCTCCCGAGAGCAGCAAGCCGGCGAAGAGGGGTTCCACTGCGGGGACGAAGAGCCAGACGAGGAGCATGGTCGCGAGGCCTGCGAGAGAGGATGCGAACGCGTCGCGACGCGACAGCGTACCTGGACGAAGGATGGCGACGAGCATCGGCACGATCATGCCGGCCGCCCGTAAGCCCATCGCGAGATAGCTGAGTTGGAGGATCGGCTGCCCCTTCATCGAGAGGGAGAGTATGGCGGCGGCGGCGACGGAGAAAAGAACGGCGAGGCGGTTCATGGCGAGGAGCCGTTTGTCGCTCCTCTCCATCCCGGTGACCCTCGCTCCGATGTCGATCGAGAGGTTGGCCGCGACGCCGAGGCAGAGCCCGGACGCCCCTCCGATGACCGTGATCGCGAGCCCGGCCCAGAGCGCCCCGCCCACCGCCGGATGAAAGGTTGTCCTGATGAAATAGGGGAGGGCCTGTGCGGGTTCCACAAAGATCTCCGCATGTCGCATGGCGAGTCCGACCCAGACCGCCATCAATCCAAGGGGGGGGATCAACGCGGAGGCGATCAGGCAGCCCCTTTTGGCGGTGCTTTCGTCGGAGGCGGCGAATATCGCCTGCATGTAGATCTGCGTGCAGAATATCCCTGCGATCAGCGATACACAGGCACCGAGGTCCTTCGCAAATCCGCGTCCGAACGGATCGAACCAGGGAAAGAAGGGCAGATTGCGTGCGATTGCGCTCGGGGTCTCACCTGCCGAGAAGACCTCGAGGCAGCAGAGCGCCAGCAAAAGATAGAGAACGACGGTCTTTGCGTTCCCGACGACGCTGAAGCTCTTGAGCCCTCCCATATAAATGAAGCCGAGAATCGTGAGCGAGAGGATGAACGTCGCAAGGCCCTGAGAAAGGGGAAAGACGGAGCAGAGCAGGGCCGTACCGGCTAAAAACTGGGCGACGACCGAAAGAAGCGTGCCCAGAGTCGACCCGATCAGGGTGAGCAGAGCCGTCGGATAACCGTAGTTCCGCTCGATGAACTCGGGCAGCGTCGAGAGCCCCGAGGCGCGTACCGGGCCGGCAAAACGAAGCCCTAAAATCGCACAGCCGATGCCGCTCCCGAGGGTGAACCACCACGCGGACACGCCGACTTTATAAGCCAACTGCACGGTTCCGATCGTCGAACCGCCGGCGACGAGCGCTCCCATGATCACTCCCGACACGGACATCGCGCCTGCCTGTCGGTTTGCGACCACATAATCTCCGGAATTTCTGACCTTTCCGGAAGAAGTGCTTCCCAGAAAACTGAAGGCCGCGATCACCAGCGCGGCCGATATCATGAAAAGCGACATGTCCGAGCTCTATTCCCGCCTTCTCTTGGAGAAATCTTCCGCTTTTTTATTCCGGTCCCTTTTCCCCGGGTTCCTCCTCCGGTGTGGCCGTCTCCTTTTGGGGGCCGTCGACGATCTTGACGAGCTTGTTGATCAACCCATCGACGTAGTAGTTTGTCCTGATGATCCGCATGGAGCCCTCTTTCATCTTTTCGGCACGTATCTCGCTTTTCAGTTTGTCGTTCAT
>DAIPHL010000189.1:0-3379 GCA_036771375.1 Synergistaceae bacterium | reverse complement strand
TTTTCATCAATATCTTTTGCTAATTGTTCCAAAGGAAATAGTTCAAATTTTGTTCCTGGAGTATCGAAAAAACATACTGGCGGATTATTTTCTTTGCAATCAGTCTTATATCCTAAACCATCTCTGTAAAACTTTATTGACCTTTCCATATCTCTAACGCCTAAGCAAATACAAGTAATCTTATTCATTGCTACCTCCACAAATTCTAATTTGTCACCCACTATTTCCACAGAAGCATCCCACTAAAACGATGGAAGGCTTTCTAAACAATTTACCTAAATTCAACAACTCCCTTTCAGACCTGCTTTTTCTTGTTTTTAGTATCAAAATAGTATCACTTAAGAGTTTTTATCTCCTATAAATCGCTGAAACGCTGTATTTTCAACGGTTTTATAATAGAAACATTTTTGTTACTCTACTCCCACTCGATCGTCGCGGGGGGTTTGCCGGTCACGTCCATGACGACGCGGCCGACGGAGGGGACTTCGCTGCAGATTCTTTTCACGACGCGATCGACAAGCTCCCAGGGAAGATGGACCGGCTCGGCCGCCATGGCGTCCACGGACGTGACCGCACGCAGGACGACGGTCTCGCCGTAGGTGCGCACGTCTTCGGCCATGCCCACGCTGCGAACCGGCAGGAGGACGCAGAACGCCTGCCAGATCGAATCGTACAGGCCGGCGGCGCGAATCTCCGAGACGAAGATGGCATCCGCCTCACGCAGCGTATCTAGACGCTCCTTTTCCAGCTCGCCGAGGCAGCGGACCGCAAGCCCGGGACCGGGGAAGGGGTGCCGACTCAGGAAGTGCCGTGGGATGTCCAGAACGGCGCCGATCTTTCGAACCTCGTCTTTGAAGAGCTCGCGCAGCGGTTCCAAAAGCGTCATCTCCATGTCCTCGGGCAGGCCGCCGACGTTGTGATGGCTCTTGATCACGTCGCCGCCCGCCGTCCCGCTCTCGATCACGTCCGGGTATATCGTGCCCTGCAGAAGATGCCGCGCCCCGCCGAGGCGCTTCGCCTCCTCCTCGAAAACCCGCACGAAGAGCTCTCCGATGATCTTGCGCTTGCGCTCGGGACTCGTGACGCCCTTCGTCGCCGCAAGGAAACGATCGGACGCGTCCACATGGTGGACGTTCAGATTCAGCCTCCGGTACATCTCCAGAACCTGGGAGGGCTCGTCTTTGCGCATAAAACCGTGGTCGACGAAGATACAGTCCAGCCGGTCGCCGATCACCTTCGACACCAACACCGCGGACACCGTCGAGTCCACACCGCCCGAAAGACCGCACACCACCCGTTCCTCGGGAGCGATCTGCTCCTCGACGTCCGCAAGGGCGCCTGCCACCCAATCGTCCAGCTTCCAGGTCGCCTCGCAGCCGCAGACGCCAAACGCGAACGAGGGAAGAAGCTCCTTTCCATACCCGGCGGCCCGAACGGATTCCTTTTCCTTCGGCATATCGTCCTTGTCATCCTGTCCGCACGCCTCGAGCTGTTCCATGGTCCTGCCGCCACCGGGTACATGGACGACCGGCCGCTCTCCGGAGCGAATTTCGAGCACCGGAAGGCTTTCACGAAACCGGGACAGGACCTCCGAAACCTCTGCAGCCCGTGGACGCTCCGAAAGGATGATCCCCTTGGGCTCGGATTGCAGCACACGCTCCACCGGCGCGTCCCAGGGGAGGATCCTGCTGTATACCTCCAGCTCCCGGACCTCACGGGCGATCAACTGGGCGTGCCGCGAACCGAAATCCAGGATAACGATGCCTCCCGTTCGCTCCCTCTTCTCCATCATTCGCCGGACCAAACTCATACCTCCCATAAAATACGCTTCCGATGACGCTTTTACCATAAAAGTATGCCATAAACCCGAAAAAAATGCGAGCTTTCACCATAAAAATATGCCTTCCGGTATTCTCTTACGAGTCCAACTGTGATATCCTGATAACCGGTTTTTTCAATCTTCTCTCAGGAGGAAAGGTGAGGTTGCAATGAGTGCTAGCGGTAACAGAGAACTGTGGGGCAGCCGTATCGGCTTTATCGTCGCGGCGGCTGGATCGGCGGTCGGACTGGGGAACGTCTGGAGGTTTCCCTACCTCGTCGGTATGAACGGCGGGGCGGCGTTCGTCCTCGTATACATCGCGCTTGCGATTACGGTGGGTCTGACGGTAATGATCGCCGAGTTTTGCCTCGGCCGTGCATCCAGGAAAAACGCGGTCGGCGCCTTTCGAGTCCTCGCAAAAAATCCTTTCTGGCAGATCGTGGGCTGGATCGGCCTGCTTGTCGGCGGTTTTATCATTCTTTCTTACTACGGCATCATCGCAGGCTGGACGATCAAATACATGGTCGGAAGCTTCACCGGGCTCATGGACGCGGCGGCCGCAGGCAAGAGCGGCGATGTCCTGAACGCTTTTCTCGCGGACAGCGGGAACATGATCATGTACCAGGTCATCGCGATGCTCGTATGCATCGTCATCGTCGCGGGAGGGGTCGGCAAAGGCATCGAACGCGCCTGCAAGATTCTGATGCCCGCCCTTTTCATCCTCCTGCTCGTCCTGATCGTAAGGGCCGTGACCCTTCCGGGCGCCAGGGAAGGCATCGTCTTCTATCTGAAACCGGACTTCTCGAAACTCACGGGTAAATCCGTTCTGGACGCCCTCAGCCAGGGATTTTTCTCCCTCTCCCTCGGCATGGGCATCATGATCACATACGGAAGCTATATCGCAAAGGACGACAACCTGCCCGGCAGCGCCATGATGGTTCTGGGACTCGATACCTTGATCGCCTTCCTCGCAGGGCTCGCGATCTTCCCGGCCGTCTTCGCGATGGGCGTCGAACCGTCGCAGGGCGTCGGGCTCACGTTCGTCGCCCTCCCGGGCATCTTCGCGAAAATGCCCATGGGCGCGTTCTTTTGCTTCCTCTTCTTCCTGCTGCTCTTCGTCGCCGCGTTGACGTCCATGATCTCGCTTCTGGAGGTGGCCGTCTCCTTCATCATGGACGAGTTCCACTGGAGCCGGAGCAAGTCCGCCTGGCTCGGCGGTATTTTCATCACCCTCCTCGGAGTCCCCTCCACGCTCTCCTTCACCGGCTCCCCCACGGTGTTCGGAAAGGGCTTCTTCGACTTCATGGACTACATCTCCAACTCGATCCTCATGCCCTCCTGCGCGATCGGCATCAGTCTCTACGTGGGATGGGTCTGGGCGAACTCGGCGCGCAAGGAAGTGACAAACCAGGGACAGATTCGCTTCGGAATGATGGAGCTCTGGCTCATGAGCCTCCGCTTCTTCGCCCCGATCGCGATCGGCGTGATCCTGATCAACGGAATCAAATGACGCCCGCCCGCTCGCTGAGCGTCGAAGAGAGGAGCCGCCCGACGCCGACC
>DAIPHL010000188.1:0-3390 GCA_036771375.1 Synergistaceae bacterium | reverse complement strand
GGTCGGCGAAGTGACGAGGCTGGAAAAACCTCGACGCTTCTCTTCTCAATGCCTCGCCCGGTCCTTCAGGCTCTCGAGATCGTCGGGGGCGATCGTTCCCGCGACGTACGGGGCGTAGATCGTGTTGTTGTGCAGCAGGGGTTCGTCGGCGATCTCGGGGTGTGCCCTTCGCGCCTCCTCGAAGAGGGGCGTCCCCGGAATGGGGGAGAACTCCGCCAGCCGGGGACGGGCTCCGAGCCCTCTCACGTAGTCGATCGAAACGGCGACGTCGCGCGCGGACTGCCCCGGCAGGCCGACCAGGATATAGGTCTCGATCCGCTCCGGCGGGTAACCGGCCCGTTGCAGGTTCGCCACCGCGGTTTCATAGTCATTCGACCCGACCTTGCCGGAGCTGGACGAGACGACGGAGGGGTCAAGCCCCTCGAGGCCGAGGCGAATCGTCCGGAAACCGGCGGAAAAAAGCGCCTCGCAACAGGCGACGTCCAGGTGTCCCACGTGCAGCCCGTTCGGCGCATGAAGCACGACACCGGGATGACGCCGGGCGAGATGGGCGGCAAGAGGCAGAAAACGCTTCTGCGCATCGATGAGAAGCGCGTCGTCGTAGAAGGCCAGGTTGCGGATCGTCCCGATGGCGAGCTGGGATTCGAGCTCCTCGACGATCTCTCCGAGGGGGCGCTGTACGAAAGAGGGAAAGAGCAGGCGCGATGCGCAGTAGCCGCAGCGCATCGGACAGCCGTAGGAAGTTCGCAGGACACCGTACTCCGGCGCGGGATAAAGATCCATCGGAAGCGGGGCGCGCCTCGGAAGACAAGACGACGTGTCGACGAAATCCGCTCCGCTACGGCTCGCATGTCCGGGACAGAGGGCGGCGTAGATTCCGCCCAGGATCACGGGGACGTCGGGAAAGACCTCCTTCGCGGCACGAAGCGCCTCGAAGACGCCCAGGTACCAGTAGGTCATGATCGAGGTGACCAGGATCGCATGGGGGCGTTTCGTTTCGGCGAGCCGGGCGCGCAGCTCCTCGCCCCCGATTCCGAACCGATAGAAGCGTCGGGGAACCCTTCCGTACGGAGCGGGTTTCTCGCGCTCCTCCCGCAGGACCTTCCAGCGGCCGAACCCCGTGCGCTCCGTTCGTCCCTCGTACAGACAATCGATCAGGGAGACCTCGTCCCCCTCGTCACGGAGGCGTCCGAGCAGACCGAGCAGCCCCACCGGCTTGGCCCAGAGATCGAACCAGGCGAAGTCGTACAGGGGCGGATTTATGCCGACGATACGGCGCGCGCCCGACGGCCCGCAAAGGCGGTCGAGCGCGGAGAAGACATCCAAGACGAGCCCTTTTCGAGGAAGTAAAGAGGTTATCTTCGCTCCCGGCCCCTCGCAATGTCGAGCATATCGGCGAGAAACCCCTGGGCCGTCTCCCTCGCGCCGGCACCGGGCCCGACGATGGTGATGTCCCCGAGGTTGTCGGTGGTGATGCAGGCGGCGTTTACTGCGTTCATCACACCGGCGAGGGGGTGCGACAGCTCGACGGCCCGGGGCTCCACATAGCCCGATACGGACGAACCATCCCGCCTGACGCCCGCGATGAGTTTGATGCGCTTGCCCTCGGCCTTCGCTTTCGCGACGTCGTCCGCGGTGACCTCGGTGATGCCTCGGCGGTCGACGTCGGCGATACCCAGGTGAACGCCGAAAAACTCCTGCGCCATGATGCAGACCTTTACGGCCGCGTCGAAGCCCTCCACGTCACCGGTCGGGTCGGTCTCGGCGTAGCCGAGCCTCTGCGCTTCGGACAGGGCTTCGGCGTAGTCCATGCCGCTCTCCATCCGGGTCAGGATGTAATTGGTCGTTCCGTTCACGATTCCCTCGACCTTTTCGACCTCGCACCCGGCGATCGCACTCCGCACGAGATTGATCAACGGGGTTCCGCTCAGGACGGAGCTCTCGTAGCGAAGCTCGGCGCCTCTTTCGGAGGCGAGCTTTTTCAGCCCGGCGAGGTCGAGCCCAACGCCGCCCTTGCTGCAGGTGATCGCGCTCGCCCCGGAGGAGAGCGCCGCTTCGAGAATGCCCTTGCTCGGCTCTCCCGTCTCATAGTTCGTGGGAGTCGCGTCGCAGACCACATCGACCGGACTCTCCCGCAGAAGCTCCGCCAGAGGCACCGGCTCTTTCCTCGCACCCGGCATGGCGTGTATGTTTCCGGACGACTCGAGGTGTTCGAGAACCGCCGCGAGATCGATTCCCTGCGGCGACACCAGGGTGCCCCGCGCGTAGTCCGAGATGAAGCGGACCTCGAACTCGAAACCGAATCGCTCCTTCAAAAAAGCCCTCTTCTCATCGAGCAGGGCGACCAATCCCCTGCCCACGACGCCGCAACCGACAAGACCCATTTTATGTGCCAATCGCAAAACATCTCCTTTCGTCTCGTCCGGGAACATACTACCACACATTGGCCATGGGAAACACGAGGGCCGAGACGTTGTCGATGAAAAGGCTCGATTTCGGCCGGTTGGGAAGCTCCTGCCCCACCCGGAGGCCGGTCACGACGGTCCGGCCGATGACGGCCCGGCCGCTCCGTCCATCGCGCCCGACGATCCGAACGCCCCACACGTTGTGGAGCACCACCGGCTCGGCGTCGTAAATACCGACGTACAGCATGACGTGGCCGGGCATGTATACCATCGTCGCGAAGGGGATTCCGCGTTCGACGACGGCCCGCAGCTTCTCCTGCGCGGAGATCCCTCCCAGGGAGATGGACGCGCCCGTCTTCGCCTGGTCCCCGGAGTTACGGGGGAGCCATATGCCGAAGAGGGCAAAGTAATCCCGGGTCATGGCCGAACAGTCCCGCAATCCGTTCGCCCCGCCCCAGGAGTAGCGCTCTTTCATCAGTTGATCCATCGCATGCACGGCGTTGCGCGGGGTGAATGGAACGGGAAAGACGGCTGTGTCGCCGCTTTCAGGCTTGTAATGGACGATCGTCGCCCTTCCGTCGGGTCCTCGCACGGGCAGAAGGACGGAATCTCCCTCCCGCGGCAGGATCGTCCCCATCTTGGCCGTGCAGCGCAGAACGCCGTCCCCGTCCCGAACGCGCACGTTATCCTTGACGAAGACGGCCCACTCGGACTCCATGAAACGATCCATCAGATCCGAATCGACGAACGCGACCGCCTTGGAGCGAACCCAGCCGATCACCGATCCGGTCGCGACGAAAAGCCAGGAGGCGTCCCCCCCGCTCCCGAATACGGCAAGAGGTTCTCCCGGCTTGATCGTGGAATTCTGCAGAACGTCCATCCTGAGAAGCCCCCGCTCGCCCAACGCCGAGTCTCGTCCGGGATAGAGCGCCGTTCCGGTCGGCAACATCCTGACGTCGGCGTCGGCGATCGCAATGCGCCGACC
>DAIPHL010000187.1:0-3412 GCA_036771375.1 Synergistaceae bacterium | reverse complement strand
CGAACCCCAGCTTCTTGATCCCTTCCCCCAAATGAGTCATCGTATCCCCCTCGTTCCTCGTCCTCATGAAATTTCCTCGGCCCGGACGCCGGACAAAACCGCGGACGCCTCTCCCCGCGCCGCTCGCCAGGCAGTCCGATACACCGCTACGAAAGCCGGGCGTAGTCCTCCTCGCTCACCGGCTCGCACCACTCGTTTTCGGCGCCCTCCCCCGGCACCTCCACCGCCAGGTGCGTGAACCAGCTGTCCCGGGCCGCTCCGTGCCAATGCTTCACCCCGGCGGGGATCCGCACCACGTCGCCGGCATGGAGCTCGCGCGCCGGCTTCCCCCATTCCTGATACCAGCCGCGTCCGGTGGTGCAGAGCAGGATCTGCCCTCCGCCGCTCCTGGCCTTATGGATGTGCCAGTTGTTCCGACACCCCGGCTCGAAGGTCACGTTGCCGATCACGACCCCCTCCGTGGAGAGCATGTTCAGATAGCTGTCCCCCACGAAATACCGCGCGTAGGCGGTGTTCGCCCCGCCGCGGGGAAACGGTCCCCCCATCGCGTCCTTATCCATGAAGACACCCCCCTGACGCTTGATTGATAATGCTGGATGAGTGGTGACAGCATCAGTCTATAACCTCAAGCCGACTCCAGGTCAAGATGGAAACGGATGAAATATCATCGTGCCTGGATAAATTCAGCCAAGCTACACGCTACGGAAAACTCAACCTCCCCTTAACGCCTTCTCCATATTAGGTGTTCCCTAACATGTCTTTCGTTTTCTTAGTTTCCCAAGATGGCTTTCGAGGTTTAGAATGATATGGTTCGCTCGCGCCGGAAAATACATGATCGGAGTAGTCGGCCCTGTGGAAAACTAAGGAGGGAACCTATGAAAACATCTTACGAGCTGCTGAACGACCCTTTTTTGAACAAGGGAACGGCTTTTACCATGGAGGAACGTGAGGAATACAATCTCACGGGGCTTCTTCCTCCCTTTGTCCAGACAATCGAGGAACAGGCCAGACAGGCATACGGAAATGTGTGCAAAAAAACAAGCGATATCGAGAAGCGCCATTACCTGATGGATATTTTCGGACGCAACCGAACGCTGTTCTATTATTTGTTCAGCCGGCATATCGTGGAGTTTATGCCCATCGTCTACGATCCTGTCGTGGCGGAGGCCATCAAGCAGTACAGCGAGTTCTATATCGAGCCGCAAAACGCGGCGTACCTGTCCATCGATCACCCTCAGGACATCAAAAAAACACTGATCAATGCCGCAAACGGACGCGAGATCAATCTGATCGTCGTGACGGACGCGGAGATGATCCTCGGCATCGGCGACTGGGGGACAAACGGCGTGGAAATCTCCGTCGGGAAGCTTGCCGTCTACACGGCGGCTGCCGGGATAGATCCCAACAAAGTGCTGCCTGTCGTGCTGGATGTAGGCACAAACCGACAGAGCCTTCTGGATGATCCGCTCTATTTCGGAAATCGTCACGAGCGCGTTCGCGGCGACAGGTATTATGAGTTCGTCGATCGGTTCGTAAAGACCGCCGAGGAGATGTTCCCCCACCTGTACCTGCACTTTGAGGACTTTGGGCGTTCCAACGCCGCCGTCATCCTGAACAGGTACAAGGATACCTATACGGTGTTCAACGACGATATCGAGGGCACCGGCATCATTTCCCTGGCAGGCATCCTCGGTGCGCTGAACATCAGCGGACAAAAACTGCGGGAACAGACGTACATGTGCTTCGGCGCAGGAACGGCGGGCTGCGGAATCGCAAACCGCGTGTATCAGGAAATGCTCGACCAGGGCGTCCCGGAGGATGAGGCGCGCAAAAAGTTTTACCTGGTGGACAAACAGGGTTTGCTCTTTGAAGATATGGACGATCTTACGCCGGAACAGAAGCCGTTCGCCAGAAAAAGGAGTGAATTTGAAAAGGCCGAAGAGCTGACTACCCTTGCCGCGGCCTTGAGGGCAGTTCACCCGACGATCCTCGTGGGAACGTCCACACAGGGCGGCGCCTTCACGGAGGAGATCGTAAAGGAGATGGCATCGCACACGGAGCGTCCGATCATCTTCCCACTCTCCAACCCGACGGAGTTGGCAGAGGCGAAGGCAGCGGACCTGATTGCGTGGACGGACGGAAAAGCGCTGGTCGCGACCGGCATCCCTTCAAAACCCGTGGAATATAACGGCGTGACCTACGAGATTGGGCAGGCCAACAACGCGCTGATCTACCCCGGCCTCGGGCTTGGCGCAATCTCGGTGGGAGCAAAGCGGATGACCGATCGGATGATCTCGAAAGCGGCGCATTCCCTCGGCGGTATCATCGATGTGACAAAACCCGGCGCCGCGGTCCTTCCGCCGGTCTCCGAACTGACGAAATTCTCGGAGAGCGTCGCGGTGGCCGTTGCAACGGAAGCGGTCAAAGAAGGATTGAATACCGTCCATGCAGACAACCCCGCGGAAAACGTCAAAGCGAACAAATGGTATCCGGTCTACAAGACGATCTAACGCAGATTTTCGCTCATACAACAACTAACGGTCGGCGATCCTACGCAGAGTATCCGCCAACCAAACACGCCGCGAGGCAGGAGTGGCGCAAATAATGTGAGGGATCGAGTAAAAGGACGCCCAAATAAATCCCTGACGATAACCGTTGATGATTGCGTCAGGTCCTTCAGGTGAAGTCCGAAATTTTTTCTTAAGGTTCTGGTACATGAGCAGGCCGGAAATGTAGCCTTTTTCGGTCTGCTCATTTTTGGCAATCGTGGCCCCCAACGGGCAAATCGTCTGCCGCTTTGCCGCGGATGCCTCGGCCTGGGGAGGGAAACCGCCCAAGGGCTGCCGGTCCCAGAGCCCGAGGACGGCGACGTTCGGCGCTACCGCGGCGAGGGGGCTTCGAGCAACGGCGCCATGACGGTTCGGAAGTAGCCGTCCAGCTCCTCCGGCGTCTGCACCATGTCGTTCTCCAGCCACCAGCGCACCATCTCGATGAAGCTCCCGGCGATGTGGTTGACCAGAAAATCCCCGGGCACGCCGCTCAGCTCCTTCACCTCCCCCTCCCCCAAAAACCTCTCCCGAATCACCGTTTTGATGCCGTTCCGAAAGTCCTTCAGAAAGAGGTCGTTGCTCTCCCCGGAGAGAAGGCTGAGGATGTTGCCGTCGTTCTCCTGGAGGTGCGCCAGGATATGGCAGAAGATGGAGACGGGCCTTCCCCCGTCGGGATAGAGCCCGTGGGTGTGCGTCCGGTCGAGGGCGGAGCCGATGATGTGGTCGAAGAGCCCGCCGCACAGCGCGCGCAGCAGGTCGTCCTTCGTGCCGAAGTGCATGTAGAAGGTGCTCCGGCCGACGTTGGCCTGGTCGATGATCTCCTGGATCGTGATCCTGTCGTAGGGCTTCTCCGCCAAAAGCTC
>DAIPHL010000186.1:0-3455 GCA_036771375.1 Synergistaceae bacterium | reverse complement strand
GCTCCCTTCCGTCCCGGAACGAAAGCGACACGCCCCGCCGCATTTCGAATTTCGAAATGCGGCGGTCGCTTCTTCATTTATTTACTACGAATAAACCTGTGTGTTTCGACGATCATACGAATGAGGATGTTGTCCTTCCAAACATGAGAAGTCGGCATGCCGATGCTGGTGATGACGACGGCGCAGACCAAAACGAAGATGATGATGAGCCCGGCAAGCAGAGCCTGATACGCCTTGTTGTG
Organism: Synergistaceae bacterium; assembly: GCA_036771375.1. Taxonomy (GTDB): domain Bacteria; phylum Synergistota; class Synergistia; order Synergistales; family Synergistaceae; genus DAIPHL01. Next base: position 3,213 of record DAIPHL010000186.1, on the reverse strand, counting down.
CTTCACATGGATGGACCGCTGTTTCCCTCTCTTGTCTTTCTGCGGGCGAACCATGCCTCTCACCCCTGTGTATTATACCATCGAACGATTGCGGGAATTCCGCGCCGGGAAGTGCAACCGGCCGGAATCGAAACGGCGCCTACTTCGCGATGGAGACCAATCTCCCGCCGGTCGCCTTCAGCAGATCATCGGGAGAGATCAGGAAAAGCAACCCACGTGCGCCGGCGTTTACGGCAATGTTGGGATGACCGGCGGCTTCTTCGTGTACGTAGACGGGATAGTGTTTTTTTCCCCCGAGCGGCGAGCAGCCTCCACGAATGTATCCTGTCAGAGGCTTCACCTCTTTCAACGGGACCAACGCGACGTTCTTGTTGCCGGAAACCGCGGCGAGAGCCTTGAAATCCAGTTCCATTCCCGCCGGAATACAGGCCTCCATCACGCCGGTGTTGTTGCCACGGGCGACCAGCGTCTTGTAGACCCTTTCATACGGCAAGCCCACTGCGACAGCCGCCGTTTCCGCCGAGAGATCCGACTCGTCCGCATCGAAACGAACCAGTTCATACGTGATGCCGAGATCATCCAGTATGCGAGCCGCGTTCGTCTTTTTGATCTCCTTCATGACGTACCTTCGAGGCCTGTCTTTACCACGCGTTGCGGTATACCCTCGACGCGTCGTACCGGTCCGAGGAAACCGGTTCGCTGCGAAGGCATCCCAGTGCGACGATCGCGAAGGGAAGCAGCGTCTTCGGCATACTGAGCAATTCCAGGAAAAAACCTTCGAGCTGCTCCTTGGGGTGAACTCCGCACCAACAACTGCCGACGCCACATTCGGTCGCCGCCAGCAGCATGTTTTCGACGGCCGCCCCCATATCCTGCTGGTAAAAGGGATTTTTTTCGACAACTTCACGGATCGCACAGACGAGAATCGCGACGGGAGCCTCGTACAACATCTTGGCATAGGGATGAAAATTCGCGATCTCGTCGAGAAGTTTGCGATCGTCGATCACGACGAAAGACCAGGGTTGCGCGTTGTGAGCGGACGGGCCAGCCATACCAGCGCGCAAAATATGCTCGAGCCGCACGTTGTCCACGGGTTCATTGGTATACTTTCTGACGCTGTGCCTTTTGTAAATCAGGCTGTTTGCGTAGGGATGCGTACCCATGGCGATCACCTCCGGATTTGACCTGTCATTAGTTTGCAACGCCCGGGCGGAATTGTCAAATCATTTGACGAAAGCGCCTTTTGCGGAGAACACGAACACCCCGTCTTGAACGCGGCGGACGACGGAAGATCCCTCCATTTCGCGAGGTTCGCGCGTTTCGATCCGCATCCGACGGTCGTTGTCAGACGAGCGAGAGCGCTTCATCGTCGCAGAGCAGGGTCACGTCGCCGTGAAATTGCAGTATGGAGGCCGGAACCCGAGGCGTCACCGGTCCCCAGAAGGCCTCTTTCACGATCGCCGCCTTCTGGAGACCCGAAGCGAGGACAAGTACTCTCCGAGCCCGCATGATCGTTCGTATGCCCACGGTATACGCCCTCCGTGGAACATCCGACTCGCGTTCGAAGAAACGGCGATTCGCCGCGATCGTGCTGTCAGAGAGAGCGACGCAGTGCGTATCTTTTTGAAAACAGTCCCCCGGCTCGTTGAAACCGATATGCCCGTTATGACCGATCCCCAGAACCTGCATGTCGATTCCTCCCGAACGGCATATGATTTCGTCGTAACGGGCGCACTCTGCCTTCGCATCCTTCGCGAGGCCGTTCGGTATGTGGACGTCCTCCCCCTTCACGTTCACGTGCCGGAAAAGGTTCTCCCGCATGAAAGAGGCGTAGCTCTGAGGATCATCCGGCGCGAGACCACAGTACTCGTCCAGGTTGATCGTCGTCACATCCCCAAAATCCAAACGGCCGGCCCTGTACCACTCGACGAGGCATCGATACATTCCGATCGGCGTAGAGCCGGTCGCAAGGCCGAGGACCGATCGAGGCTCCAGCATCACCTGGGCAAAGAGAAGGCTTGCCGCCTTTACGCTCATCGCTTCGTAGTCCTTCGCTCTGTAGATTTTCATCTTCCACGACATCTCCTCAAACAAACCCGATTTTTTCAACGGATCGAAACGTCCTTCGTTCATCCCGAAAAAAGGATAGCACAAAACGTCTCAATCCCCTCCATCGTTTTTGTACAGACCGAGATTCGCCCGCTCCGCCGTGATCACCCGAAGTTGAAGGGCATAGTCGCCGGACCGTTCGATCTCCGCCGGAACGAGCCAACCGAAACCCATCGATTCGATTTCGTCCTTGAAGTCCCTCTTTACCCTCTCTGCGACCTTATCCAACAGCGCGGAGGTCGCCACCAAATTACAAAGCTCTCTCGGAGCGGCAAAACCCTTGATCGCGTCCGGAATGGCGGCATTTTTCCCGTAGTCCTCCAGTGGGCCGATTCCGGCCAGCAAGAGACCGTCCTGTCGCGCCAGAAGAAGCTGTACACCGGCTTTTGGAGAAATCGTGTAAGCCTCTTTCCAGCCCCGCAACTCGACGGGCTCGCAGGATTTCGCGAGGAAGGCGAGAAGCGACTTCAAGGCGCCCTCATCGGGAGACTCCACGACGCAATAGCCGCTGCCGAGACTCTCCGCGTCGTGCGGGCTGGTCACCACAGCCGATATCCTCCCCCTTTCCATGATCCCTCTCAGGTTTTGCGCGAGTTCGGAGGAAAGCGGCAAACCCATTTTTCTCAGGACTCTTTCTACGGGGTCGGGCGCGTCCGGATACAGGACAAAGGAGGCGAAGGGAAGATCCAGCGAGAAAACGAACGAGAGTTCCCCCCGCCCCAAAAGAGGCAGTTTTTTCCCCTTCACACCGCTTTTGGGCGTGACTCTGCCTCCGAGGAGCGAAAGGAAATTCGTGTACAGCTGAACGTGGGCGCTCTTTTCATCCGTCTGCAACGCCGCCTCGAAGACGACGTCGCCGCTTCTGTCCGATCGGAGCGCCTCCAGGGGAAATCCGATCTGCATGTAGGCGGGGCCTTTGTTATACCGTTTGATCTTTATACGGGAAGCGCGGGAACGCCAGGCCGAGGTCATCGCTTCGACGCCGCTCTCGTTCTCCGCCGCAAAGATCAACTCCCTGCCGGATTCCACCCTTCTCGAAACGTATATGCAGGCGTTCTCCCCCGCTCCGAAGGAAAAGGGAACTCGACGGCGCACGATGCCGCC
>DAIPHL010000185.1:0-3460 GCA_036771375.1 Synergistaceae bacterium | reverse complement strand
GGTCGGCGCCTTTTTGGCACAGACCGGAATCACCGTGCCGGGACCGAATATCGCAGAGGCTCCGTGCTCTCTGAGGAAGTCGTAATCCTGAGCCGGAATGACGCCGCCGATGACCACCATGATATCCTCCCTGCCACGCGACTTCAGCTCCTCGACCAACTGGGGAAGAAGCGTCTTGTGCCCCGCGGCGAGGGAACTCATGCCTACAATGTGGACATCGTTGTCGACCGCGTCCTGTGCGGCTTCGGCTGGTGTTTGGAAGAGCGGGCCGACGTCGACGTCGTAGCCCATGTCTGCAAACGCCGTGGCGATGACCTTCGCTCCCCTGTCATGACCGTCCTGCCCCATCTTGACCACCATGATTCTGGGACGTCTGCCTTCTCTTTTCTCGAACTCGTCCGTCATCTCCCTGACTTCGGCGATGATCTCCTCATCGGCAAACTCACTGCTGTATATGCCCGATATCGAACGAATGATCGCCTTATGCCGTCCGCAGACCTTTTCAATGGCATCCGAAATTTCCCCCAGGGACGCGCGAGCACGCGCGGCGTCCACCGCAAGCTCGAGAAGGTTCCCTTCTCCGCTCTCCATGGCATGGGTGATGGCCGAAAGCGTTTTCTCCACCTTCTCCGGATCTCGGATTGCCCTTAACTTCTCCAGCCTCTCGATCTGCGCCTGGCGAACCGCCGTATTGTCGACCTCCAGGATCTCGAGAGGATCCTCCTTCTCCAGGCGGAAGCTGTTGACCCCGACGATCTTTTCTACCTTCGAGTCGATGCGGGCCTGCATACGTGCAGCGGCTTCCTCGATCTTCATCTTCGGCAGGCCGGTATCGATCGCCTTCGCCATGCCACCGAGCTCCTCTACCTCCTGTATCAGCGCCCAGCTCCGTCGGATGAGCTCGTCCGTCAAGGTTTCGACATAATACGATCCGCCCCAGGGATCGATGACCTTGCAGACCTTGGTCTCATCCTGGATGTACAGCTGCGTATTGCGGGCGATTCGTGCCGAGAAATCCGTGGGCAGAGCGATGGCCTCGTCCAACGCGTTCGTGTGAAGCGACTGCGTGTGACCGAGCGCCGCTCCCATCGCCTCGATACAGGTCCGCTCGATGTTGTTGAAGGGATCCTGCTCCGTCAGACTCCAACCGGATGTCTGGCTGTGGGTCCGCAATGCCATGGACTTGGGGTTTTTCGGGCCGAAGGTCTTTACGATCTTCGCCCACAGCATCCGCGCCGCACGCATCTTGGCGACCTCCATGAAGTAGTTCTTGCCGATACCCCAGAAGAAGGAAAGACGCGGCGCGAAGTTATCGATGTTGAGCCCCGCGGCCACACCTGTACGAAGATACTCGAGGCCGTCGGCGAGCGTATAGCCCAGCTCGATGTCGGCGGTACCACCCGCCTCCTGGATGTGGTATCCGGATATGCTGATGCTGTTGAACTTGGGCATGTACTTGGACGTATACGAAAAAATATCGCCGATAATCCGCATCGATGCCGTCGGCGGATAGATGTACGTGTTGCGAACCATAAACTCCTTGAGGATGTCATTCTGTATCGTTCCGCTCAGAACCGCCTTGTCTACCCCCTGCTCCTCCGCCGCAAGGATGTAAAAGGCAAGAACGGGAAGCACCGCACCGTTCATGGTCATCGATACGGACATCTGGTCCAACGGGATGCCGGAGAAAAGAATCTCCATATCCAAGATGGAATCGACTGCGACACCCGCCTTACCGACATCTCCAACCACACGCGGATGATCGGAGTCGTATCCTCTGTGCGTCGCGAGGTCAAAGGCGATGGACAATCCCTTCTGCCCGGCAGCCAGATTTCTTCGATAAAAAGCGTTGCTCTCTTCTGCCGTGGAAAAACCGGCGTACTGTCTTACCGTCCAGGGTCTCGTAACGTACATCGTCGGGTAAGGCCCGCGCAAAAAAGGCGGCAACCCGGGCATGTAACCCAGGTGCTGCAGGCCTTCGTAATTTGCCTCCGAGTAAAGAGGATGCACGTCGATCTGTTCCATCGTACGAAAATACATCTCCTCGGGGCAGCGACCCGCCTCTTTCCGAAAGTCGTCTCTCCATCTCTTCACGGAGCCGGATGCTCCGCCCGAAAGATCATCGAACGACAGTTGCGTGAAATCCGGTTTTACGCTGCTCATCAGAACATCCCCTTCCGCTTCTGCAGGTCGGTAAGAACGGCGAGGCAATTCGAACGAATGTTGACGAAATCGTCGACCCCCGCTTCCAAATACGTTTCCTTCAACTCCTCCGGGGGAGCGCCGGCGAGAAAAACTCTCTGCTTCGGACATTTCTCCTTGATGAGCCTTGCAAGAGGGGGGACGAGTTCCGGATAGGTCGCGTCGGTAGAACAGATGACGGCGATATCGGCGCCACTTTCGGCCGACGCTTCCGCGCACTCCTCCACCGTGGGGAAACCGTTGTTTTTCAAGACCTCGAAACCGGCCACCTCCATAAACCCCGTTATGAAATCCGCCCTCGCCTTGTGCTGCGGAATCGGGCCCATATTGGCTAGGAAGATCCTCACATTGTCGTCCGTTCTCTCTTTGTACCTCTCCGTCGTCTGACGCATCTTTTCATACTGTTCCGTCCAGCGATGGACCGATATCGGAGTGATCTCCGCCTCGGGCTTCGCATCGTCGTTCAAAGCGGTACGAATCTCCTCCAATGTGGCTCCCTCGCTCGCAACGGCAGCGATCAGCTCGATCAGGGCACCACCCGCCAGAGAGTTCTCCACAAGAGCACGAAGCCCCTCCTTCACTCTCTCCGCGTCGCGACTGGCGTACAACGTTTCCAGTGACCCCGCCCTTTCGGCATTAAAGGAATCGACGTCGAACGCATGAGGTGGCAGCGGTTGTTCCATCATGTTCGGGTACATATTGGTGCCCACCGCCCGATCGGATCGGGAGGCCAGCTTCTTGAAACGCTGTGCGAGAACATCTGCCACGGCCGATTGAACGCTTCCCGCGCGGACGGAGGAGAGCATTCCGCCCTCCCTTTCCACTTCCTGAATCGTCTCCCAGATCTTTCGGGCCAAGGTATCGGTGAGCGTCTCCAGATACCACGAACCTCCGGCGGGATCGACCGGCTGAAGAAGACTGTATTCTTCCTGAAGCATGATTTGCGAGTTCCTCGCAACTCTCCTCGAGAATTCGTCGCCCATTCTGATCGCCTCGTCGAAGCAGCTTACGGAAAGACCGTCCACCCCTCCTACGACAGCGGAAAAAGCCTCCGTGGTGCTGCGAAGCATGTTGACGTAGGGATCGTAAACCGTCTTCGTGAAAAAAGACGTTCGACCGAATATATTCGCTTTCCGAGCCTCTTCGTCGCCTCCGAACGCCTCGACGATCCTGGCCCAGACCATGCGTGCGGCCCTGAGTTTGGCGATTTCCATGAAGAAGTTCGAGCCGATCGAAAACTCGAACCAGACGCGCCGAC
>DAIPHL010000184.1:0-3521 GCA_036771375.1 Synergistaceae bacterium | reverse complement strand
GAACGGGCGATATGGCTGAAAAAGGGGAGGCGCGGAGTGTTCTGCGCCTCCCCTTTTTCGTATGGGGTTCGGTCTTGCTCGGGACGTGCAAATCCACGGCCCTCCGTTATCCCTGCGAATCGACCCACTTGCCGGGAGGAACCGGCTCCGTGAAGATGGAGGAGTGGGAGTCCAACAGTTTTTCGGGATGGTCGGCCATTTTTTTGATCTTCTCGATCAGTGCCTCGAAGTCTTCCTTCCGTCCCCGCTGCTCGTCGTTTTGAAGAGGGGTGCGAGTCGTTTCGGCCTGCCCTTCGGTTTTTCCCCTTGGATTTTGTTCTTCTTCGCCGCGACGTTCGGAGGAGGCATCGACGCCCGCGATGTTCTCTCTCAGGGCGTCCTCCCATCGAGGATCTCGGACGGCGCGTCCCTTGCGCCGCTTGGTTTCGACCCGCGTCGATTTCGATACGGGGGGGACGGCGCGGGTCGAGGATTCGCCGATTCTGTCCATGTCACTCACCTTCCGTTCGATGCGCGATCTTATCTCTCTTATCGGAGGCGTGCGAGGCAATCTGAAGGCACTTCACAGACCCTGATCCCGACCTCGCAGGCCTCGCGAAAACCGCACCGGCGATAGAGCGGCCTTCCCTCGGGCGTCGCGAGGAGGCATATCCTCTCGTAGCCGATGGAAAGGGCTTTTTCCACCAGAGCGCGGACGATCTTTCTCCCCAGCCCTCTTCTTCGAAAGGCGGGGAGCGTGGCCACGTAGTAGATGCCGGCGGTTTCCCCTCCCGTCGTGAGCATTCCGGTCGCCGCCATCTCTCCATCACGATGGATCGCGGCCGGAAAGAGATCGGGCGTCCCGATCGCGTTTCGCACGAGAGCGACGAAGCTCTCCGGTGCCGACTCCTCCGAGTCGAAGCCGAGCCACGTGGCGTCCGCCCATGCGCGCGCCAGGTCCATGTCCTCGACCCAAGCTTCCTCTGTCTTATCCGGGTCTTCCTCCGCGCTTTTCATGGTCTGCAGGGACGCTCTCGCGTCCGCGTCCATGGCGAAGAAAACGGCGTCGCGCTTTATCCCGCAATCCTCGAGGACGCCTTCGAGGTCCACCGGTACGCCCGGAAAGATCGGCCAGAGATGGGGCCGCTGCGACTGTGCGAAGAACATAAGCCCTTCCTCGACCAGGGAGCGGGCCTCTTTCCGCGATGACCGTTCGCAGCGGCCGGGGTCGGCGAGCGCGTAGTTTTCGTATGCGGAATCGGTGCCTCCGTCGAGGAAGACGGCGCCGCAGGGGTTTTCCAGAAGCCGGGAGCCGGAAAAGGAGCCGAACGCCACGAGCAGGGAGCGCAGGTTTCGGTACGTGATCGTCCCGTCGAAGGGTTGTCTTGTCGTCATGAGGGCGATTCCTCGGATTCTCTTCTCATGTGTTCAATGTTAACAGAAAAATGGTATTTACGAAAAAACATGCATAATCTACAATAACATAAGTATATATTATATTTTCGGAAACAAAAAATTGAAGGGGGCCAGGAAATGAAGGTCATCGTAGTAGGTTGCACGCACGCAGGGACCGCCGCGATTCTGAACACGGTCAATCTTCACAAGGATGCCCAAATCACCGTCTACGAGAGAAACGACAACATCTCGTTTCTCTCCTGCGGGATCGCGATCTACGTCGAGGGGATCGTGAAGGACATCGGCGGGTTTTTCTACTGCTCTCCCGAGAAGTTGGCGGAGCTGGGCGTCTCCACCAAGATGCAGCACGACGTCACGGACGTCGATTTTGCGGCGAAGAAGGTTCGCGTCAAAGACATGAAGACGGGGGAGGCGTTCGAGGATTCCTACGACAAGCTGATCATCACCACCGGTTCCTGGCCGATTCAGCCGAAGATCGAAAACGCCGGGTTGAAGAACATCCTTCTCTGCAAGAACTACGCCCACGCGAAGGAGATCGTCGCCAGGACTCCGCAGGCCAGGAAGGTCGCGGTGATCGGAGCGGGCTACATCGGGACGGAGCTCGTCGAGGCCTTCGAGGTCCAGGGCAAGGAGGTCATCGTGATCGACCAGGAGGACCAGATCATGCCCAAGTATCTCGACAAGGAGTTCGTCGAGATACCTGCGAAGGAGTTCGAAAAGCGAGGAGTCCGCTTCGCACTCGGGGAGAGCGTAAAATCCTTCAAGGGCGATGCCGGAGGGGCGGTTTCCGCTGTCGTGACGGACAAGGGCGAGTACGAGGCGGATCTTGTCATCCTCTGTATCGGTTTTCGTCCGAATACGGGGATCTTCGCGGGCAAGCTCGATATGCTGCCGAACGGCGCGATCAAGGTGGACGAATACATGCACACGAGCCAGCCCGACGTTTTCGCCGCGGGGGACTCCTGCACGGTCTGGAGCAACGCGAAGAACTGCTACGACTATGTCCCGCTCGCGACCAACGCGGTGCGCATGGGCACGCTGGTCGCCAGAAACCTGAAGCGTGACACGACGAAATATATGGGTACGCAGTCGACGAGCGGGATCAAGATCTACGATTACTGCATCGCGAGCACCGGTCTCTCGGAGGAATCGGCCAAGCGCGCCGGATTTGACGTCGAGTCCTCCACCCTGGTGGAGAACAACCGGCCGGAGTTCATGCCGACCTACGAGGAGGTCCGGCTCAAGCTGGTCTACGAGCGCGCCTCCCGCAAGATACTCGGCGCGCAGATCATCTCGAAGGTGGATGTCACGCCCGCGATCAACACGATCTCCGTCTGCATCCAGAAGGAGATGACCGTGGAAGAGCTGGCGTTCGTCGATTTCTTCTTCCAGCCGCACTTCAACAAGCCGTGGAATTTCCTGAACAGCGTCGCGTTGCAGGCGCTGCCGCCGGTGTAACGCAGGCGAAAGGGTGCGTTCGACGAAGGCCGCGCGGTTCTCATCCGCGCGGCCTTTTTTACGCGAAACGCTCTCCTGAGGTTGTCATGTTTTCGAAGAACGTGGTGGCCGTTTCGCCCTCTCTCGCTTACAATGGAGGGGAGATCATGCGATTTTCCCTGCGATTTCAGTCGTCTTTTACCGCGCATTTGGGGTTTGTTCCTCGGTGGCTCTTTACCTGGAGCGTCTCGATCGGATGTCTGGAGGGAAGAGATTTGAAGTATCAAACGAAGAGGGCGTTTGTCGCGTCGGTGCTTTTTGTCTCGTGGTGGCTTGTCCTGTCCATCTCGACGTTTTTCGTGCCCAGGCATGTCGCCGTCCCGTTTCTGATCGCCTGGATCCTGCTATACGTCTCCGGTCCGTGGTTCGTCTATCTTTTTTCCTCGTCCGTCGAGGATCACTGCCGGGCCCTGAGGGTCGCGAACGATCGGAGCGACGGCTCTTCGCTTCGCGGCAAAGCGAAGACCTTCCTCAGCCTGTATTTGCTGGTTAAGTCGATCGAGTATATTATAAAGTGGACGTCCAGGGGCGCTCATTCCCTGCCGAACATCGTGATTCTTCTGCTCGCGCTCTCCTCGATCGCGTATTTCACGACGAAGCTGCTTCGGATGTATTCGTATCTGATCGCG
>DAIPHL010000183.1:0-3539 GCA_036771375.1 Synergistaceae bacterium | reverse complement strand
GGTCGGCGGGGGAAAGAGCGTCCTTTTACGAAGGAATCCCTTTCCCCGAAGGAAAACGAGGCGTCAAGTCGGCGTCTTGATCCGTCGGAAGAACCTTCGTTCGACGACGTGATCTCGCTCGTACAGGTCGGACAGAGGGCGCTCCGGGTCTTTGAGCCGGCCGTGAAGGTCGTGAAATGAATCGATTCTACTGGATATTGGGGGATTGTTCGGTTTGATGAAACTGGCAAAGAGCCTGTGTTTTTGTGACAGGAAGACGAATAAACACCTGCTGGCGGGGCTTCTCGCCCTTGCGTTGTCCCTGTCCGCCCTTTCCTTCGTGAAGACGGAAGCGGCGGTCGCCTCCCCGGACGAGGCCCCGGCCTCTTCGTCCTCGAGGGGATCATCCAAAAAGTCCGTGCCGGTCGTGATCGGCAATCCGGAGGAGGAGCCCAAACCCCTGCCGGAGATCGACCCCTCGACGCTTCCTTCGAAAGAGGATACGCCGGGGATCCTTTCGGACACGAACGCGCCGCTGCACGGCCGACGCTCGGGCGATACGTTTCCCGTGCTTGCCTCCAACAGGGTCCTCTCGATCTTGGTAGAGGGAAACACGGAGGTCGTGGCCGAGCACATCCTCTCGGTGGTCACGTCCAAAGAGGGCGAGCAGGTGAACGAAAACCAACTTGCCAGAGACACCGATGCGATCTTCGAACAGGGCTTTTTCTCCAAGGTCGATTACAGGCTGGACGACAAACCCGACGGAACGAACGTCGTCTTCGTCGTCACGGAGAATCCTCTGGTCGGGGAGATCGTTTTCCACGGCAACACCGTCTACTCCGAGGAGACCCTGCGCGATCTCTGTCTTACGAAGGACGGCGCCATTTTCAACCGGATCTTCTTCCGCAACGATCTCGAGCGTATCAAGGAGAAGTACCAGCAGGACGGCTATGTCATGGCCAGGATCAGCGACGTCCGAATCGACGGGACCGTCGTCAACGTCTACATCTCCGAACCCAGGATCGGAGAGGTCGTCATACAGGGCAACAAGCGAACCAAGCGCCATGTCATCGAACGGCAGGTCAAGATCAAGTCCGGCGATCTCTTCAACGCGACCAGGTTGCGCCACACGCTGGGCAAGCTCCAGGGGCTCGGATACTTCGAGGACGTCAGTGTCGGCTTCGAACCGAGCGACGATCCCGAGGTGGTCAATCTGATCCTGACCGTCTCGGAGATGCAGACGGGAAAAATCGGCGTTTCGGTCGGCTACGGTTCGCAGAGCGGCTTCAGCGGAGGGGCCTCCTACAGCGACAGCAACTGGCTCGGCCGGGGACAGAACTTCGGAGTCGGTTTCGAGCTCGGCGACAGGGAGCAGTATTGGATCACTCTCGCGCAGCCCTATATGGATCAGAAGGTCTTCGGTTGGCGCTTCGGCGCTTATAAGCGCAAGTGGGAGGATTTGAGCTACTACGACGAGGATACCCTCCAGTTCAACTACGACGAGGACCGGAAGGGCGCTTATGTCGGACTCGGACGCAAATTCTCCGAACGGTCGAAGCTGAGTTGGTATCTCACAACGGAGTGGCAGGACATAGAGATCAGCCCCCATGATGGCGCTTCTCCGACGCCGCACCAGCTGGAGAAGATGCAGAGCGGAAAGAACATGACGTTGACCGGTGTTCTGAAAAGGGACAACCTGGACATCTACACGCCGTACCCGAAGGGGGACGTGGAGTCACTCCACGTCGAGAAGGGTATGGAGGTGCTCGGCGGTGATTGGTCTTATTGGAAGTACTGGTTCGAAGCGAAGTACTACAGGCCGGTGGAGCTCTTCTCCGATTTGCTCGGCCGAAGCTTCCGCAGGGTCGGGGACACTCCGCCGATTTTCGCCGCGCGCCTGACCTTAGGCGACGCCGACGGAACCCTCCCCTGGGCGTCCGATTATACGATCGGGGGAGACAGCACGCTGCGAGGTTACAAGGAAAAGCGCTTCCGGGGAGACCAGATGTTTCTTGCAAACGCCGAGCTCCGTTTTCCGGTGCATAAGCACGCTTCTCTCGTCTTCTTCTACGACATCGGCAAGGCGTGGGATACCTCCGAAGGGGACGGGTTCGACCTGGGAGACCTGGCGAAGGGATACGGCATCGGAGTACGGTTGAAGACGCCCATCGGCAATATACGGCTCGATTTTGCCGACGGCGACGAGGAATCGAGGGTGCACTTCGGATTTGGAGAGATGTTCTGACCGGGCCTTTCATGACGTGCGCGGAAGCGGAGCCCCGGCTGTTACAACAGCCGTGGCTCCGCTTGTTTTTGTTCTCGCCCTGTTGCTTGCGGCTGCCCCGTTTTTCTGTCCGGCCGCACAAGCGGCGGTTCGAGTCGCCGGCGTGAACGGATGGCTCTCCGATGCCGCGGGGCGAAGTATGGGTGCGGTGTACGAGCACATCCCCGAGGAGAGCTCTCTGGAGACCAAGGAGAAACTGCTTCGCATGGTCGCGGAGCGCTTGCTGACCGGCTACGACGTCATCGGCGTCGCGTTCGGCGAGGACGGCGACGTCACGATACGGCTTGCCGCGAGCGCGCCTCCGCCGAAGTGGGAGGTCCGGCTCGTGCCGCCCGCTCTCTTTCCGCCGGTGGACGCGTGGTTCGGCTCCGACGCGGAGGGGCTCGAGGAGAGGATACGCGGACAGATCACGGACGTTCCGCTGGAGGCGATCTCCTGGGGGGACGCCGACCTGAAGCGCGTCGTCGAAGGGCTCTGTTCCGTGCGTTTCCCGGGTTGGCGGACGTCGCTCATGATTCGCGCCGCGCCGGACGGCGGCGCGAGTCTGGAGATCTCCTTCGTGCCCGAACAGCCTCTTTTGCTTGCGGTGTCCTCCCGTATCAGCTCGTCGTCGATTCCCGTCATGCTGCACTCCAACCTCAGAGACGACCTGCTCAAGGGCTTCGCTCCCCTGATCGGCATTCCGGTCCTCTGGCTCGAACGGCACAGGGACGATCTGATCGCCCTGGGGAAGGAGATCATCCTCGAGGAACCGATTATCGGAAGATCCAAGGTGGAGTCGAGGATCAAAGTGGAGACCGGCAGCGTCTCCAAGATGGACATCGCCCTGGAGAGCGGTCGTTATGCGGCCTGGTTATGGATGGCGGTCTACGCCGGGTCGGAGGGGCGATATCCCGAAGTGGGACTTCACTTCGGTCGGCGGGCCAAGCCGTTTTCGGGGTGGAGCGTGGAGCTTTATACCGAGCTCATCATGGCGCTGGACAACTGGGATCTGGAGGCGAGGTTCGGCGCCCGCTGGTCGCCGTGGGGCGATGTCTGGCTCGGGGGGGAGTGGAGCGACGCGGACAGCCTCTGGTGGCTCCGGGCCTCCGTCGAAGGGCGCCCGAAGAAACCCTACGCGTGGCTCCGCTACAGCGAACAGAGCGACATAAACGGCGCCATCGGACTGCGTATCAACGAGCATTTTTCGATTGAGCTCCACTACGACTCCAGAGACGACGATCCCTGGAACGTGCGGGCGCTCGTAAATCTGTAGGTCTTTGAAGATTCGCCGACC
>DAIPHL010000182.1:0-3553 GCA_036771375.1 Synergistaceae bacterium | reverse complement strand
CGCGCAAATCGGCGAGCGTCGTGACCGCGCTCCGTTCGTCGCGCCATGTGGCGCGATAGATCCACGCCGCCGGGGTTTCGGGCGAACGCCCGGCGCGGAGACAGGCATCGACGAAATCGCCGACCCGATCGGCGGACAGGAAGAGCACCATCGTCGAGCCGTGCGAGGCAAGACACTCGACGGATTCCCGCTCCGGGACGGGGGTCCTCCCGGACATCCTGGTGCAGATCAACGTCTGCGTCCCACCGGGAACGGTGTACTCGATTCCGAGGCGGGCGGCCGCCCCCTGGAGGCTCGAAACGCCGGGGACGATCTCGCACGCGATTCCTTTCCTTTCGAGGAGGCGCATCTGCTCGCCGATGGCTCCGTACAGGCTGGGATCCCCCGTGTGGAGACGCACCACCGCCTTTCCGGCGAGTACCGCGCCCTCCATCTCCTCCACCTGTTCCTCGAGGGTCATGCCCGCGGAGTCCCTCAACGTGCATCCCTCGCGACAGTGCTTCAGGATCTCCTCACAGACGAGACTTCCCGCGTATACGACCAGATCGGCGGAGGCGAGAAGCCTCGCTCCCTTCACCGTGATCAGCTCGGGATCTCCGGGACCGGCTCCGACGATGTGGACCTTTCCGTTTTTCACGGGTTCATCACGCTTCATCACAGGCGTCATTCATTTATCCCCCCATATGACGTCGATCGGGTTGTTGCCGATGGGCAGCCACTCCGAACCGATCTTTCTCCCCACGGCCGTTTGGATTCTCCAGAAACCGGGCACGATCCCCAACGCCTCGAAGCACGAAAGCACCCGATACGAAGTCCTGGGGGATATGGCGGTCAGAAGCATCCTGCCGCCAGGGGAGAGGACCTCCAGACACGCTTTCATGATTTTCTCCAGCTCTTCGCCGTGACCGCCGATGAAAACGGCGTCGAAGGGGCCGGGGGGAAGACTCTCCGGCGCAGAACCACCGATCAGCTCCGCCCTCTCGGCGAAGCCGAAACGGGCGATGTTTTCCCGCGCGACAGCAAGCGCCTCCGGCAGACGTTCGACGCTCGTCACGCGCCCCGATTCTCCGACCGCCCTCAGGAGTTCCACCGTGACGCCGCCGCTCCCCGTGCCGATCTCGAGAACCCTCGCACCGGACAGAGGCGCAAGAAGCGAGACGAGAAGCGCCCGGACGGGCGCTTTGGTCATCGGCACCCTCTCCACACGGCCGAAGCGGTCGTCCGGAATCGGCCCCCTCCCGTTCACAGCGATCTCACGCATCGGAGGAGGGAGCCGCCAGCCAAAGGAGGGCGAGCCGCCCCTTGTAAGGGTCGTGGAGGAGCTCGGCGAGGCTCGGCGCCTCGAGGAGCCTCTCCTCCGGCAGGCCCAGGTCCCACCCGACCGCAGCTTTCGCCGAACCAAGGAGAGAATCCTTCGAAAGCCAGCGCATGTTCTCCACGGCGACATCGGCGCCTCCGAGCAGGATCACGATCTCCCCGGAAGCGCAAAGACGTGCGGCGAGCTCGGAGCGCTCGGGGTAAAAACGACCGTGCAGCGTGGCGGTGGGAACGTTCACCCACGATCTGCCAAGCCGTGCGGATAGAATTTGAAGGGACGAGATCCCCGGTATCACCTCGACCGAATCCCGGCCGAAACGCCCGATCACCTTCTTCGCGAGGCTGTAAAAGCCGGGGTCGCCGCTCACGACCAATGCGATGCGACGTCCGGGCGATCCCTTCTCCAGCTTCTCCAGGACGCCGACCACCGCCTCCGCCATCCCGGACGCGGGCAACTCGATCCGCTCCACTCCGGCCGGCAGGTTCAAAACCTCCAGCAGGCGCCCGCCGGAGACGACGACCTCGGACTCCATCAGCGCCGACACGCCCTTCTGCGTCATATGGGCGGGCGAACCCGGTCCCGCCCCCACAATCCGTATCATTTTCGATCAGCTCCCCCGTTCTCGCAGATTTCAAAGATGAAGCGCGCGAGGTTCGACGTGCGGGCGAGCTCCCTGTCCGGCAGGGCGAAGACGAGAGCCGCGCATTCCCGGAGCCCCTGCGCCTTCGCAAGCACCTTCGCCGAAACTCGCTCGACGAGCTCGTGAAGCGCGCGCCTCCCCCAATCGTACCCTGCGATCTCCGACGCGGCCTCGTCGGCCGTCGTGGCGTCGAGGATGCGCCGGACGTCTCCCTGTGCCGCACCGTGCAGGGCCGAAAAGGCGGCGAGCGCCTCGAGGCGTCCGTCGCTTTTCGCGCTGTGCGTGTCGAGAGAGCCCGCGGAGAGCTTCGCGAACTTGCCCACCTGCCCGATCACGATCAACGTTTCAAAACCCAGTTCGTCGACGATCCCCAGGGATTCGCCGATGAAATTGCTGACGTTCACCGTCCTGTCGTCCGGCACGCCGAGGCTTTCCGCCATCCGTCTTCCGTAATTGCCGGGGACGAGGCAGGCCATACGCGTCCCGGACGCGGCGAGGACGGAGAGCTCGGAACGGATCGTTCCGACGATCGCCTCCGAACTCATCGGAGAGACGATCCCGGTCGTTCCGAGGATGGAGAGTCCGCCGACGATCCCAAGCCGCGGATTGTACGTTCGTTTGGCGAGCGCCTCGCCGTCCGGAATCGAAATCACCGTCCGAATGCCGCTTCCCTCGGGAAGCTCTCTTTTCAAAGACTCTTTGATGAGGGCCATCGGTCCCGGGTTGATCGCCGGATTACCGGGTGCAACGGGCAATCCCGGCTTCGTCACGACTCCGACGCCCTTGCCGCCCTCCACACAAACCGCCCCTTCGATCGAATCGAAGAGCTCGATCGACGAGACCACGACCGCTCCGTGAGTGACATCGGGGTCGTCCCCCGCGTTCTTCGTGACCCACGCCTCGGAACCGTTCTCGGTTCTGGCGCAGCCGGTGACCGGGACGGCAAGACGCTCCCCGCCGGGGAGAAGGAGCTCCACACTCGAGCAGCCCTCCCCCTTGAGAAAGCGCAACGCCGCGACGGACGCCGCCGCCGCGGCGCTGCCGGTGGTAAAACCCTTTGCGCCGCCCCCTGTCGTCATTTCGACTCTTCGCCCAGGAGGATCCTTCGCAGTGACGCGACGACGTCCCGTTGCAGGCGCAACAGAGAGGGTCTCGATATATCGGCCTCGGATACGTCGAACACCCTGCGAGAGCGGACCGCTTTCATCTTCGCGAAGCGCTTGTCCGACATGAAATCCGCCGCCGACAGGGTATTCATGCTTCCCTGCTGAAGAAGGACGACATCGATCTTTCCCTCCGAAGCGAGAAGGCGTTCGGCCCCGAAGGAAGCGACGACGCTCCCGGATGTAACGGCCCTGGCTCCGGACGCGACGTTTCGTCCGCCGGCCTGTTCGATGATGTGCGCCGCCCAGGAGTCGGGTGTGCAGGTCGTGATCGCGCGTCCATTCGTCACTAAAAACACGCCCGGACGCGCCGATTTTTCGTCGGGTACGCTTCGTTTTTTAGGCGTCTCCCTCGAACCGAAGGACTCGACAAAAGCTTTTTTCGCCTCTCGTTCCCGTCCCGTGATCTTTCCCAAAAGCTCGACGCCGACC
>DAIPHL010000181.1:0-3575 GCA_036771375.1 Synergistaceae bacterium | reverse complement strand
GGTCGGCGGGCGATGCGGCTTTCGCGTCTTCGTCATAGGGGGCAAAGAAGAGGCGGAGCTCTCGTTTCTCGCCGCGCGTGCCGCGGTCCCCTCGGATGGAGACGCCGTCGTGTTCGACGTCGGAGGCGGCAGCAGCGAGATCGTCGTGGGAGACGCCTCGGGGGCGACCGGTCGCCTCAGCCTCCCGGTGGGGGCGCTGACCCTGCACGACGAATTTTTCGAATCGTTCGGCGAAGCGGTCCCTGACTCGGCGCTTGCGTCCTCCTGTGCCCGCGTGAAGGCGTTGTTCGCAAAACACCTGACGCCCGGATTTTTTTCGCGGGACGGGTGTCTTGCGATCGGAGTCGGGGGCACCATCACGACCCTCGCGGCGGTGAAGCTCTCCTTGGTTCCGTATGACCCACAGAGGATCACCGGCTGCACGCTGACGACGAAAGAGATCGACGAACAGATCCTGCGGTACGCATCGACCGGTGCGAGGGGACGTCTTGAGATCGAAGGCCTCGCGCCCGACAGGGCGGATATCATCCTCGCCGGAGCCTGTATCACGCGGACCCTGATGGAGGCCTCCGGCGCGTCCGTCCTGACCGTGAGCGACCGAGGGCTCCGATACGGTGCGATGGAGCGGTTCTGCGGTCTGGTCCCCTAGGTTTTTTCGATTTCGCCGTCGTCACCGGGTTCGTGTCCGCACATCTCGATCATCGCGTCCTCGATATGGCGGTTGGAGATAAGTCTGACGATGGACGAGTGCTCCAGGACGTCGAGGGCTTCTTTGATGTCGGCAACGTCCAGCCGGCCGTCGCCGACGCCCGGTATCGGCAGATAGACCCTTTGCAGGCGCTCCCTTATGGCGAGGCGGAGAAGCTGTCGTGCGCTTCTTGCGACGACGACGGGGTCCGCGATGCAGTGTCCCCCCGGTATCTTCTGTCCCCAGTTGTATCTGTGCACCTCGTCCGGCAGGCAACGTTCGAATCGGCAGCTCCGCGGCTTCGTGAAGAAGGCGATGACTCTTTCGTCGATGAAGCCGACCTCTCCTTTGCCGATCAGAATGTACTCGCCGAGTTTCCTCGCGAGATTCGGAATGCGCTTTGCGAGATCGAACGCGTTTCCCCGGTCGATGACGCCGCATAGATCCAAATGGCGGACTTCGAGGCTCACGGTGATGCAGACGATGTGACCTCTCTCCCACATCTCGACGATGTCCGCCATGTACACACGAAACGCCATCCGCATCTCTCCGTTTCTCACCGTGCCGTTCTTCCAAGACAGTTTATACCATGACATGCCGAATGAAAAGCGACCACGTCCGAGTTTTGAAAATTGGATCATCACAATTATCACCACGGTGATTTACATAAATACTCTCATCTGATAAAGTCAAAGGCGGTTTCGCTTTTACTTTTTTTGGGGGGTATTTTTCATGAAGAGAAATCGTGTTTTGTTTATGGGGCTGGTGGTCGCCTTTCTCCTTTACGGAGTCGCCTTCGCCGAAGCGAGTGTCGTTCGCATGGCGCCTCTGTCACGTGCGTTCGTCGATTTTACCGAGAATCTCGGTCCGGGAAATGAAAATGGAAACGCCGGCGGATACAGGCCCTCCCCGATCGATCTCTCCCATCTTGCCGGAGTCCGTTACCCCGGTTTTCCGACGAGAACCGCAGAAGGAGATTCCTCCGTCCCCTCGAGATACGACCTCAGGGAGCTGGGGCGGGTAACTCCCGTCAGGGACCAGGAGCCCTACGGAAACTGTTGGGCGTTCTCCGCGCTGGGCTCGCTGGAATCCTCGTATCTCACGGAGAAGAAGGTGTCGCTCGACCTCTCCGAACAGCATCTGACCCTGGTCGCGTTCGAGGGGAAGAAGGGTTTCACGCCGATCAACACGGGAAACGTCATGAACAACGGAGGATTGGACAACATGGCCGTCGCCGCGATGGCGAGGTGGAGCAGCCCGATTCTCGAGCAGTTCCTCCCGCACGGGAGCTTCCCTCCCGGCTCTCTTACGTCGTATCCGATCCGGCTCCATCTTCAGGATGCGTTTTTCCTGAATTTGCAGTTCTTGAAAGATGCGCCGCAGCCGAGCGACGCGACGAGAAAATACCTGATCATGACCCACGGAGCGATCTCCGTCGGCCTTTATACGTCGGACAGGAACAGCTACAACGAAACACACAGCACCTGGTTCAACAAGGAGGCCCAAAACCCCGACCACGCGGTTCTGATCGTCGGCTGGGACGACGATTACCCCAAGGAAAACTTCAACACCCCGCCGCAGAAAGACGGCGCCTGGCTGGTCAAGAACTCCTGGGGGACGGACTGGGGGGAGGGCGGATACTTCTGGCTTTCCTACGAGGAGCCAACCCTTCTGGACGGCGTCGTCTACCTCGCCGAGGAGAACAACAACTATACAGGAAACTACGGGTACGACGACCTGGGATGGTGTGCCTCCTTCGGAAACGGTACGGATTCCTTCTGGAGCGCGAACATCTTCACGGCGACCCGGGATGGCGAGCAGGTGAGGGCGGTTTCCTTCTACACGACCGCCGCGAACGCCATCTACGATCTGTATGTCTACACGGACATCCCCAGGGGCGGTTCCCCGATCCACGGCGTCAAGAAGTACGAGCGGATCGGCGCTTCCATACCCTTTGCCGGTTATCACACCATCAAGCTCGACCGTCCGGTCGACCTCCGAAGGGGTTCCCGTTTTTCCGTTGTGACTCGGATGAGAACACCGGGGTACAAATACCCGATCGCCCTGGAGGTGCAGATAAAAGATTATTCCGAAAACGCCCGCTCCGAGTTGGAGCAGAGTTATCTCTCGGATAACGGGCTTCAGTGGAGAGACGCACGGTGGGAAAAGGTCGAAGGGATCTCCGAGGAGGGAGAGGACTTCACCGATATCAACGCCTGTATCAGGGCGTTCACGACGTCCACCGGAACGGCCCTCCCGCCGGGCGACGATTCCTCCGGCGGGGGTGGGGGGTGCTCGTCCGGCGTCGCCGGCATCGCGCTTTTGGCCGGCTTCTTCGTCGCCTGCGCGGTGAGGCGCGAAGACGGCGTCCGTGGCGGCAGGTGATCGCTCTTTGCGGTCCGGTTCGCGGCGGAGCCGCCCGGTGACGCGTCTATTGACAACGGGCGAAAGCGTGCTAATATGTCCATCGACGACGATGACTCTGTGTCGGGGAGGTGAGAGCGGTGTCTGTCCTGTCTGCACGACGACGATATGACGTTCCGAGTATGTCTTTGATACGATATGGCAGTGATGGGGACATGGCGCCCTCGTACCCGCGACAGAGATGAAGCGTATTTGCTGAGAGCGTTTCTCGCATGAGGACGAAGGTTTTCACGAACGGCCCGCGCCCCTGAGCCGACGCCGAAGAAAGGGTATATGCCTTCTCGAAAGAGAAGGAAGTACGCCAAGTAAGCGTCCGGGGGGTTCCCGAAACAGGACCGAATCGAGAGGGCGGTCGAGTGGCCGTCAACGAGGGTGGTATCGCGGGTTTTCGTTTGAATCGTAAAGCTCGTCACTCTTCCTTAAAGGAAGAGGGACGAGCTTTTTTGATTGAAGAGCCGCCGAC
>DAIPHL010000180.1:0-3614 GCA_036771375.1 Synergistaceae bacterium | reverse complement strand
GGTCGGCGCGAGCTCGGAGAGCTCCAGGACGGACATCTCTTCAATCGCTTTTACCAGTTCTTCACGTGTCATCGTATTTGATTCCTCCTCGATAGTATAAAGCTAGGCAGCTTTTTCTTTTTGCTCCTTGATCTGGGACAGCGCGGTGACAAGACCGCGGCTTGGCCCTGAGAGTACCGTGACGAACGAGCGCAACGGCCCCATAAGTACGCCGAGCAGCTGTGACAGCAGGACTTCGCGTGGGGGTAGGTCGGCGAGAGCCAGCACCTGCTCTTTGTTGAGCAGCTTGCCCCCCATGATCCCTCCTTTGATCACGAGAGCCTCGTTGCCCTTTTCCTTCGCGAAATCGCGCAGAGCCTTGGCGGTTGCCGCTGCGTCCTTGTAAGCGAAGACGTAGGCGTTGGGGCCCGTGTCGACCCCTTCGGCCGTCGGCGTCTGCGTTTCGTTGAGCGCGATGCGCATGAAGGTGTTTTTCGTGACCTTCATCTCTCCGTCCGACGCTCTCACCGACCTGCGAACGGCCGTCGACTTGGAGACGGTCAGTCCTCTGTACTCGACGATGTAGATCGCCTGGCTTGCCCTGACTTTTTCGACCAAAGAATCGATTTCCTGGCGCTTGACCTCTGTTGGCATGGATTCACCTCCTCACGAACAACGGGATATCGGTACGATCAAAAAGAGCCGGTACTCCTGCGAGGACCGGCTTAACGACGACTCGATCGCGAGTGCATCGTCTTTTCCGAACCTCGGCGGGTGACCCTCAAAAGGTCGTTATGTCGCTTCTTGCGGCGCCCGCTGTCTTGAGTCCCTGACGTTATCTGTTTTGTGTTAAAGGCTTTCGCCGTGTTCGGCCTAATCCGCGATCTCTTTCTGAACGGCCGTGGCGTCGATTTTGATCCCCGATCCCATGGTGGAGGAGAGGACGACGCCTTTCAGGTACGTTCCCTTCACGGCAGCCGGGCGAGCTTTGACGATGGCTCGAAGCAACGTCTTGACGTTGTCGAAGAGCTGATCCGCCGTGAAGGAGGCCTTCCCCACCGCGTTGTGAATGATGCCCGCTTTATCGACGCGAAACTCCACACGCCCCGCCTTGATCTCTTTGATCGCATCGGCGACGTCGAAGGTGACCGTGTTCGTTTTGGCACTCGGCATCAGGCCCCTCGGGCCGAGAATTTTACCCAGTTTGCCGACGGATTTCATGACGTCCGGTGTCGCAATGACCGCGTCGAAATCGACCCAACCTCCCTCGATCTCGGCGACCTTCTCCTCGCCTCCGACGAAGTCGGCTCCCGCTTCCTCCGCTTCCTTGATCTTCTCGCCCGCGGCGATGACGAGTACGCGCTTTGTATGGCCCGTACCGTGGGGAAGCCCTACCGTGCTTCTGACCTGCTGATCCGCGTGGCGGGGGTCGACTCCAAGTTTGATGTGTATCTCGACGCTCTCGTCGAATTTGGCGGTTGCGCATTCTTTCGTCAAGTCGATCGCTTCTTTGAGGCTGTATTCCTTTTCCTTGTCGATCTTTTCGAGAATCGCCTTGAATCTTTTGCCTTTTTTCGCCATCTCTCATTTACCTCCCGTGGTGTTGTCGAAAGCGGACTCCGGTCGTTTCGTGTCGCTCTCTCCCACTAGTTCTATCGAAAAAACCGAGTAATCGGATGAAACGCCGCTTACCCGGTAATCTCGACTCCCATCGAGCGGGCCGTTCCTTCGACCATTCTCATGGCAGCTTCCATACTCCCGGCGTTGAGGTCCACCATCTTGAGCTGTGCGATCTCCTGGACCTGTTTGCGCGTGACCTTGCCCACGAAGTTTTTGTTCGGTACGCCGGAGCCTTTTTCCTTGCCGGCCGCCTTTTTGAGGAGCACGCTCGCGGGCGGGGTCTTCATGACAAAGGAGAAACTGCGATCCGCATAGACGGTGATGATCACCGGAATGATCATTCCGACCTGATCGGCGGTTTTCGCGTTGAACTGCTTCACGAACTCCATGATGTTGATTCCACGTTGACCGAGTGCCGGCCCAACCGGCGGAGCGGGCGTGGCCTTCCCTGCGGGAAGCTGCAACTTCAGCTCCCCAATGACTTTTTTCGCCATAAGACCAAAATACCTCCTTGTTTTATGGAGAATTCGCCACGAGCTTCTCTTTTTGCAAACCGAACACGGACAATGCAATTTGCGCATTGCTCACAAGTCGGCCCTTATAAAAAGGGGACTTGGTTCATCTCTCGATTTGTGTGGGAAGTTCGCGATTTCTCCGATGTAAAAGCCATAACGGACCAAAACGGCCCCCGGCTATAGTTTCTCCAGTTCCGAGTGGTCGGCCTCCACCAGGGTCTCTCTTCCAAAGACCGTCACACTGAATTTCACCTTGCCCTTGTCCTCTATCACCTCGACCACCGGTCCCACTTGATTGGCAAAGGGCCCGCTCTTGACTCTGATCGTGTCGCCCGGCTTGAACGCAATTTCCATCTTCGGTTTGGACTGGTCTTTTGCGATCTTCGCCATAATCTCCGATACTTCCCTGGGGTTGAGCGCGATCGGGTGATTGCCTGTGCCGACAAAACCGGTCACTCCCGGCGTGTGTCTCACAACATACCAGGATTGGTCTTCGAGGATCATCTCTACGAGAACGTAGCTGGGAAAGACCTTGCGCCTGACTCGTTTCGTTTTCCCATCTTTCGTATAGACCCGTTCCTCGACGGGAACAAGGACACGGAAGATCCTGTCCTCCATGCCCATCGTGGCAATTCTCTGTTCGAGATTCGCCCTGACCTTGTTCTCGTAACCGGAGTAGGTCTGCACGACATACCACTGACGATCGGTTTTTTCGACGAAATCGTTCATAACACGTCACAAAGGCGTACAGCCGTATATATTGTAGAATAAAGACCCCACGAATCCTGTTTCATCGATACGACGTCACCGATTACAGGATACGCGAGAAAATTGCGGTCAGAATCATATCCACCCCACCGAGATAAAGGCCTACAACCAGAGTAAGAAGCACGACGACCAGAGTGGAAGCCCAGACCTGCTTTCGCGTCGGCCATGCAACTTTTTTCAGTTCGGCTTTGGACTCTCGGATAAAGTCGAGGACCTTCTTCATAGCCCCGACCTCCTCATTCTGTTTTCAAGATGATGCCACGACATGGTGGAAATACTAAAAAACTCCTTTCCGTCCATACTCGCGCAAAGGATAATCGTTTTCACTAAAATGGCAGGCCCGGAAGGATTCGAACCCTCAACCCCCGCATTTGGAGTGCGGTGCTCTAACCAGTTCGAGCTACGGACCTGCGCGCAAAGGGTATTCTACACTACTTCGTTTCTTTATGCAAGGTATGCTTGTTACACCACCTGCAGTGTTTCAACTTTTCCAGTTTCTTCTGCGATTTTTTCTTGTTCACGTGAGAAACGTAGTTGCGACGTTTGCATGCGGTGCACTGCAGACCAATTATATCTGCCATATCACTCACTCCAGACAAAAAACCGGGGGGCAAAAAGAGAAATGTCGCCCCCTCGATCGACGATAAATTTACTCGATAATTTCGGTGACGACGCCGGCACCGACGGTGCGCCCGCCCTCACGAACCGCAAAACGAAGACCCGGTTCCATCG
>DAIPHL010000179.1:0-3625 GCA_036771375.1 Synergistaceae bacterium | reverse complement strand
GGTCGGCGCGAGGATGGACTCCTGTAAGATGACGGGCGCGACGTGTTTTTTCGGCGGTTTCGTCGCCACGCTCACCATGGAACCCGGCACGAGGAGCCCGTCATCGTTTTTGAAACGGAGGCTGATCATGAGCGTCCCGGTCTTTTCGTCCATGGCGTTGTCCTCATAATCCCGCTCCCCCCGGAACGGGTAGGCCTTTCCGTCGGCGAGACGGATGGTGGCGTTGTAGACCGAGGTCCCGGACGAACGGAAGGCGGCGGTCTGTTCCAGGTAATCTCTGTCCGGCAGGGCGAACGAGACCCGGATCGGGTTCGTCTGTACGATCCGTGCGAGTTCTCCTCCCGCGGGGCCCACGAGATTTCCGACGGTGAATTTCGCCTTTCCGATCCTTCCGGAGATGGGCGCATTGATCCGGGTGTAGCCGAGGTTGATCTCCGCGAGTTTCAAGGCCGCCTTCGCCTGTGAAATCGCGGCTTTTGCCTGCAGGACGTCGCTTTCCGCCATGTCGAGCTCGTTCCCGGAGACGCTGCGGGAGTCGGACGCCCTCAGGCGTTCCCGGTATTTCGAGGCCCTTTCGTAGTTCGCCTCCGCCTTGGCGAGGTCGGCGAGACGCAGATCGACCGTCGCCTGATACGGTTTCCTGTCGATCGAAAAGAGTGCTTGCCCCGCCTTGACCAGGGAGCCGTCCTTGAAATGAACGCCTACGATCTCTCCGGAGATCTGCGGTCGCAGCGATACGCTCTGAATCGCCTCGACCCGGCCGATGTATTCGCGGCTTGCCGCGAGGTCGGCGAGCTCGACCTCGCGGAGAACGACTCTCGGCGCCTGGGGCGCCATGGATTGCATGGCTTGTTGGGGTTTCCCTCCTCCGCGCAGGTACGACCGCAGGAAGAAAACGGCGAGCAAGACGATGAGGACGGTGACGACGGTCCTGACGATTTTCGGTCTCGGCTTGCGGGTGATTTCGGTGTTGCCGCTACGATCCTGTGAAGACATGATTTATCTCATCCTTTCCCTGAAAAGACGCTCTCACGATTTTCGTTGACCACGGTCCCGATCGCTCGACTTCGGTCCGAGTCCATTTTTTATCAAGGAGTCCAGAATGAAATCGGTGTGTTTTACGAAATCGAAACCGTATTCGTCGTTCAAATGCAGGACGAAAAGTCCCTGAAAAACGGCGGTGATCACGAAGGACAGCTCCTCGATGGAGATCTCCTCCTCCCCGCCCTCCTCGAGGTGGTGTTTTTTGAAGGCGCGCTCCAGCATGTTCCGTTCGTCCGTCAATTTGTTTTGAATGAACGCCGAGATCGTTTTCTGTGTTTCGGGGGGCCATTCCTGTCTGCGCCGTATCAGCGTGTTGATCTTGTGAAAGCGTTCTCCCCGGATGCTGTTTTTCATTTTATTTCTATAGTATTTGTGGATGTCGTCGACGTTTTCCGGCGGAAGCCCGCCCGACCAGAGTCGTTCGCTCGCCTCGGCGAACAGGCTCTCCACCAGCTGAGCGAGAATGTCGTCCTTGTTCCTGAAGTGCCAGTAGATCGCCCCCTTGGAAAGCCCGATCCGTTCCGCGATCTCGCTCATCGTCACGCTGTGGAACGATTTGCGGCTCATGATGTCCAGAGCGGATTCGAGGAGTCTCGCTCTGGTCTCCATGGCCTCTTTTTTCGTCTTACGCGCCAATGTTCGCCCTCCTTCCGACCGGTAAAGACAAGTGCGGAAATTATACATACTCATTTGCATGTATGTCAAGTGCCGATCGCTCCAGACGGCGCCGCAACGAGGCGCAAGGGAAAATAACACGCCGAAGGGTTCGCGGTCCCTTCGGCGGCTATGGTGAGGAAGTATGGGAGGAATTGGGAGAGTTACCGTCAAAGCACTCTGCCCTCGACAGATGATCCGTGAGGACATATCCCAATGTGCTTGCTCTTTGTCGTCGGGCCCTAAGTTAGTAATTACTAACTATAGTTTGAATAAAAAAATACACCCGACTTCAATTTTGATACAGCCATACGGCAGATGCCTCTATAATTCCGAGGGACTGTTCCCTTTCGTCGACGACAAAATCGAACAACTCGCCTTGGGCGTCGACTTTTCTTCTCACGTTCTTTACGGATGTTCCCGGCACGAGGCCCATCTGCAACAGACGTCTACGCAGTTCATACTGCGCGGTCAACCTCGCGATCACGCCGCCGGAACCGTTCGTCATCATACAGAGCGGGATGGGCAGAGCCTGCGCCGCATCCAACTTTTTCTGCAGGTCGACGAACCACTTCTCCCCCTTGCGTTCCGCCTGTGCGATCGCGTCGGTGAAGGCGGCAAGCCGCTTTTCGGAGCGTTCGTCCATCTCGTGTTCCATGACGCATGCGACGTTTTGTGCCCTTTCCCGAGAAAGACCGAGGATGCGGACGAAAAAATCGGTCAGAAACTCGTGCCTCCGGTATATGACGAGGGCTCTCTCTCGTCCTTCTTCCGTAAGGACGACGTCCCCGTACCTTTCGTGTTGGAGGAGCTCGACCAGTTTGAGGCGCTTCAGGGCAGCGGTCACCGTCGCCTTCGTGACGCCGAGGTTTTTCGCGATCTGCGTGACCGTGGCGATCTCTCCGGACATTTCGATATCGAGAACCGCTTCGAGATAATCTTCGACCCTGGCAGTTAGGCCCATCGTTTCCTCCCGGCATCGTTTCTGTTCGATACCTCAAACTGAAAAAGAGTCTACCCGCTTGCCGCGAAAATGTCAAGTGCCAAAGACAAAGAGGTTTTTATATGGAAGACGCTTGGTTTTTCGGGCGGTCCATCGCATCGGGCGTGGCCGAGTCCCACGTTCGGCCATCTCCTTCGTTCGGATGGGAGAGTGTAAAAGCCGCAAAAAGCGCGGCGGAAAGGGGTGTGTCCGGCGTCTATCCGCATGTTTTTTCGATTCCTGCGATGTGATTTTCAGACATCTCCGGCCGAAACGGGCGTCTTCGGTTTGCAGACTTATCCGATGCGTTCGGAACGGTTGCTTGGTACTCTGTCTTCGGAAAAATCGGGCACGCGTGCCGTGCGGAGGGTCTTCGAAGGGGCCGCGAGGCACTTGGCGGATCGTCGAATGAGGCCGGACGCGAAGCCCGGGTCGGAAGTATCCGACGAAGAGGGAGGTTCTCCGGTCATGGAGAAGAAGAGCTTGGGCAACGACATACAGAAGAGTGTTCCCGCGACGCCGGTGGCGCTCTCCAGGGTGGGGGTCACGGGTCTTCGTCGGGTCCTCCGCCTGACCAACGAGAGCGGAGGGAGGCCTCTTTTTTTCGCCGAGATGGATCTTTTCGCGCATCTCGGTGCGAGCCGATCGGGCGTTCACATGTCCCGTTTCATCGAGAACATGGAGGAGATCGCCTCCGAGATCGCCTCCGAAGCTTCGCCCGACTGTGAGACGCTCGCCGAGAGGATGGCACTTTCCATCGCCCGGACGCAGGACACGTCCCGCTCGGAGGTCCGCATCCGGGTACAGTACCCCAGGACAAAGCGCGCGCCGGTCTCCGGCAGGCAGGTGGAGGACCTGTACACGTTTCTCGGTGTGGCGATCAGCGACGGGGCCTCCACGAGAAGGGCGGTCGGCGTCGAGGTGAACGGGTTGACCGCGCCGACC
>DAIPHL010000178.1:0-3687 GCA_036771375.1 Synergistaceae bacterium | reverse complement strand
GGTCGGCTTTACATTCGTGGCTCCCATAACGTCTGCCCGCCGGGGAAGCGTATTCCGAGGCCTGTGAAACTGAAGGTCACCTTCTCTTCGCCCATATCGCCCGATGTGGAGATATCCTCGGACAAACAGAGAAGAGAACATCTGATGTCCGAGATAGAGAGAAGGTTTAAAGAAATGGAGGAGGCGTCGGGCCACGATCGATCTCGTTGAACGCAAACCGGCCGCGATGATCGCCGCAATCGACGACGGCGACGCGGAGCTCTCCCTGGACGAACTGAAGCTGTTGCTCGCGAATCTGGGCATTCCCGTTCTGGGGCGTGTGCTGCAAAAGAGGCGTTCACCGGATCCCGCGACCTTCATAGGAAGCGGCAAGGCGATCGAGATCGCGGCGTTCGCGTCCGAGATCGGAGCCAACCTTCTGGTGCTCGACGACGCCCTTTCTCCGACGCAGAGGAGCAATCTTTCCAAAACAACCGGTTTGGAGGTCTGGGATCGCGCTTTCACGATCATGACGATCTTCGAGAGAAGAGCGAACACATCCGAGGCCAAATGGCAAGTCGAGCTGGCCCGCCTTCGATACGAAATCCCTTCCCTGAAGGGACTGGGGCACCAGATGTCGCGTCTCGGGGGAGGAATCGGCACCAGAGGTCCGGGCGAGACGGAGTTCGAGCGACACAGGCGCAAGCTGGAGCGTCGCATAAAATACATAGAGAGAAACCTCGAAAACGTGAGAGACAGGCGGGCACGCTACAGGCAAAGACGTTCCGGGAGTGGAGTGCCCGTGGTCTCTCTCGTGGGGTACACGAACAGCGGCAAGTCGACTCTTTTGCGCGCGCTCTCCGGGGATGCGGATGTCCTTGCGGAGGACAGGCTCTTTTCGACGCTCGATACCCTGACGCGAAAGATCGAGCTGCCGAGGGGATGGCCCTTTCTCCTCTCCGATACCGTCGGCTTCATCAGGAAGCTGCCTCCGGAACTGATCGCGGCGTTTCGGGCGACGTTGGAGGAGGTCGTAAGCGCCGATCTGCTGCTGTTGCTTTTGGACGCTTCCTCGCCCGAACCGATGAAAGCGTTCGAGATCGTGCTCGAGACGCTGCGGGAGATCGAGGCCGACGCGCTTCCGAGAATCGTCGCGTTGAACAAGATCGACCGTGCGGAGGAGGAGTCGCGTTTCCTCGCGGCGGGGCTCTCGTCGCGAGGGGAGGACGTCGTACGGATCAGCGCGCTGTCGGGTAAGGGGTTGCCGGAGCTTTTGGCGTTTCTGAGTGAGAAGTTGGCATGGGGCGATCCCATGGCGTATACGGAGTGATGCATATGTATGTCAGTATGACCGGGTTCGGTGGTTCGAGAATCGAAAAGGAGTGGGGAACGCTTTGCATGGAGCTGTCGAGCGTGAACCACCGATATCAGGAGGTATCCGTTCGGCTTCCCAGGGAGCTTTCGACCTGGGAGCCGTGGTTTCACAAAAGACTGCGGGAGTGTTTCCGCAGAGGAAAGCTCTCCTGCCGGGTGGAGATCCTTTGGGCATCCTCCCTGCTCTCCGCTGCGGTCGACGAAAACGTGATTATGGGGTATTACAGGGATATCTCCCGTGTTCGAGACTCGCTCGGCCTCGAACGGGATGTCTCTTTGGACGCTTTGATCGGGCTCCCTGGTGTGCTCGACGCCGGCGGAAGGGCTCGGCTTCTGGACGACTGCGATCTGGAGACACTCCTCGGCGAGCTCGTGGATGCGGGCATCTCCGCTTGGGAGAGGATGAGACACGACGAGGGGTGCCATCTCAAAGAGGCAATCGCAAAACATCTGGAGGATTTAAAGCACTTTTTGTCTCAAATCTCCAATCGCTGGGTTCTCTCGCGGGACCTCGCTTTCGACGCGATGAAGGAAAGAGTGAAAAAAGCGTTGGACGCCTCTGGGATCGCCCCCATCGACGACGCCCGCTTCGCGCAGGAAGCGCTGTTGATCGCGGACAGGTGGGACATCTTGGAGGAGCTCGATCGTCTCGAAAGCCATCTCCTGAAATTCGAAGAGACCGGTGACGCGCCGGAACCTGTCGGACGTAAGCTCGATTTTCTCGTCCAGGAGATGAACCGGGAGATCAACACGATCAGCTCGAAAGTCCTGAGCTCCGAAATCCGCTGGGTCGCCGTGGAAGCGAAGACGGCGCTGGAGCGGGTCAGAGAGCAGATACAGAATCTGGAGTGAACCATGAATTACCGGCTTGTGCATATCGGTTTTGGCAACATGGTGGTGGCCGAACGGGTGGTGGCGATTATAAGTCCCGCTTCCGCGCCGATCAAGCGTCTTCGTGAGGAGGCGCGGGCGACGGGCTTGTTGGTGGACGCGACGCAGGGGCGGAAGACGAGGGCCGTCCTCGTCATGGACAGTAGGCATGTGGTGATATCGGCCATCCAGCCGGAGACCATCTCGGCGCGTTTTACGGAGGCGGCGGAAGAGGATGAATTTGTGAAAAATGGAAAAGACGGGGCGAACGGCTAGGCCGGCGCATCTTTTTATCCTCTCCGGCCCGGCCGGTGCAGGCAAGGGGACCCTTCGAAAGAGGCTGTGCAAGGCGATCCCCGACCTGGAATTCTCCGTGTCCTGCACGACCAGGCCGAAGAGGCCGAACGAAGAGGACGGAGTGGATTATTGTTTTGTGGGCGAAGAGGTTTTCGACGAGCTGGTGGAGACGGATGCTTTTCTGGAATGGGCGTGGGTGCATGATCGACGTTACGGAACGAAGAGAGCGCCTGTGGAGGAAGCTCTTCTGTCCGGGCGCGACATGGTACTGGAGATCGACGTCCAGGGAGCCCGCAGGGTGAGTGAAAGGCTCCGGAATGTCGTTTTGATCTTTATCGCGCCTCCTTCCGAGGAAACGCTGGGCAATCGGCTCAGGGGGCGCGGAAGCGAAACCCCCGAGCAGCTGGAACTCCGGCTTGCAAACGCCAGAGGAGAGCTGGCTCAGGCGGGTGAATACGATCACATCGTCGTAAACGACGATCTCGATCGGGCGGCAAAAGAGTTGGTTCGTATCGTGAAGGGCTATAGAGGAAAATAAGGGGGTATTCGAATTGATTTATACGGATCTCGAGAGAATATACAAGACGCGCGACATAGAGAACAAATACGCGCTGGCGATGCTGATATCCCTGCGAGCACGTCAGCTCAGCGAGCAGAAGAACAGCTTGCTCGAGGGATATGGCAGCGAACGGTACATCACGTGCGCCATAAACGAGATTGAGGAGGGGCGGCTGACGTTCGGGGGACCGAACCAGGAGTCGTCTTCCGAATCGGATCGGAACGCCGATGATACCGGATTGGGCTCGCAATAAAAAAATCCTTCTGGGTATAAGCGGCGGCATCGCCGCGTACAAGACGCCGGAACTGGTTCGGTCCTGGGTCAGGCTCGGATGCGAGGTCGAGGTGATCCTCACGGAGGCGGCTCGAAAGCTCGTGTCTCCTCTGGTTCTCTCGACGCTTTCCAAACGAAGAGCGTGGATCGATGCGGACTTTTTGTCGGACGAGAGCGGTTGGAAGATTCCGCATATCACGCTTGCCGATTGGGCGGACGTCCTGGTGGTCGCACCCTGCACGGCGAACGTTCTCCGCATGGCTGCGACCGGAGAGTCCGGCACCTTGCTCGGCGCGGCCATGCTCGCATGCACCGCGCCGATCGTCCCGCCGACC
>DAIPHL010000177.1:0-3766 GCA_036771375.1 Synergistaceae bacterium | reverse complement strand
GGTCGGCGCAAACTGCCGCAACAGCTCGCGGCGACGGCGCTCTGCGCCGTCGCAATCGCGGCAAGCAGCAGGCTCGGCATATACGCGCAGACCTTCTTTGCCGCAATCACCGGGGTAGTCTACCTCCTCCTCGCCGAAAAACTCGGGCTTTTGTCCGGCATCCCGGAGCATTGGCGCCCCCTCCGCCTCGCGTTCTTTCTGTACGAGGGGACCAGGTCCTTCTTCACGAGGGAAAAAGGGGCGTAGGCGGAAGGACGCGCGGTTCGACGCACCCGGACGAACGTCCTCGGATCTGCGTTTGCCTTCTATCTCTCCCGCAAAGCCTCTCCCACATACTTTTTGAACGTATCCAGAAAATATTCGATGATCCTTTTTCTGCGTATCTTTATCTCGCCCGTCACGGCCATGCCGGGCAATAGACGAATTTTCCTGTCCTGGACGAGATAGTAGTCTCTGGAGGTCTCGAGAAAAGCCTGATAGACGAGACCTCTTCTTTCGTCCTCCCTGGCCTCCGTCGCGACAGATTTCACGCATCCCTTCAACGTTCCGTACCGCTGAAAGCCAAAGGTCTCCACCTTGATCTCTGCCGTCTGACCCTCGCGAACGAAGCCAATATCCTTGTTCGGCACCCAAACCTCGTACTCCATGCCTCCGGCGTTCGGAACGATCAACATGATGGGTTGGGCGGGAGTCAGAATCGCTCCGATCGTATGGACTTCAAGCTGTTGCACCACGCCGTCGATCGGGGACGTGATCTTGCTCAACCTATGTTTTTCCGTCGCTTTTACCAGTTCCTCCTCCACGGCCTGCAGCTGTTTTCGATCCTCCACGATCTTTGCGGATATGTTCGAATACCATTCGCTCTTCGCTCGATCAAGCTCCATCTCGTTCTCCGCCTTCGCGCGGCGCGCTTTTGCCACCTCCGCTTTTTGTGCAAGGAGATCCTGCCGGGTCTCTATTTCTTTTTGAAGATAGCCCTGATACTCGAACATCGAGACGAGGTCCTCGGAGGCCAAAAACGCGATTTTCCTTCGTTGTCCTTCTATGATCGGCATCAGGTTGGCATATTTTTCGTACAGCACGGAGGCGTTTTCCAGTTCGGACCGGGCTACGTCGATCTTTCTCCGCAAAGCGCCGATTCTTGAGCGAAACTCTCTCAGCCTGATTTTCGACAGCTCCGTCTGTTGCCGTACGTCCTCGGCCGAGCCGATCCCCTTGGGCGGCGTGAAGTCTCTGTTGTCGCGCTCTGCGTGAAGGCGCGCGAGGTTCAACAAGTAAAAATCGCGTTCCTGTCTCAGGCGTTTCATGTCCGCCGCCGCGACGACCGTGTCGAGCTCTATCAACACGTCTCCGGCCTTGACCTCCGTGCCGTTGGCGACTCTCAGCCGGCGGACGATGCCCTTGTCCTCCGCCTGGATCACCTTGGTATAACCGGAGGGAATCACTTTACCGGGGGCGACCGCCACTTCGTCCACATGCCCCAGGATGGACCACGCGAGCGCGATCAGGAAAAAAAGCACGACGATCCAGAGCAACGCCCGCCCGATCGGCGAGGGGGGAGATTCGACGATCTCGAGCGCCGCGGGCAAAAACTCCAGCTCTTCGCGTTTCCAGTCCCTCCCCGGTTTACGCAAGGTCCTCTTCCTCCGTCTCCTCGAGGGAGCCAAGGAGGTGTTGTTGCCTGTCGAGAAAACGGTACAGGCCGTTTTTGTCCATCAGTTCGTCGTGCGTTCCGCGCTCGACGATCCGGCCTCTGTCCATGACGACGATCACGTCGGCGCCACGTATCGTGGACAGTCTGTGGGCGATGATGAACACCGTCCGCCCCCGGCAGATCCCTCTGAGGTTCTTCTGTATGATTCTCTCGGATTCGTAGTCGAGAGCACTCGTCGCCTCGTCGAAGATGAGAATCCGGGGGTCGGTCATGAGGGTACGGGCGATGGCGATCCTCTGGCGTTGTCCGCCCGAGAGGGAGGCGCCGCGCTCCCCTACCTGGGTATCGTATCCTTCCGGCAACTCCAAAATAAAGTCGTGCGCTCCCGCCAGTTTTGCGGCGGCGATCACCCTGTCCAGAGATGCGGCGGTATCCACCGCCGCGATGTTGTCTCGAACGCTGCCGGCGAACAGAAAGTTCTCCTGCAGAACGACTCCGGTCTGCCGTCTCAGCCACGCGGGGTCGACCTGCGCCAGATCGACGCCGTCGATCATGAGCCGGCCGACGGTCGGCACGTAGAACCTTTGAACCAGCTTCGTCAGGGTGCTCTTGCCGGAGCCGGAGCGTCCAACGATGCCCACGGTGGAACCGGGTTCGACCGTCAGGCGGATCTCCTCCAGCACCGGCGGACCGTCCAGCCTGTAACGAAAGCCGACGTTTTCGAACTCGACCTTTCCCTGTATGCGCCCGGACGAACTTCGGCCGGGGGAGCTGTCGGGCTCGGCGGGAAAGTTGAGGATGTCGCCGAGACGCTCGATCGACAACCTCACCTGTTGAAAGTCCTGCCATAAGGTGGCGAGGCGCAAAATCGGCTCCGTCACCCTGCCCGCGAGCATCTGAAAGGCGATCAGTTGTCCCACGGTGAACTCCCCCTGCATCACCATCCTTGCGCCGAACCAGAGAACGGCGAGGCCGGAGGACTTCTGTATCAACTGCGCGACGCTGCTCGCGAGCGCGCCGAGAAAACCGGCGCGAAAGGACGCCCTTACATAGTTGGCCAACACTCCCTCCCACCTGCCGTTCAACTGGGGTTCTATGGCGAGGCTCTTGACCGTCTGGATGCCGGTCACCATCTCGACAAGATACGACTGGGACTCCGCGTTGCAGGCGAATTTTCTGTTCAACCTCTCGCGCAGGACAGGGGTGACGAGAACGGACAGAGCGATGAAGAAGGGCATGGCGAGCAGGGAGATGAGGGTCAGCTTCGGACTGTAGAAGAACATGACGGCGATGAAGACGACGGTAAAGAGGAGGTCCAGAACGACGGTAAGCGCCGTTCCGGTGATGAAGGAGCGGATGGTCTCGAGCTCCCGTACCCGGGCGATCGTGACGCCCACGGTCCTCGCCTCGAAGTACGGCAGAGGAAGGGCGAGCAGGTGTCTGAAGAGCTTGGAGCCGAGTATCACGTCCACCCGGTTGGTTGTGTGTGAGAAGAGATACGTCCTCGTAACGCTCAGGATCATCTCGAAAACATTGATGATCACAAGCCCCAGGACGAGGATGTCCAGGGTGGAAAGGCCCTTGTGCACGAGCACTTTGTCTATGATGACCTGGGAGAAGAGCGGCGTGATCAGACCGAATGCCTGGAGGAAAAACGAGCCGACGAAGACTTCCGCGAGGTGTTTTTTAAACCTTATGACGACGGGAAGGAACCACCCGATGCCGAATTTTTTGTTCAGGGCTTCGACGGAGAAGCGGCGAACGAGCGGGATGGCCCGGCCGTCCCACTGTTCGGAGAGCGCCTCGAAGTCCAGCAGATACGGAGTTTTTTTCGCCGGATCGAGCAGCATGACCCTCCCCTTGCCCGGCTCCCTGCATTCGGCTCCCAGCAGAACATGGGTCCTGCCGCCCGACAAGAACAGCAGCGTCGGGCGAGGAAGCCTGTCGAGACGGTCTACTGTCGTCGCCGTCTCCTTTGCCTTGAAACCGATTTTCTTCGCGGCGCGAAGCAGGAGCATGGACACGGAGAGCGTGTCCTGCGGCGGAAAGGCGCGGAAGAGCGTCTCCGGCGAGGCCGGAATGCCGGCGATCTGGGCCACGACGGCGCCGACC
>DAIPHL010000176.1:0-3894 GCA_036771375.1 Synergistaceae bacterium | reverse complement strand
TCCAGGATCCGCAACAATCCTCTTCGGAACTCCGTTGAGGTGAATCCTCTTGACGTGAAATTGCTTCTCCTCCGACACAGAAAACACTCCTTTCCAAGGTGGGGTCTCACCGGCGTAAGACCCTTGTCGCCAAGGCAGAAAAACACAAACTCCCGCAAAGCGACATGCCGTGCTGCCCATGAGGGCGTGGGAGGCCCTTTCATTTCTGAAAGAACCCTGGCTTCACCCCATGAGACCATTTCGGTCTTTTAGGCGATGAAGCTCGGAGCAATAGGGGATTGTAAGATATCTCTCTACGCATAATGTATACGAGATTGTGTGACTTGACAAGAGGGAAATGAAAAAAAGTTCAAAGGTGACATCGAGTTGCATTCGCTTGGATTTTCTTCTCCTATATCCTTCGAAGCGTGGTCAGGTCGGAGATCGGGAAAAACAAAAGCACCCGGAAATCACGTTTGGCGTAATTTTCCGGGCGCAGATTCAAAGGGTAACAATTGAAAAATAGTTTACAGGATGGACTTGATCGCCTCTGCGGCCAGAGTCGACTTCCGATCGACCTCCTCCTCGTTCCAACCGATTCTGATCGATATCGAGACGCAACGGGACATCAGCTCGTCCGAGTCGAAGCGTACGCCCGCGTAGTCGGGCATCCCCCTTAAAATGTCGCTTGAAATCGGATTCGCGAACCGACGCGACGTGAAATGTCCCCACTTGCGGACATAGTGCCAGTTGTTGTCGTACCAGTGAAAGACGCCTTCCACGCCCCTTTCTTTGAGCGAGGAGCTCGCCTTGCGTGCCAGCTCCTCGGAGGGCAGGAAGAGCGAAAGAAAGGTGGCGCTGTCTCCCTCCGGGTCGGGAAGATGGCGAAAGCGAATTTCTTCGATGGCACCGAGCGCATCCTTGAAGGCCTTTTTGTGGCGCCTCTGCAGTCCGAGGATTTTTTCGAGTTTGCCGATCTGTGCGCAGCCGATGGCCGCGTTCAGTTCATTTGTCCGGAAGTTATACCCCGGAAAGGGGTGTGTTTCGAGGCCGCGGTCTTCGTTTTTGTGGTCGTGTCCATGGTCGTGGTACATGTCGGCGCGTTCATACGTTTTTTTGCAGTCCGTCACGATCGCCCCTCCCTCGCCGCAGGTGACGATCTTGTTGAAGTCGAATGAGTAACAGCCGGCGTCGCCGAAGGTTCCAAGCATCTTCCCTCTGTACGAGGCCCCGAATGCCTGACAGGCGTCCTCCAGCAGGAAGACGTCGTTTTCCTCGCATATTCCCTTCAGTTCGTCGATTCGTGCCATGGCGCCACACATGTGAACCGGCATGACAATTTTCGTCCTCGGTGTGATCGCGTTGCGGACGGCCTCCGGTGACAGACAGAGCGTGTCGTCGACGTCGACGAGTATCGGGGTGGCCCCTGCCGCCAGAATGGACTCGAAACTCGCGACGAAGGTAAACGTAGGTAAGATCACCTCGTCGCCGGCTCCGACCCCCAGTGCCGCGATCGAAACGGTGAGCGCCGCGGTCGCGCTCGAAAGCAGAAGGGCATGTTTGGATCCTGTGACTTCGCAGATGGCGCGCTCCATCTCGAGAGCCTTCCACCGTCCCTTTCTCGCGGCGGTCGACCCGTATCGTGAGAGGATACCCGTCTCCATGACCTCTTCGACCTGTTTTCTTTCGGCGTCGTCAAACAATTCGCTGCCAGGCATCGCAAATCATCCTTTCACTATTGTTGTTTCCTAATTTGTTTTATTCAAGGTTTTCGATAAGAGCTCGAAGGCCTCCACATCCTCCGGGGTGTCTATCTCTATGCTCTCCGTTTGAGTTTCGATGCATTTTATGACGTACCCTCTCTCCAAAAGCCGCAGCATCTCCAAGCTCTCCGATTTCTCCAAGGGGGTCTGCGGCCAGGATGCGAACGCAAGAAGCGTCTTTCTCTCCCATGCGTAGGGACCGATGTGTTTGTAGTATGTCGCTCCGGGGTTGCGAGGATATGGAATGGGGGAGCGGCTGAAGTAAAGCGCTCTGTGGTTTTGGTCGAACACCATCTTGACGATGGAATCGCGAACGACCTCTCGAGGGTCGTCTATCCTCTTCGCCAGGACGGCCAATTTTATGTCGCACCCCTTTTTCAACGTCTCGATGAGTGGGTCGATCGCTTCCGGAGTGACCATGGGATCGTCTCCCTGCACGTTGATCACGAACCGAGAGGGGATTTGACGGGCGACCCAGGCCACACGGTCGCTTCCCGTCGGCAGGTCCGCCGGGGTCATGACGGCCTCGCCTCCTGCGTCGC
Organism: Synergistaceae bacterium; assembly: GCA_036771375.1. Lineage (GTDB taxonomy): Bacteria > Synergistota > Synergistia > Synergistales > Synergistaceae > DAIPHL01. The sequence goes on along the minus strand of DAIPHL010000176.1, from coordinate 1,610 downwards.
CGACGACCGATGCGATTCGTTCATCGTCCGTCGCGACGATCACCCGATCGATGCCCTCGCTCTTTCGCACGCCGTCCAGAACACGAAGCACGAGCTCTCTGCCGCACAGCTTCAGAAGGGGTTTTTCGGGAAGCCGCGTGCTTTTGAGCCTCGCTGGAATCACGGCCAGCGTTTCGATCGTCGACATGTATGGCAGCTCCTTTTTTGAAAAAAGTCACATCCTAGAATATACCGATTTACGGTGTGTGGCAACGTCAAAGCAATTTTTTCACTTGCACACGGGGTTGCACGTTGTTTTTCCGTCGGCGCCAGGGCTTCGGCCGTTTCCTGCGGCCGGGTCGCCATCACGACGACACTTTTTGAAAAAGAAAGGATACAACGGAAACCCGCTGCGCTCATCGGAATGATGGTCGATCGTGCGATGCGCGTTTCTTCCTCGAATCGGTGTCGCCCCGAACACATCCCGTCATTTGACGAAGCGGACGATCGTCACTCCAAACCCGCCTTCTCCCGATTCGCCCAACCTGTAGGAAGCCACGTAGGAAAGACGTTTGCAGAGCGCCTGGACCTCTCTTCGCAGGATTCCCTCGCCTCTGCCGTGGACGACGGAGACCTCCCCGTACCCCGCTCTGTACGCCCTGTCCAGGTATTGTTCGGTGATCGGCATCGCCTCGTCGAGCGTCATCCCCCGGATCATGATCGAGCTGGGAACGCCGGTCGGCGGGGGAGGTGCGGATATTTTCACTCTCGGATAGTCCCCGTCGAAAGGTCCTCCGATGGGGCGCTTTGCTTTTCTCCTCTCGGATCCGGTGGCGGCACGGAGCCTCTTCAGAGGAACCTCCAGCGTCGCCGCCCCCGCTTTGATCATGGCTTTCTCGCCCCGTATCTCCTCCAACGAACCTGCGACGGTCGTCCCCACGACGACCACCTCGTCTCCGGGTGAGAGAGGGGAGTCGTCCGGTTCGTACATGCGTTCGATCCGTTCGGCCTCGCGCCTTTCAACCTGTTCCTTGATCCTCCCGAAGTGCTTTTTCGTCCGTTCGAGTTTCCGCTGCGCCGCCGAACGAGCTTCGGCGTCCATGGTTTTTATGAGAGATTTTGCCGAGGACTCCGCGTTCTCCATGATTCCGAGGGCTTTTCTGTCGGCCTCGGCGAGCAGCCTGTCCCTTTTTTCCTCCAGGCTTCGCCGCTGCGATTCGTAGTCGTCCCTCTGTCTTTTTATGTCCTCCTTCATGATCTCCAGCGCGCGGTTTTCCGCTTCGATGGCCGTTCTCTTCTCCTGAAGTTCTCCGATGATGTCCTCCATGGAGGCCTCCTTGTGGTGGAGTGCTTCTTTGGCCCGTCTCAGGACTTCGGGCGGAACACCCAGTTTTTTTGCGATCAGAAGAGCGTTGCTCCGTCCGGGGATGCCGATCAGCAGCCGATAGGTCGGCGACAGGGTGTTCGCGTTGAATTCGACCGACGCGGATTCCACGCCGGGAGTGCGCAGGGCGTAGTGTTTGATCGGATTGTGATGCGTCGTCGCCAACACGAGGGCTTTTCTTTGCTGAAGCCAGTCGAGGATCGCGATTCCGAGGGCGGCTCCTTCCTCGGGATCCGTCCCGGCACCC
>DAIPHL010000175.1:0-3969 GCA_036771375.1 Synergistaceae bacterium | reverse complement strand
GGTCGGCGCGCCATCTGTTCCTGCGCCATGGCGGCCTCTTGTTGCTGTTTGAAAGCAAGCGCCCGATCTTCCCGCAGCCTTGCTGTCGCGTCGTCGCCCAGAACCATGCCCGCGGGGATCGCATACATGTCGGCCACCTGGTCCAGTATCTCGTCCGGGTCGATCTTGTCCAGGACATCCGGTGCGCCACCTGTAGCCGCCTGCAATTCGGCCAGTTGTGCCGCCATCGCCAAAACGGCCTCGATCCCGCCACGCGCCGCCTGTTTCTGGAGCAAGGCGAACTCGGAAGTATATTCGATCTTCACCCGCTTCTCCGCGAGTTCCGGCGGGGGAACGGGCAGCATCGGGTTTTCTGGCTCGGATGGAGCGCGTTGCAGAATCCCGAACAGGCGAATCAACACCTTTGTCGCAAATTCGTTCGTCTGTCTGAGTGTAACGGGACCGAGGATATACGCCCGTTCCGCGTCGCGAGCCTGTATCTCCGTCGCCGTGCGCCCGATGCGCAGATCGCTGCTCCACATGCGAAAGAGATCCACGAAAAACGCCGACTCGATCGCCTGTACCAGCATCGCGATCTTTGTTTCCGCCGCCTCGTGGCTGAATTTGACGTTAAATAGCGGCGTGACGGCCGGAACACCCCCCTGTGTCGGGATCGGTTCGTATAAAGACACCTTGTTCGGCCGGTTGTCCAGCTTTCCCGCGAGTGAACTCGGCGCGAGCATCGGCGGTTTGACCTCTCGTTCGAGGGCGCCCCGTGCGTCCGTTTCGAGGTCCTGCAAAGTCTGCGCGTCGTCGAGGGCGACATCGGCGGGCTGCTCACGGCCGTAGATGTCGTTTCCGATGATTCTCCAACGCGCGACGATGACGGGAAACTCATGATAGCCGCTCTCGCGTACAAAGAGCGGATCGCTGTATCCCGGGAGCCACCACAGGGATTGATACGCCATCCCGGGCGGTCCCGGATCCGGGCTTTCGTATCGTGTATTCGGCTGAATCAGGTGCCTGACCTCGAACCGTGCGTTGTTCGACTCGTTTCGATCCACGATCGCCTGTATCTCCCGGGGAAGGTGCTCATAGCCGAAATCCTCGACGAGCTGCAACACCGTATACGACAAGCTTCGGGCGAAGCGATTGACCCGCCCTCGGTCGTCCGTCCCGATGCTGTATTGCCCCGCCGTGAGCGTCTTGCAGACGAATACGTCCTCGTCGTCCTCCTCGATGAACATCGCCGCCGTGCCGTAAACACCCTCTTCTTTCAGGAAATCGAACGCTTGATCGTAGAAGTTGCTTTGCAACAGGCGTCCCTGCATAATTTCCTGGACCTCGTTCAGATACGCCCGCACCCGCTCGATCGTCTCCAGATCCCGATCGAAGACGTTGAGCGTAAACCACTGCCGGGTGGGAGACATGAGTCCGCTTTGCATCCCCGCGGCGTGCGCGTCCGCGATCTGATACGGCCGGCTGTTCCGTCGTTTCGGGCTCTGTTTCGCTCGTTCTTCACCATGGAAGCGCCCCCGGCTTTGCGCGAACTGCTTTCCGAGTTCCTTCCACCACGGCTCGTACTTTGCGCGGTCGTTTGCCATGAGGGCAAAACGCGTCTCCGCGTCCTCCCGCAATTTTTTCTTCGACATCGAACATCACACGCCCATCTTGGTTTTTCCCGCCTCGGAACCCTGCATCGCTCCGCCTCCCTGAGTCTGCATCCTGTCCAGCGCCTGCCGCCTGCGCCGGAGATCCGCTTCACGACTTGCCGCGACATTCGCCGCGGGGTCCATCGTTTCGATCTTCGGCGGCGCCGCCGGCTGTTGTACCTTCGGTGTCGATATGCACATGTGCGTCCCTCCCTTCATATGTCGCAGATCATTTCCGAGCTTGTCCGTTCCTGCACGCGCACGGGGGCGGCGAAGGTCAGGGCCAACGCGTCGGCGAGGTCCGGACTCGCCAGGCCTCGTTTTTTCATCTCTTCTTTTGATTCGAGCAACAATTTTCCGGACGTTGTAAACCCATACTCCGGCGCGCAGAGGTCGTCCCGCAGGTCGTCCCGGACCGCCTTGTTGTTTTTGTCCCTGCTCGGGAGCGTCCCTCCTTGCCGCAGCCAATCGGCCATATTGGACCACATCTCCGCGCGTTTGTTCGCGAAGCGCGGGTCGAAAGGTTTGCTTGCAAAGTTGATTTCTATCGGATGTCGCCCGAGTTCGCGCAACTTGTCGATGACGCCCGATCCCATCGCCCCCACGTCGATGAAGGTTGCCGCCGTGCCCAACTGGTCCTCGAACTGCGCGACGATGTTCGCGGTCGTCATGGTGTCGACCTTGGAACCCTGCCAGACGAGCTCGCTCCGGAGTCCCTGCCGCAGGAAGATCGCGCTCCGGTCGTCTCCGTAGCGCGCCACGTCCACGCCCAGGACCTTTGCGGCAAAGGAATGGCTTTCATGGGCAAGACTTTCGTGGCGAGCAAAGGCGGCGTCCACGATGTCGAGTGGAATCAGCTGTAACGAAGACGCGGACGGGAAAATCCCACGGACGCGGACCTTGACGAAGTCCGAGTCCTCTCCGTAGTCCTCGATCCACTGTGCGATCTGCGCCTTGTTCGTCATGCGCGCGCTTCGGCTGTCCACCTGGAAGCGCTTCCACCGATGTTTGTACTTCCGGAAGCAGTCGGCGAATCGTCCCGTGTTTCGCGTCGGATTCCCGAACACGGCCCAGATGATTTCCGTTCCCGTGTCCGTAAGCGCCCCTTCCGTGACCTCCCATACCGGGTCGTCGATCGCGGAGGCCTCGTCGAAGACGACGAGAATCCGCTTGCCCTGATTGTGCAGTCCTGCGAAAGCCTCCGTGTTGTTTTTGCTCCACGGGATCGCGTCGACACGCCACGTCTTTTCGTGCGCCGGATCCGAGGAGAAGATCGCCGTCGCCGTGACGGAAAACCAATGTTTCAGGACGAACAGATTGTGCCACTTCGTAAGCTCCGCCCATGTTTTCGAGCGAAGCTGCGTCGCCGTGTTCGCGGTGACGACGCCCCGCGTGTCCGGAAACGTCGAGAGCGCCCAGAGGATCAGCCACGACACGAGCGAGCTCTTTCCTATGCCGTGCCCACTGGACGTGGCAAGCAAAATCGCCTCGTCCGGCGTCAGGAGCCCGTCGCGTATGGCCGAAAGGACCTCGATCTGCCATACATCGGGCCCATCGTGATCCGAAAGGGATGTCCCGGCCTCGCCCCACGGGAAAGAATAGTACACCCACGCAAGCGGATCGAAGGATAACCGCCCCATGTCCTCGACAAATTCCCGCTCGACATCAGACGTCATGTTCTTCCGTCTCCATTTTGCTCCGGTTTATGCCGGACGCCCGCTGCCGCGCACGTTGTAATTCATCCGCGAGATAGATGTTGACCTCTGCGGCGTCTCCTTTCGTGATCCCGGCGACCTCCGCCAGGATTTTGAGTGCCGTATGTTTGTCGTGCATGTCCACGTCGATACCGACGAAACGCCCCTTGTCGGTCCTGACCTTGATGCTTTTGATCGCCGACTTGATTTCGTCGGGCATGTACATCGTCGGGGCGACCAGGACGCCGCCGAAATCCAGCGGATACTGCCCGCCGTTCAGGCCCGCGATGGCGCGCAGCACTTCCTCGCGTTTCGGGTCGTCGCGACCGGGTGATATGTGGACGACGTCCGTAATGCGGGAAAATGCGATGTTTGCGATCTCGCGCATCACGACCGTTTTCAGCATGTCTCGCTCGTATCCCGCTTCCTGCAAGGCTTCCTGCTCGATCTCGCGGATGCGGGCCTGAATCTTAGGGTCCCTTAGCATGCGCGAGGCCTGGACGTGCGCGCCTTTCTCTCCATACTTCGCCGCGATCGCAGCGCGTGTACCGTTCCGCCTCGGATCCGCGACATAGGCTTGGCAAAACGCCTCCTGCTGTGGCTTCAAATCCATTCTCATACCCCCCTTCCGCGGCACGCCGACC
>DAIPHL010000174.1:0-3969 GCA_036771375.1 Synergistaceae bacterium | reverse complement strand
CGACCCTGCTGATTCTTTTGAATGTCTTTTTGTTTTTCGTGGGGATGGTGGTAAGCGATACCATGGGAATGCTTATTTGTGCGCCTCTTCTGTTGCCGCTTGTCGTCTCGATCGGCGTCGACCCGGTCCATTTTGCCGCGATTATGGGTGTCAACCTGGCGATGGGCGGCATAACCCCTCCCTATGCGAGCATCCTATACTTCGGTATCAAAGTGGGTAGATCGGAGTTTTCCGATATCTTTGCTCCCACGATGGTTTTTATCGTCTTTGCCTACCTTCCCGTCATCGCGTTGACGACGTTCTTCCCCGCGCTTTCGCTTGCTCTTCCCAGGTTGCTGGGATATTGACGAAGATCACACAGAGGAAAGGAGGTCCTTCGTACGTTTCGACAAAACGGGTAACGATTGTTTCACGGGAAAGAAGTTCTCCTTGAAACGACAGATAAGCCGAAGAGAGGGTGTGCGAAGTCATGAAAAAGATTATAATCTTATTTGTCGCCATCTTTATGGCTGGACTCTTTGCAATGGATGCAGGATCCGCAGAGAGGTTGAAGTTTTCTCATCATCGGCCGGTCGGAAGCCCGCTGGACAGTTATGTCAAGGAATTGGCGAAAAAAATCGAGAGAGCGACGGACGGCAGGGTCGTGTTCGACCTTTTTCCTGCCGGGCAACTTGGAGACTATGCCGTTGTACAGGAGCGTATAAGCCTTGGAGATGTCGCCTGTCATATCGGGCCGCTCAGCATGATAACGGACAAAAAACTTGGGATATCGTGGTTTCCTTATCTATGTATCAACTGGGAAGAAGCAAAGTTGTTGTATGGCAAAGGCGGTGTGGTGAGAGAGATGTTGGCGGAACGCCTCGCCAGACAAAATCTGACGCTTGTCGGAACTTGGCCCGCGATGCTCGGAGGAGTCGGGCTTACCCGAGCCGCCAAAGACATGAAAAATCCATTTACGCCTAAGGGGTTGAAAGTGCGTATTATGGCGAATAAAGTATATGAATATGTGTTTGATGAAGTGTTGGGCTACAAATCTACGGCCATGCCATGGGGAGAGCTTTTTACAGCGATGCAGACCGGTGTCATTGATGGCGTTCACGGTGCGGGGGCCGAGTCGTATTACTCCCAATTCAGAGACGTCCTCAAGTTTTACCTCGCCTATAACGATCACTACGAGAGTTTTTATTTTCTGATGAACACGGACGTTTGGAAGGGGCTTTCGAAGAAGGACCGGGACGTGATTACGAAGCTCTCGGATTCCATGGAAGCCGAGCGTTGGAAACAAGCACCGAAGGACGAGGAAATATACAGAAGAAAACTGGCGGAAGCCGGTGTGAAAACCATCGTTTACAGCGACACGGACCTTGCCAAAATAAAAAAACTCGTCGTTGAAAAATGCTGGCCGAAAGCTTACGGCGAAGTGCCCAAAGAGATGCTGGACAAAGCTCTCGAGGCGTTAAGGAAAGGTTCGATGAAACAATAACGGAAAATCGTTTGTAGCGGGTTTGAGGATAAGAGGACAAAACTCGAAGGCGGCAATTCAGTAATCCAGTGTCTCATAAAAATCTCTCTGCCGATTGCGTGTAAGCCTCCGAAATGATGCCTGGCGGCGAACAGGAGGTTTTCAAAAAAATGGCAAGAGCCTCAAGAGAGCATAGGGCATGGTGTCAAGATGCTCTTGTTCCTGTGAGTCGCGTTCTTGCAGAACACGAACGGTATCATTCGAGGGAAGTGCCCGCTTTTTCGCTTGAGGGAATGCTCGTTTTGTTTTTTAAAAACGCTTCGGAGAGAAAAACGTTCTAAGCGGTTGGACGGGTTGCAAAGAATGGTGTTTCGGTTTGGAGACATTTGCGGACAATGAAAGAAGAGCTCTTTTTTCGTTTTTTTAAAATCTGCGTTTGTTCGTAAAAATGTGATTTTGCCGGGAGTGCCGTGATTATGTTCGAAAAAACGAAAGGAATCGCAGATGAAAGACCATGTTACGGTTAAAGAGTTGATGGAGACGGACATATTCAGGAAGAAAGTCCGGCTGGTCGCGGGGGATGGGGGCCTGGATAGAAAAGTCACGTATGTGACCGTTCAGGAGGCGCCGGATTTTCATACCCTGATCGACGGAGGGGAGTTCGTCCTATCTACATGGTACGCTTTTAAAGACAACCTCGCCGCTGGCTTGGAAGCTCTGAAAAATCTCGCCTCCAAGGCATCCGGGGTCTGCATCAAAACGCAACGTTTCATAGACGAGATACCCGATGAATACATCGAGTACTCGAATGAAGAAAAATTGCCGCTTTTCGTGGTCGACAGGGAGGTCAATTTCAGAGAAATCATCAAATGTATCAGCGTCGAGATCAATCTGTCCCATATGAATACGATCATCAAGGTGAACGACTATTATCTGTTTTTGTTCAACGCGGCTCTTGAAAACGGCAGCGCGGATTTTATGTTGTCGGATTTTTTGGAAAGGACGGGTCTCATCGCCATTAGTATTTCGACCGATTTCAAACAGATCAGAGGGCAGCGGGCGCTCAACAAATTGCGCAACAAAAGGGCAAGGTTGGAGAACATAAAGAATATCGTCGATATCAATCGTCCCTGTACGGAGTATCTCCGAAAGGAGGATTGTCATGTGTTCCCTTGCGTCGCAAGAGGGTATTGTTACGGGTATCTCATCGTTTTGAGCGCCGAGGAACTCTCGGAAATCCATAAACTTTATATAACGCAATTACGTAATATCATTACGATCAAATGGCTGGATCGACAGGAAAAGGAAAATGACCTGCTGCTGTCGATGATGAAAATGATTATACAAGCACCGGAGAACAACGTCGATTATATACAGGAGCGTTTGAAGGAGAAATCCATAGATATTTCAAAGGGGCTGCGTGCCGCGATTCTCAAGTATGATTCGAGCGTCTCGACCGCGGGGAAACCGGCGTTCGGGGAGGTACAGCAGTTGATGTTGCATCTTTCCGCGTTGCTGCCGAATCTGTTGTTTATCTGGAATCGCTCCGATACGTTTACGATTTTAATGGGCGAACAGGGCGATGATGTTTCCAACGTCGCTCCCGATTGGCTTCAAAGTGTCTCCTCGTTGTTGCGAAAGCACGTCGGCGTAAAGATGGGAATTGGCCCCGCCGTAAGCCGAATCGACGAAATCCGAACGAGCGTGCGTTTCGCGCGGAATGTCCTCATCTTCGCGGACGAATCGGCCATCTCCTATTACGGCGATCATCTCCTGGAGATGGTCCTGTTGAGTGGTTCGAAATCGAGGGAGAGTGACTTTCTGATTGAAAGGGTGATCGAGCCTCTGGTGAGCTGGGATGAAAAAAACGATGGGTACGTGATGGAGACGCTCGATCGTGTCGTACGTACCGGAGATCTCTCGCACGCGGCCAAGGAATTGTGCGTTCACGTTAACTCTGTCCGCTACCGGCTGCAAAAGATAAAGCCCCTGACGGGGCTGGATTTTTTTAACATCTCCGATCGATACATGATTTTGACCGCTTTTACGATGTATAAAAACAGACGCGGGTATCTTCTTCAGAAGTATTGAGTTTTCAAAAAACCGATCTCTTGAACGAAGGAGATGTGGGCATGATTCCCTCCACTTTGGAATGGACCGGAAGCGGTCTCAGAATTTTGGATCAGCGGGCACTGCCTGACCGGGTCGTGTTTCTCGATTGTTCGAGCGTGGCGGAGGTCGTGGATGCCATTCGTACGCTTGCGGTCAGGGGGGCACCGGCCATCGGAATCGCGGCGGCGTACGGCGTGGTGCTGGGTGCCATGGACGGAAGGGAGGAGTTGTCGGAAGTCGTGAAGCGGCTTGCTTCATCGAGGCCCACGGCCGTGAATCTCTTCTGGGCGCTCGATCGGATGACGGCTTTCGCGAAGCGCTGCCAGGGACGACCGCATGATCGATGGATCGAAAGTCTCCTTCAAGAGGCGGACGCCATTCACAGGGCGCCGACC
>DAIPHL010000173.1:0-3984 GCA_036771375.1 Synergistaceae bacterium | reverse complement strand
CGAGGAACAGAAGGGCCCAGAAACGCCGTAGCGACCGGCCTCGTTCTGTCGTACGCCGAGGAGGCGAAAAAGCGATGACCTGGTGTATTCCGGCCTCTTCGTCGCCGCCCGAGCGTCCCGGCCTCGTTCTTTTGCTGGATTCGCCGGAGAAGGAGAGCCTGGCGGCGATGATCGGCACGGGGTGCGAGGAGGAAGGGATACCGATCGTGTGGGACTTCGTTCCCTCATGCGAAGGACACCCTGCGCATGCCGCGTCGATGCGGTCGCGTCTGGATATCGGAATCGCCGTGAAGGGTGAAACGGCTTCGATCGGGGTCTCCAATCTGCCCGGACGTGCATGGATCGAGATGGACGTTCACGACGACCGCCTCTGGCGTTGGTTGGGACAGGCCGCCGCCCGTATGGTCAAGGGACAGCCGTTGCCCCCCCTCCCCGGGACGAAAAGCTCTTCGTCGAAGAGGAACGATCCTTCGCCTCCACCTCGGGAGAACGATTCACCGCTGCCGGACGTCGGTCTTCTGCCGATGGACGCGCCGTATATGGAGGAACGAAGTGGGCGGTGCGACGAAAACATCGACGCCGATATCGACGAGAGGGAGCGTTTGATCCGGGACGTCGTGCGGAAGGTTTTGGAGTTAATCAGAGAAAGCGGTGAACAGGATGACTGACCGAAAGGCGATAGGTTTTATCGAAACCGAGGGGTTGCCCGCCGCAATCGCTGCGTCCGATGCGGCGCTCAAGTCGGCGAACGTCGTTTTGATCGGGCGGGAGAACTCTCGGGGTGCCGGGCTGATGACGGTGAAGATCATGGGAGACATCGGGGCGGTGAAGGCGGCGCTCGAGTCGGCGCGTTCCGTCTCGAACCAGGTCCGGTCCGTTCGTTCCGTGCTGGCGATTCCGCGTCCGGCTCCGGGCATCGGCGAATCGTTCGGCTGGAACGAGAATACGATCGGGGCGAAAACCCTCCGTGGGGTGGAAAAAGAAGGCTCGGTTTCGCGCGAAAAAGACGCCGATGCCACGTCGCCGCGGGACGGAGAGACGGCGGAAAGACCGGAAAATTCGGAGAGGGGCGCAGATCCGTTCGCTTCGGACGAGGTGCTCTTGGATCGTACGAAAGAGAACGCCGTGCTGCCGGTGACGGAGGAGGCCGGAGTCGGATCGGAGGGTACTCCCGTCCTCGAAGGGCGCACCGTCGCCGTCAAGACGAAGAACACGAGACGTCCTGCACAGAGGCGTAAGAAGTAGGTCTCTTCCGATGGATACGAGCTCTTCGGTGAGCGTTGTCGTGCCGAAAGTGGACCGTCAGGTCGAGGAGATGCTGGATCGGAGATTCTGTCCCGGCAGCCCCGAGGCAAAGCGCTCGAAGGAAGGCTTTGACATCGAAGAGGATTGAGAGGGACGACGTTGTTTCTCTCTTGCGTGCCACAGGAGATGCATTATAGAGACGAGGGGCCGAGGAAGCCGTGATGAAAGAGATGGAAAGTGTACGCAACGCTGCAAAGCGTGAAACAAGAGAACTCGATCGCTCCTTGGTTCCGGCGTTCGATCCGGTTCGGGTGGCGCTGCTCGACAGATTCGACGAGTCCATGCGAGAGAAGAAAGCCGTCGGCGATTTCGAGGCACTCGTGATCGGTTTCGATCTGGGGACGACGAATCTGGTGTTGACCGCTTTGAACGAGCGAGGAGAGCCTGTCGCGGCCATCATGGAACCGTCCGAATCCTCGGTGCGGGATGGCGTGGTCTTCGATTACATGGCGTTGCTCCACGGTGTTAAAAAGGCATTGGAGCGTTTGCAGGCCGTTTTGGGCGGAAGAGATCTTACGAACGCTTTGGGAGCGGCCGCATTTCCTCCCGGGATCGATCTTAAAACCGCGAAGGTCTGCGCAAACGTGGTGGAATCGGCAGGATTCGACTGCAAGGGGCTTTATGAGGAACCGACGGCGGCGGCCTGCGCACTTTCCCTGCAAAGCGCCGCGATCGTCGACATCGGGGGAGGAACGACGGGGATCACCGTGATCAGCGGAGGGAAGCCCGTCTACACGGCGGACGAGCCGACGGGAGGAACCCATATGACGCTTGTCCTCGCTGGCAATCGGGACATCTCCTTCGAGAGCGCGGAGAAGATGAAGAGGGACCCCACGATGCAGCGAGAGCTCTTTCCGTTCTTCAAACCGGTTTTGGAGAAAATGGGGACGATCGTGAGACGTCACCTCGAGTGCGAGGACTGGTGGGGGAGGATTCCCGTCGTGCTTTGCGGCGGAGGTGCCTATATTTTCAACGCCGAGGAGACGCTCTCTTCTGTGATCGGATTACCCGTGACGATGGCGCCTCACCCTCTTTTGGTCACGCCCGCCGGAATCGCGCGAAAAGCCTGGTCCGAAATTTATGGAGGATGATTGGATCGACCCATGGACAGACGACTGGATAAAGAAAAGTTGGACGAAGTGGTGGAGAAGGTGGTCATGCGCCTGTCGAAGCCTCGTGTCGGGCTTCTCTGCACCGAGGCGCTTTCCTCGTCTGTTTCGCCCCTTCCCGCTTCGGAACGATTCATCTGGGTCCCCTACACGCGGGATGGGCTCGCGTCGCTCGAAAGACCGGAAGAGGAGGGGCTCTTTCTATCCGTTTTGGCCGTCCCGACCTGTTCGAGAGAGCTTGCCTCCGAGCTCCTCGGAGGGTTCCCGCTCTCCTCGGAGGGGTGTCTGGTCTTCGGATGTCTTGGGCATGGCGTTCCGGTCCTTCTGGATGGGGCACCGTTTGCGAGACTCGGAGGGTGGCGAGGGAGCCGCTTCGGCGACAGCCTTCTCTCGCGGCTGAGGCTTCTTTCTTCGTGGGGTGTGTCGCTTCTTTTTCCCGGGGGTGAGCCCGCCGGGACGAGCGGATGCGTGGGCGAAAGCGGCATCCTCGATTGTCCCGATCCTCTCGTCACGTGGAGGGAGTTGGACGGAAAGCTCGATGGCATCGTGTCCTTGCGGATCGAAAGAGGGGCTCGTTTGACGCAGGAGGCTTCGGAGCGTTTGGAGCGGCTTGGAGTCAATATCATTCGAAGAGTATAAAAACATGGCAAAGGATTATCAAACGAGCGTACGAAGGCCATATAAAGAAAAATGAATTGACAATGAGATAACGTATAATGTTATGCGCACATTTGTGGAAGGGATATTTTCCGCGGACGTGCAAGCACCATGAAAAAGAGCCTGAATATGAACCGGACTGAGCAAACGATTAAATAACGCCGCAATGCAACAATGTCGGAAATAGCAAACAGTGGTAGTTAAAGAAGCTGCGTGAAATGAAACTACCGCAGGCGGCAAAGATCGTCGAAAGCGGAGCTGAGGAAACATTCGGCTACTATAAATTTTCGCCGGAGCACTGGCAATTTGGGCTCTGAAAAAATGTGCGCATAATTCTTGACACAACAGACAATGATTGTAAGGAGGGAAATCCTATGCCGATGAAGTATGAGCTTATACATGCTCCGTCTCGGGATACCAGGGAGATGATTCTGCGGCGGATACGGCATGGAGTCGATACGGAAGGCCTTTCCTGGGGGGCGGTTCTTCTGGCACAGGGTTCGGTGTCCGAGATCATCGCCGCGGCCGACGAAGGAACGAAGGCCGTTCCGGTCAGAGCCGTGGAGCTTCTCGGCAACTGTCCTCAGCATATCAACACCGTTGCTTTTATCGGAGCTTCCGCGCAGATCGAGCAGGTCCTGAGTGTGTTGAAGAACGGAGGTAGAATCTGATGCTTATCGGTAAGGTGATTGGGTCGGTCGTCTCCACGCGCAAGGACGACAGATTGGTCGGACACAAACTGCTGATCGTCCGTCCGCTCGTGCCGGGAGGAGATGACGTGCTCGAAGCCGTCTCGGGGCGGTGCCTTGTCAGCGTCGACCTGGTGGGCGCCGGTAAAGGAGAGACCGTACTCATGGTCAGTGGCTCGACCGCCCGGGCGGCGGCGTCCGTGGATTCCGAATCTCCGCCGACC
>DAIPHL010000172.1:0-4099 GCA_036771375.1 Synergistaceae bacterium | reverse complement strand
GGTCGGCGAGTATCTGATGAAACAGACGCTCCTCGCCCCCTTCATGGCCCCCCTGGAAGCGATTCCCGTCGTGCGGGACGTCGTGGGCGGGGTGAACGCCATATCGGGCTACAGGGGAGGATATCGCTTCACGCCCATGTCCGCCGTGCTCGAAAGCGTGACCAAACTGATAAACCGCACATGGAACGTGCTCGGCGATCTGTCCGAAGGAGACGAGCCGAAATGGGGCGGGCTCTGGAAGTCCGCGCTGGACGCGCTTGGATACCTCGGGGGCTTGCCGATGCGGCAGGTCGAAAAGTGGTGGGATGTCTTTCGGGACTCCGTGGAAGGCGAGGAAGAGTTCCTCGCCGGCGCATATCGCGTCCTGTTGGGGAAAGGGAAGCGGGACGCAAAATAATAAAAATGGGCTCGTGCAGGGTGCTTTCGGGAGGATCTCCCGGAGGCGCCCTTTATTTTGTGGGAGGTGACGCGATGTACAGAGGGAACGGAAATACTAAAAGATTCCCGCTTCCGGAAGGAGCGGACGGGGCGGCCGTATATCTTGAAACGGCGTTTGGAGCGATACGGTTGCGGCAGGGGGACGCCTATGACGTCGACGGAAGGGATGTCGTCTTTCGACATGCTCCCGGCGAGGGGGTGATCATATCGTTTCAGGACAAAGAGGACGTCCCGTCATCCATGGACGGAGTGCGGTGCATGGTGCTCTACCCCGACGGGCGCATGGAGCCCGTGTGCGAAGACCCCCTGACGCTCCTCGTCGAAGCACGCACGGAACGGGATGAGGCGAAAAAACTCCTGAAAGAGGCGAAGAAAGAGGCCGAAAACCTGGAGATACTCGTACACCAACAGAGCGAGCTGGCGAAAGAAAAAATCTCGGCCCGGCTGGAACGGTACGGCGGACTGATCGAGGAATCCGTGAAAAACGCGGCCGCGCTCGCCCGCGACGAAGTGAAAGACCATCTCGACAGGCTGATGCTGGAAATTCGCAACAAACACAAGGCCGTCGTCGTCATGCATGAGCAGATGCAGAACATCCTGCAAGAAGCAAAGGAGGTCGCCTCCGCGTCCGCACACAAAGCCGCGGATGAAGTGGGCAGCCTGTGCAGCGAGGCTCTGAGAGCCTGCGAGGAAATGCGGCGTCTTGTCTCGGAGACGCTGATCCTGCGAGACGAAGCAAGGCGCACGGCGACAATGGCGGCCGCGGACACGAAAAAAGAGGCCGAAACGTATCTGTCGCTCGTCGCGGAGGAGGTGCGAAGCCTGAAACAAACACTGAATAACGAGGTCTCGGCTGTCGTCTCCGGCATAAAGAGGGAACTCGACGCCGACCTGCGGGAGATACGCGCCCATCGAATCGAGATGATCCGCGGAACGAAAAACATGAATCGCGTGGAGCGCTATGTGATCGAGAAGAAAGACGAGATCGAAGCCGCCGTCAACGCGGCAAAGGAGGAAAAATGACATGCCGCTCATAACCCCTGGGAATATGTTCTCCCGTGGAAAATGGGAGTACTGCAAGGAGTACGACCCCGGAGACGTCGTGAAGCGCGCCGGAATGTTCTTTTTGTGCATCAACGAGTGCGCGGGATACGACCCGATCTCTCCCACATCCGAAAACTTCTGGGAAGCGCTTGGCGACGGCGGGAGCGGATTGCCGGGCGGAGGCGTGCAGGGGCAGGTTTTGACCAAGAAGACGGATGACGATTTCGACGCCGTATGGGACTGGCCCAACGCAAACAAATACTATCGTGGTTTTTTCCGGACGCCGGCGCAGCTGATCGCCGCACACCCGACCGACGAACCGGGCGCGTTCGCCAGCGTCTTCAGCACGTTTACAATCTGGCTCTGGAACGCGGACACGAGCCAATGGGAAGACACAGGCCAAAGCGGTGTATACGTACAGACCGTAAACGGAAAGACGGGCCCCGACGTTCTTCTTGACGCCGATGATATTCCCGGCGTCGAAAAGCTCGCAAACAAGAACAAGGTAAACGGGTATGCCGGTCTGGATGGAGAGGCTCACGTCTTAAAGGTCCACATGCCCATGGCAGGAGGACAAACGGGCCAGGTCTGGGGGAAAAAAAGCAATGCGGATTACGATATGGACTGGATTGATGCCGGAAGCGGCGTCGGGACCCACGCCGACCTGCCGGACCTGTTGCCCTCCGGGATTGCAGCAGCCGAGGCGAACCACATCGACAACGCAAAATGGGCCCTGGTCGATACGATCGAGAAGGCTCGACCCCTGAAACCGACGAACCTGTCGCCGAAAGCGGACGAAACCGACGTGCTCGGGAAGCCGCTCTTCGTCAGCTCGCCTTACGCGTGCCCCTATGGGACGGAGATGTATGGGTACCAACTGAAAATCTTCGACATGGGCACGACGCTTGTGTACGACAGCGGAGAGATCGAGGCGAGCAAGCCCATGTTCAGGCTTCCGGAGGATTTGCACGTAGGGACGGAGTACCGCTGGACCGTGCGGTATCAGTCACAGAATCTTCAGTGGTCCGAATGGAGCGATCTGACGAAGTTCACCACGGCGGGGGATTTTTCGGCGAAAATCTTCACGCCCGGGATCATGATTCCGAAAGAGGGCGGGGTGCTGAACTCTCCTACGCCCCTTGTCGTCACGACGCCGTTCGAGGCCACCGGAAGCCTGATCCAGGCGGACGGAGACTTTCAGATCGCGACGGATTCTCTCTTTGCGAATGTCGTCGACAGCGGGACCGGGAAGAATGCCTTTCTGGGGAATATCGAGCTGACGCGCGGCGAGCCGTATTTCGCGCGGGCAAACCACAAAGCCACTGGCGGACAGGTGTCGCAATGGAGCTATCCCGTCTCGTTCGTCGTGCGCAACCTGTACGACGGACAGCGCGTCGGCCTGGTGCTGGACAGTATCGCCGACTGGCACTTCACCTGGGTTGACGGTAATTTCAACCCGATCGACATCGATCCGGACTATGTCAATCGCAACGGAATCTTTGTCGGTTGGCAGAGCTCCGCGAACATTGTCGGCGGTGTGCCGCAGTTCACCGACATCGACGGGCAGAAGATGGTTATCATCCCAAAGTTTTATATCCGCTCCGGTAAGGTCCCGGACGGATACTTCCAGGGGAAACACTTCTGGATGATCGATCCCACTCCGCCCTCGCAACAGGATATCGCGGACGGATGGCACGCGCACCCGGCGTTTATCTCTCCGGCTGGCGAGGTCGACAACTTCGCGATCTCGGCGTATCACATCCACTACGCCGGCAACGAAGCGGCTGCGTCGACCCCGCTTGCGTTTGATAACAATCGTCATCGGAGCCACACGATTTCGCAGTGGCGGCAGGCGATCAATCGACGGAACAGCGACCCTGCGAATCCGCAAAAACGGGGCTGGGAGATCGTTTCACCGTATCAGATATACGCTCTGAACCTGCTGGCGCTGATCGAGAAAGGGCAGACGACCAAGGTCATGAATGATCTGATCGTGCCGTATGTTTGGCGGAACGGGCAATGGCAACTATTGAACGGGCGGTGGGGACAGTACTTCAATACTTGCCTTGCGCAAGCCCCATACGGATACAACGTGATCGGCGGGTTTTATAACAACAAAATTTGCGCGCCCGGGAATCTCGATTTCTTCTATCAGCTGCCGCGTCAACTTTCGCTCGTGACAGGCGTCCAAGGAACGCATTCTTCTTTTTACAAGAAGCCCGTGGCGCTCTACGGACCGGATTACGGCGCGCCAGAGGGGATATACAGTCAAGATCTGATGATCTACTACGATCTGGACGATCAGCCCAGCCCCACTCCCTTCATTCCGCGGACTGACGCGCCAAACGGAGGATTGCAGAGTGTAGGGGGGGGAGGTCAGGTATGGGCCAATTCCAACGTATGGACACATGGGAATCATGGCGATTGGGGGTTCAACGCTGTAATTGCCACAAGAGCTGACGGCAACATGTCTACGGGCGGTACATGGATGATCAAATGGCCGGTGTGATGGTGTAAAGAGAAAGGAGAAGGGAAATGAAAAACATCGAACTGATCAAACAGGGAATCGACAACCTTTGGAACCAGGCAAAAGACACGTTTCACGACCTCGCGAGCT
>DAIPHL010000171.1:0-4187 GCA_036771375.1 Synergistaceae bacterium | reverse complement strand
GGTCGGCGTCGCTCGCCGTTGGCGAGTGAAAGCGCCCCCCTCACTTTGGCTTGTTGAACACCTGCCGGAGATAGGCCATGAAGGTCTCGTCGACGCCGGAGGTCTTTCCGGGGGAGTCCGAGATCTTCGCGACGGGCTGGCCGTTGCAGGAGATCATCTTCATGACGATGTTCAGGGAGGGGATGGGGGTATCATTGGTCAGATTGGTCCCGATTCCAAACGACGTCTGTATCCTTCCCTTGAAGTACTTGTATATCTCGAGCGCCTTCGGAAGATCGAGCGAGTCGGAAAAGACCAGCCGCTTTGTCCGCGGGTCGATCTTCAGTTTTTTGTAGTGTTCGATGACCTTTTCTCCCCAGACGAAGGGATCGCCGGAGTCGTGTCTGAGGCCATCGAACAGTTTCGCGAAATAAAGGTCGAAGTCGGCGAGAAAGGCGTCGATGCCGATGACGTCGGTGAGCGCCGTACCCAGATCGCCTCGAAATTCCTGTACCCAGGCCTCCAGCGAGGCCGTCTGAAAATCCCGCAGCCGGATGCCGAAAGCCTGAAATGCCTGCATGTATTCGTGGGCCATCGTACCGACCGGGACAATCCCGAACTTCTTCGCGAGATACACGTTCGACGTCCCCTTGAAGTTACCGGGGAGCTCTCTTGCGAGCGTCTCTACGACCTCGGCCTGCCAGACGCCGGAATACCGGCGCCTGAGCCCGAAGTCGAATATGATGAAGGGCATCTCCGGATCCTCTTTCTTCAGATCTTCGCGAAGACGATCGATCTTCGCCCGGAGGCGTCGGCGCGCCTCCTCCAAAACGCCCTCCCGCTCAAGACGCCGATAATAAAGCTCGCTCACGATGTAAAGGACGAAGATCTCGAACCCCATGACGTGCACCAGTGGGCCCGATGCGCGTATGACAAGCTTTTCCCCGTCCTTTTCCAGCTCCACGAAGCGCCTCTGAAAGCGGAAGACCGACAGGTAGTCGACGAAGTCCCCCTTGATGTACCGCAACGCGCGAAGGTAGTCGAGTTCGTCCTGTTCGAAATAAAGAGTGCACAGATGGTTGATCTCTCTGTCCACTTCGTCGCGAAGTTCCGAGAGAGGATAGAGCGGTTCGTTGCGACACACGAAAGCATACTCGGCCTGCGCACCGGGATGGCTGTGCATCAACGCCTGCCACATGCTGAACTTATACAGGTCGTTTTCCAACAGACTGCGGACCACGGAGGAGTCGTCATCACCCACCTTGCGACCTTTGATACCCATCGCTTACAACACTCCCCTCGAAGATGGATTGACTCGCATTATAGCAGCAAACGGCGAGGACTTGTCCAGATATGAAGACGAAGGCGACGAAAAAACGTTCTTCGGTCGATCGGGCGACGCCCTTTGCGTGCAAACAAAGAGGTTTTGGGAGGGACAAAGCGCCGCCGAACGCGCTTGTTTCCGCCCCTTCCCCCTTCTCTCGCTCTCGTTTTTACTGCCGCTTGTTCTCGAATCCGGGTACGGCGTACTTCTTTTCGACAAGAGCGAAGAGGATCGAAGCCACCGAAACCATGAACAGATACACGGCACCGACCACCGAGAAGACCAGGGTAAAGCGAAACGAACGTGTGGCCAGCATCTTTCCCGTGCCGGTGAGTTCGACGAAAGAGAGCATGTACGCGAGCGACGAGTACTTGATCAGATATATGATCTCGTTGGAACAGCCGGGCAGAGCCCTGCGGGCGGCCTGTGGAAGCACGATGGAGAGCACCGCCTGGAGCTGGTTCATCCCCAGAGAGCGGGCGGCGGTCAGCTGCCCCGTCCTGACCGACAGGATCGCCCCGCGGATGTACTCCGAGTTGTAGGCTCCGTTGCACAAAACAAAGCCCACGACCGAGGCGACAAAGGGAGAGAGCGTGATGCCGAAGGTCGGCAGGCAGAAATAGATCGTGAAAAGCAGTATGAGAAGCGGCGTCCCCTTTATCAGAAGGACGTAACCCCGGCACAACGTGGAGACGATCTTTCCGCCGTAGACCCACCCCACGGCGACGCAAAAGCCAAGAAATAATCCAAAGGGAACGGAACAGGCGATCAGAGCGCAGGAGGAGAAAAATCCCTCCCGGAGCGGCTCGCTCATCTCGTTTACGATAAACGAGAACACCTCACCCATTGATCCGTCCCAAAAACGCTTTCGTCCGCTCGAAACCGCTCCCGCAGGAGTCCTCCAGAATCTGGCGCGGCGTACCCCGCTCCGCGATGACGCCGCCCTCCATGAAGAGGATCTCGTGCGCGACGGAGTGAGCGAAGTTCATTTCGTGCGAGACGACAAGCATCGTTGTTCCGCTTGCGGCAAGGGATTTCATGACATCGAGCACTTCACCGGTCAGCTCCGGATCGAGCGCGGAGGTCGGTTCGTCGAAGAGCATCACCTCCGGCGCCATCGCGAGCGCCCGGGCTATGGAGACCCTCTGCGCCTGTCCGCCGGAGAGCTCCGCCGGATACTTATCCGAAAAACGCTCCATTCCGACCCTCGACAGCTCGAAAAAAGCGACTTCTCTCGCCTTGCCGGGGGACATCTTCAAAACCTTGCGCAGCGCGATTTCGACGTTTCGAAGAACCGTCAAATGGTCGAAGAGGTAAAAATTCTGGAAGACCATTCCCATACGCTGCCGGACACGATCGATATCGCTGTCGTGAGTGACCTCGTCGCTCCCCAACCAGACCTGGCCCGCATCCGGTTCGACAAGACGGTTGAGGCAACGAAGCAGGGTGCTCTTCCCCGTCCCCGAAGGACCGATGAAGACCTTGACCTCCCCTTTTCGAACGTCGAAGCTGACGCCTCTTAGGACCTCCTCTTCGTTGAAACTCTTTCGAATGTTCAACGCTCTCAACACGACGGGAGCGGTTTCGGGGATGTCCGACAGAACGCTCATATTTCAATTTCCTCCCAATCCAGGTATGCGGTACCGTCTTTCCAGACGGTGCAAAACATGCATACCGACATAGTTCATCAGAATAAAGATGATTGCCGTTCCAAGGTAGATCGGGGTCGGAGCGGAGGTCCTGGAAACCTGCAAACTCGCCCTCGTGAGCATCTCCATGACCCCGATCGCGTAACAGACCGACGAATCGGTAAGGAGGATCGGGTATTCGTTCGACCACGCCGGGAGCGAAATGCGAAGCGCCTGTGGGAGGAGAATGGAACGAATCGCAAGCGCCCTGCTCATGCCCAGAGACCTCGCCGCCTGCATCTGCCCCTGATCGATCGAAAGGAGGGCGCCACGAAATATCTGAGATTGATATGCCGAACTTCGCAGGCCCAGCACGGACGCTCCCACGAAAAACGCGGGGAGATCGAGCCCAAACATCGGAAACAGGCCGAAATAGAAGAGAAAGAGCAGCACGAGATTGGGCATTCCCCGAAAAAACCAGACGTAGACACTGACGGCAAAAGAGGGGAGGCTTCCTCCGTAAACCTGGACAACGCCAAGAGGAAGCCCCACCACAAAACCGATGGCGAGCGCGATGAACACCAATCCGAGAGTCGTAAAAAGCCCTCGCGATATGTAAGGCCACGACTCGAGCAGGATCTCGATTTCGTTCACCGCACCGGCCGCCAAACCGCAGTAGACAGGCGACGCATCACTTCTGCATGTCGTATTTCTTTTTGAGCTCTTCCCATTTCGGAGAGGCCATGAGTTTCTTCAACCCCTCGTTGATCTTCTCGTGAAGCTCCTTGTCCTCTTTGCGCATGGCGACGGCATACTCCTCGCCGGTCTTGACGGTGCCGATGACTTTCAAGGGCTTGCCCTTGATCACGTTCGCGACGATCATGTCGTCCATCATCGCGGCGTCGATACGCCCGATCTCCAAGTCCTTCGCCGCGATCGGGAAGTTGTCGTAAAGACGGAACTTATCCTTCTTCAAAATATTCTTCTTGACGAGATTGTCCTCCAGCCAGTGAGCGGCGGTACAGCCACGCTGCGTTCCGATCGAGACCTTGCCCTTCAGGACGTCGTCCATGGTGGTTTTCGAATCGTTCTTGACCGTGACGGCCTGATCGATCTCCCAGTAAACCGTCGAGAAGGCGACGACCTTTTTACGCTCCTCGGACGCGGTCATGCCCGAGTAGACCATATCGATCTTTTTCGCCAAAAGAGCCGGGATGATCCCGTCCCATGCGACCGGCTTGATCTCCACGCCGACC
>DAIPHL010000170.1:0-4188 GCA_036771375.1 Synergistaceae bacterium | reverse complement strand
GGTCGGCGCCTTTCGTCTTCCAAACAAAAACGGCGCTCCGCGATCGCGTCGGTCTCTACAGGAACGTCCCTCTCATCTTGACCGCGTCGGCGACGCGTTTGATCGCGACGAGGAACGCAGCGCGGCGCGGCTTCACACCCTGCGCCTTCGCGTAGTTCCAAACCCGATAGAAGTTGTCCGTCATGATCGGGATCAGGCGGTTGTTGTACTCCTCCTCGGTCCAGAAGAAACCGTTCAGGTTCTGGACCCACTCGAAGTAGGAGCCGATCACGCCACCCGAGTTCGCGAGGAAGTCTGGAATGAGGAGCACGCCCTTATCCGTCAGGATTTCGTCAGCTTCCGGGGTCACGGGACCGTTGGCGCCCTCGACGACGTACTTCGCCTTCACGTTGCCCGCGTTCTTTCCGTTGACGGCACCCTCCAGGGCACAGGGGGAGAGCACATCCGCGTCGAGGAAGAGGACCTCCTCGCCCGAGATCTTCTC
The DNA here is from genome assembly GCA_036771375.1 of Synergistaceae bacterium. Lineage (GTDB taxonomy): Bacteria > Synergistota > Synergistia > Synergistales > Synergistaceae > DAIPHL01. The sequence goes on along the minus strand of DAIPHL010000170.1, from coordinate 3,704 downwards.
CAGGCCGGGCTGGGTATAGCCTTCGAGAAGTTTCTTCGGGTGTTTGGTGACATGCTGAACGGCCTTTTCGACGTCGATGCCGTTCGGCGCATAGTAACCGCCGGTGATGTCGGAGATCCCGACGATCTTCGCGCCCGCCTTGTCCATGGTGATCGCGTTGAAGGTACCGACGTTTCCGAATCCCTGTATGATGACCCGGGCACCCTTGACGTCGACTTTAACGGACTTGAGGAGTTCCTTGATGCAGGTGGCCACGCCCAGTCCCGTCGCGGCGGTCCGCCCCTTCGAGCCCCAAATGGAGATCGGCTTTCCCGTGACGACGCCCGGCTCGAACTTCCCGCGGAGCTTGCTGATCGTGTCCATGAACCAGACCATCTCCGGTGCACCCGTGTTCACATCCGGCGCGGGGACATCCGCCCACTCTCCGACGATCGGGGCGACACGGGCCGCGAAGGTGCGGGTGAGACGCTCTCTCTCCGCCATGGAAAGCTCCATGGGATCACAGGAGACGCCGCCCTTCCCTCCGCCATACGGAATGCCGGCGAGGGAGCACTTCCAGGTCATGAGGCTGCCAAGCGCTTCGCACTCCTCGATGTCCACATCGGGATGATAACGGAATCCGCCCTTTGCCGGCCCCAAAGCGGTGGAGTGCTGGACACGATAGCCCTCGAAGACGCGCACGCTGCCGTCATCCATCGTGATCGGCAAAGATACGGAAATCGCCCTCTCGGGACGGCTGAGGACCTCTACCAATCCATCTTCGAGTCCCATTTCCTCGGCAGCCGCATAAAAATTCTTGAGAGCCGTGTCGAGAAGAACATTTTTCGAAGTACGCTTTTTTACCGACATCACACTTACCTCCTCGAAGTCATAGGGTTTGTATCAACCCCAAGTAAGAAACAGGAATTTTGTATTTGAAGCTCCAGGAAAACTCACCTGGTCACTATTCTAGAGCCTGTTTGCCAAAAGTAAAGTAGTATTTTTCATAAAAAGAATTCAGATTTCTTTGTAAAATTTTCTTCCTCCAGTGGCATGATAAATTCATCGGGCATCGGTGAGCAAACAGAGAGCCCTCGTATCCCGGACGGCAACGCGGGAGAATTCGGGAATGCGAGGGAATACGCGTGGAGGAAAAACCTCTTCGACTTTGTCCGATGCCGCGATACCCCGTCCATTCCATATTTCGCGTCTCCCAGGATCGGATGCCCGATCGCCGACAGGTGTACCCGTGCCTGATGGGGACGTCCCGTCACGAGCTCCAGCTCCACCAAAGAGAAGTGCCTACCGCGACACAACGTCGTAAAACGCGTGAATGACGGTCTGCCGGCAACTTCATCCACCCGGACCACGTTGTTCTTTTCGTCCTTGGACAGCGGCAGGTCGATTTCGCCGAAGTCGGGCGGCGGGCCGAGGACGACGGCCCTGTAGGTTTTTTTGATTTGTCCTTCTCTCATCAACGCGGAGAGGGCACGTAAGACGGGCGCCGTCAGTGCGATCGCGACGATGCCCGAGACATTTCTGTCCAGACGATGAATCGCGGCCGGTCGAAAATCGCTTCGGGTCCAGGAGAGCTCCGCCCACACCCGTGTGATCAGGGAATCCCCCGACCCTCGATCGGGCTGACTCAAAAGGCCGGCCGGTTTGTCGACGCACCGGATCCACTCGTTTTGAAAGAGGGTCTCGATCTTTTCTCCTACGGCTTCATCCTTTTGCGTCGACAGGACAACCGGGCCCTTCCCTTCCTGCGCCCAGGGAGCGAAGACCACGTCCCCTTCCACCAGGCGCTCTCCTCCCGTGGCCCGTTTCCCGTTGATCCGGACGGTTCCCTTCCGAATGGCCTTCATGATCGCGCCCAGCGGGACGTCATCGTACATGCCCCGCAGGACACGGTCCAGACGACGTTCGGATTGATCAGACGTCACGGTGAAACCGCCCAATGCAACTACTCCCTCACCCGCCAGAATCTCCGCTGCGCGGCGAAATGATACGCCGATATGTCCTGTCCGGGCGGAAGATCCTTGACCGCGTCCTTCCAGCAGAAGAGGCGGAAATCCAGTTCGTCCGCGGCGGATACGATAAGCGCTTCGAGCGTCGCGGGCAGGACGGGCGAACCGAACTCCTTCTCCCCGTGGTGACTGAGAATGATATGAGCGAGGTGCAGGCGAATCGTAGGCTCCAGCGCCGCCTCTTCGGCCAACCTCTGGAAGGTCGCGTATCCGAGGGCCACGTGGTCGAGAACCGCACCGGGAAGGGTCATCTCCGGCATCGGAGACATCGAGTAGGCCTCGATTTTCCCTAGATCGTGCAGCAGCGCCCCGGCCGTCACGACATCCACGTTCAGGGAGGGGTATATGTTCTTGTAGACGAGCGCCATCGTCCGTGCGGACTCCGTGACCGTAAGCGTGTGTTCCAACAGCCCGTGCGCGTACGCGTGGTGATTGGTCACCGCGGCAGGGGCCGTCTTGAAGAGTTTGCCCCGCTCTCCCTCGAAGACGAAGCGAAGAAAATCGCGTACGACCTGTCCGCATTCGCCGACGATCCCCTCCAGCCTCTGGACGAGGATCGGAAGGGGGATATCGGAGTTCGCGACGTACTGAGAGGGTGGGAACTTGTCCTGATCGAGCAGGGAGATCGCGTTGAAATTATACTGAAGCTGTCCCCTGAAATCCGTCACCTTGCCGGTCACGCCAACGGTCTTGCCCTTCAGGTCGTTCATCGAGGATTCGCCGAGCATGTCCGGCTTGCTCTCGAGCTCCGGGGTCGATCGATCCCACCAACCGGCATCCGACCAGATCTTGGCCGTCAGGACACCGTGCGGATCGGACACGGAAATCTCCCAATACGGCTTGCCGTTTTTGTCCGTTTTCCTTATGAGCGAGTTGACCACATAGATTCCCTTGAAGATCTCCGCCGTGCCGAGCCTGCGGACCTCGGAGGTATTCAAAAGCCTTGTCGGCGTTGCCATTCCATCAATCCATCCTTTCGGCGAACGTCGAAATCCGGATCGCACATCGGGGTTTTCGACGCCTCTGTCCTTTCGTCACGCCCTCCCGAGATCGGACATCAGCTCCAGGAGGAGAACCCACAGATCCCGCCAAGAGCCTCCCATTCCGCTCTTTTCGTTTGCGTTGATTCCGATCAGGCCGGTCACGAATGCGAGCAATTTCGCGCGACCATAAAGGGACACCGCCCGCTCCGCCTGCCTTGCGGCATAATCCTTTGCGCCAAGCGCCTTCATGAATACGGATTTTTCCTTCGGGTAGGCCCCGATGTAAAACGCGAGTCGAATCCTGTTGTGAAGAGCACTTACGACGGGCAAGAGCTCCCCTCCCCGAGAGAGGGAGTCCAGGCTCACAAGGCTCTCGACAAAACGACCGTTGCACACCCCGTCGAGAAGACGCAGCAGGCTGCGGCTTCCGTCGGACAGACAGAACGTCCCCACGTCGTCGAGGGTGACTTTCGAGCGTCCCTCCGCCCTGCAGAGAAAAGAGAGTTTCTCCGTCTCGCCGAGGAGCTCTCCGGTGTCCTCGAAGAGCTCCTTGAGAAGAGCCCGCGCATCCTGTGCGATCGAGATCCCCTCTTTGGCGGACGCACTTCTCACGATCTCGTCCCGTTCGCGCGCCCAGGGCGCGTACTCGGAGGCCTTCGAAACGGAGCATCGCTCCATGAGCTGCTTGGAGACGATGCCGTGAGCCTCGCCGACC
>DAIPHL010000169.1:0-4203 GCA_036771375.1 Synergistaceae bacterium | reverse complement strand
GGTCGGCGAGCCGAGTCGACCCGACCCGGATCGAAGGCTGCGACGCTCACCGTGGAGCTCGAATCGGTGATCCCGCTCATCAAGACCATCCGGCGGGAATTCCCGGGCATCCCCCTATCGATCGACACCCGAAAGGCCGATGTCGCCATGATGGCGATCGAGGCGGGGGCAGACATCGTCAACGACGTCTCGGGACTCGAATTCCCGCAGGAATCCGAACGAATGCTCGGCTTTCTCGGCTCCGCAAAGGTTCCTTACGTATTGACCCACACGCAGGGGACGCCGGACGTCATGCAGATCAACCCCGTTTACGACGACCTTCTGACCGAGCTCCTCCACTTTTTCAGGGACAAACTGTCCCTTCTGGAGCGCTCCGGAGTCGCGCGGAACAGGATCATCCTCGACCCGGGCATCGGTTTCGGAAAACGCTACGAGGACAATCTGACGATCCTGGCAAACCTCGGCAGACTGAGAGAGCTCAACCAACCGATTCTGATCGGAGCCTCCCGAAAGAGCTTCCTCGGAAAGACGATCGGCGTGGGGGGCTCCCAACCGGAGGAGTGCCTCGAAGCGACGCTCGCGGTCTCCGCACTCTGCGCCGCGGAACACGTCGACATCGTCCGGGTCCACGATGTACGGGAGAACAAACGGGCCGTTACGATGACGAACACGATCGGACGGTACAGAAAATGACCAGGGCGGCGCTCGGAATCGGTGCGAACATCGGGGATCGGCTCGGAAACATCGAGAGGGCGGCAAGGCTCCTTCGCGCCCTGTCGAATTCTTTTTTTCTGGCAAGCGACGTTTACGAGACGTGTCCCTGGGGAATGGCCGAACAACCCCGGTTTCTCAACGCCTGTGCGGTCATCGAAACGGAATTGCCCCCCGAGGCCCTTCTTTCCGTCGTCAAAGAGATCGAAAGAAAGATCGGCCGGGTAAAGAGAGAGAGATGGGGCCCTCGGGAGATCGACATAGACATTCTGTTGTACGGAGATCTTTCGTTGGAGCTCCCCGGGCTTTCGATCCCGCATCCCCGTTTGCACGAGCGGAAGTTCGTCCTCGTGCCTCTCGTCAAGATCGCACCGGACTGGGTACACCCGAAACTCGGCCTGCCGATCTCCGGGATCGCAGCGGCGATCGACGGGAGCGAACCGGTCCGAATCACCGGACTCTGAGAAATGGCGCGAAGGAGACCGAGTCGGTTCGATTCCGCCGTAACCGTCCGACGAGATTTTCTGCCGACGACGAGGGAAGACCTGGACGAACGGGGGTGGCGTGAACTCGATTTCCTGTGCATCACCGGCGACGCATACGTGGACCATCCTTCGTTCGGACACGCGATCGTCTCCCGATTTCTGGAGTCCCTCGGATACAGGGTGGGCATCGTGGCCCAACCGGACTGGCGCTCCACGGACGACTTCGCTCGCATGGGCAGGCCGAGACTCGCGGTTCTCGTGTCCGCGGGAAACCTGGATTCGATGCTCTCCAACTATGCATCGAGGGGGAAGAAACGGAGGAAAGATGTCTATTCTCCCGGCGGTCGGTGTGGAATGCGTCCCGACCGGGCGACCATCGTCTACTGTAACCGGGTGAGGGAGCTCTGGAAAGATGTGCCTCTCGTCATCGGCGGAATCGAAGCCAGCCTCAGAAGGATCGCTCATTACGATTACTGGTCGGACGACGTCCGCAGATCCATCCTCGTCGACAGCCGCGCAGACCTGCTCACCTACGGCATGTCGGAAAACCAGCTGGAAGAACTCGCGTCGCGTCTTGCAAACGACGAAGCCCTCTCGAAGATACGGGACATTCGCGGCACATGCTGGAGGACACATGACAAAAAAGAGCTGGGCGACGCGATCGAACTCCCCTCCTTCGAGGCCGTTCGCACGGACAAAAAAACCTTCGCCGAGGCGTTTGGGCTCTTTTACCTCGAACAGGATCCCGTCCGGGGAAGACGGCTCGTGCAGGATCAAGGGGCCTGGACGCTGGTTCACAACCCTCTGGCCGCACCGCTCACGGAAGAAAAGATGGATCGGATATACGCCCTTCCCTACACCAGACGCCCCCACCCCTCCTACAAAGACAAAGGCGTTCCGGCTCTGTCGGAGGTTCTCTTCAGCATCACGAGCCACCGGGGCTGCTTCGGAGAGTGCGCCTTCTGCGCGATCTCGTCCCACCAGGGAAGAGTGATACAGGCAAGAAGCTCAAAGAGCATCCTCCTCGAGGCAGAACAGATGACACGAAATCCCGACTTCAAAGGCTACATTCACGACGTGGGCGGCCCGACCGCCAATTTCCGGCGGCGCGCCTGCGACGGACAGGCGGCGCACGGGGCTTGCCGCGGGAAGTCGTGCCTCTATCCCAAGCCTTGTCGAGAGCTGAAGAGCGACCACGGGGGGTATCTCTCCCTTCTCAGGAGAGTGAGGCAAATTCCCGGGGTCAAGAAGGTTTTCGTCCGCTCCGGCATCCGATACGATTACATTCTGGCAGATCCGCGCGGAAACGCATTTTTGGAGGAGCTCTGCGCCCACCACGTAAGCGGACAGCTCAAGATCGCCCCGGAACACGCGAGCGCCAAGGTCCTCTCGCACATGAGAAAATCTTCCAGGACGAGCACGGAAAAATTCATCCGAGCGTACAGAAAGACGAACAAAAAACTCGGCAAAAAACAGTTCCTCGTCCCCTATTTCATGTCCTCGCATCCGGGGTGCGGCCTCCCGGAGGCGCTCGAGCTGGCCGAATTCATCCGGGACATCGGCATCCGTCCCGAGCAGGCCCAGGAGTTCACGCCCACGCCCGGCACCGCGTCGACCTGCATGTACCACTCCGGATACGATCCGTTCACCGGCGAGGCTGTTTACGTGCCGAAAGAGCACGAAGAAAGGGCGATGCAACGGGCGCTTCTGCAATACTGGATGCCGGAAAACCACGATCTGGTACGAAAGGCCCTTCGTACGCTCGGGCGGACCGACCTGATCGGACACGCACCCAAGTGTCTCGTCCCGCCACACGACGACGTCCGTTCTGTCGGCAAAAGACCCAGAAACGCCCGAGTATCCAAAAGCGAACGTAAGTTCCGAGGCCGGGACGAAATCGACCGTCAAGCGCTGCAGAAGACCCCTCCACCGCCTCATCGCGACAACGTTCACCCGAACGTAACGACGAGCCATCCCCAAAACGCGCGGGACAACCGTGGATTCGACTCCCGCGTTTATGCCAAGAATTCCCTTCCAACGGGCGGAAACCGCGGAGATTGAAAACACGAGGAGACAGAGAGCGCCGCATCGAAATCGTAAGGTCGAGCACAGGGAGCGGTCGCCACGATGACGATCGTTTCCACCACTCTTCAGACGGCCGGGAGAGCCCATTGCGACGCTCTCCGTCCCCGGATGCCCCGTCAAACTATGGACAAGACGGTTTCGAAAGGTTAAAATGGTGTCGGTGATGGTTTTCCCCATCGTGCCATACAGGGAGGAGATGCTTTTGTACAGGAAAAATGCCGCAGTCAGATTCGTCTTGGCGCTATTGGCTGTGCATGTCATGGCTCTTTGCGCCTTTGCCGCATCCGACAGGATCGGCTTCATCGACACCCAGAGGGTCCTGTCGTCGCACCCGAAATACGAGGCCGCCCAAAAACAGATCGAGGCCTTCATCAAGAAAAAATCCGAAACGGCGAGAACCGCAGCGAAACAAGAGACCGATGTGAAGAAACGGGCCGAGATCATCGACAAGGCCAGGAAAGAAAGCGGAGAAGAAGAACGGAGAATCATGAACCCCCTCACGGAGGACCTCAACAGGACGATCGCCAACGTCGCGAAGGACAAGGGCGTTACGGTCGTTTTGAACAAGATTCTGATTTACTTCGGTGGGGTGGACATCACGGATGATGTCGTCAAGGCGCTGAAAAACACCAAAAGATAGCGACCTCCTTTCGACCTCCTTTTCAACGTTCCAGCACCAACCGAAGAGAGGAGCGGTGCGACGATCGCGCGGCTCCTCTCTTTTTATCTCTTCTCTCTCGCAAAGAGGAACAACTCCACCTCCGAGGGAGAGCTTCGCCCAAACCTCACCCGCCCCCCGGCTTGCGAAGCGTCTCGATGGCGCTTCGCAAAGCCGGTGAGCGTTTCTTCCGTATAGTAAGATATAAGGCTATCTCGCCTTTGCGTGGAGGGCGAGGGGTTCGGAGTCCCTCTCGTCGATCGT
>DAIPHL010000168.1:0-4230 GCA_036771375.1 Synergistaceae bacterium | reverse complement strand
GATTCCCGTTCGCTCCAAAACGTACAGGACCAAAGCGCCCGCGGAGGCAAACGCGTTCGAGGACCAGGTATTCCCTCGCTGCTTCGGCAACTTGACGGCCGAGGGCAAACTCGAACCGATGGATCTTTCATGGCATCACGCGGGACATCCTCGCCGGCGAAACGCCGCGAAAAAAGGAGGGGAACGAAAAGATCTCCACCGTCGACGCCCTGATCGTAGAAAACAATCCCGCCGACAAGATCGGGGCGTGTACGGCCTCTTTCAATATGTGGAGCCTCATCGGAGGGTTGATCTTCGCATTCCTCTTCGGACAATTCCTTCGAATCGACTGACGAGCTCCGGGCAATGGCCGGGGTTCTTCTACGACGATACGCGCTATTTCTTCCCCGTGCGGTTTACGACACTCGCCACGGACATCTTGATGTGCAGGGACGAGGTGATGTACTCCGTCTCCCCCGTCTCCTTGTTTTTGCTGGTGAACTTGCCCACGCTCACCGTCGTCTCCCCGGCGCGCCAGCTCGTCATCGTCAGCTCCTCGGTGTCCTTGTGTTCGCTCGGTTTCCCGTATTTTTTCGTCATACCGTTCAACTCTTCGTCGTATTTCGCAAACGACGGGGTATCCCGCATCGTGACGGCCACGGAATAGAGCTTGTCCTTGTAACACCGGAGCATGAACATTCCATTATACCCGACGGCTTCGCCGGCGAACACCAACAGCCTGTCGCCTTTCGCCTTATCCGTCCTGTCGTCCAGGAGATTCAGCTTGAGTGAAAGCGCCTTGGTCTTCACGGCCTCCGCGGAGTCGTCCCAGGAGAAACCGAAGGCTCCCTTCGGATCCGGCGCCGCCGAGAACGCCGGGGTGACGAACAACAGGGTGAGAAGCAGGGTGAGGAGCAAAAATTTATTTTTCATCTCGCATCAACAGCCTTTCACGGTGCAAAATCGTCAGCGTCACGATTTTGTGCCCCGATAAAGCGCATTCTAGCACAGAGACACTTCAGGCAATCGGCCTTTTATACCAAAAATGCGGAGAGCAAAGCGCTCTCCGCCCAATCCGATTCGGAATCGAAAAAAGAATGTGCCGCTAGACCGGATACGCACCCTCCGCGATCGGGTCGTCCAGTCCGACGTTGGTGCAGGTGACCCTGGCGAATTTTTTCGGGAGAAAATCCTTCGCGACCTGCGGAAACATGGCATAGGAGAGAACATCTTCGGGCTGGGTGACCCACGCTTCGACCTCCTTGCGGAGCTTTTCCAGCTCGGGAGCGATTTTCTCGCCCGGGCGGCAGGTGATCGGCGCCTCGCCATCCGTCGCCTTTTTCTGTATCTCCTTGTCCACCGGCGCCGGCGTGCGGCCGTAGTAACCGAGGAAATACTGGCGGACCTCCTTCGGTATGACCTTCCAGCGTTCACCGACCATCACGTTGAGCGCCGCCTGCGTGCCGACGATCTGACTGGTGGGCGTGACAAGGGGGGGGTAGCCCATCTCCTCCCTCACCCGCGGTACCTCCTCCAGGACGTCCTTCAACCGGCCCAGGGCGTTTCCCTCTTTCAACTGGCTCTGCAGATTCGAGTACATGCCCCCCGGCACCTGATAGAGGAGTATGTTGATATCGACGCCGGAGACGCCCATGACGATCTCTTTGTACTTCTCGCGGAGCCGGGAGAAATGGTTGGCGACGGGCAACAGCCTTTCAAGAGACAACCCCGTGTCGAGCGGGCCCCCGGCCAATGCCGCGATGATGGACTCGGTCGCCGGCTGGCTGGTCCCCATGGCAAAGGGCGATATGGCGCAGTCGCATACATCCGCGCCTGCCTCGAGCCCCTCGAGATAGGTCATCGCGGCAAGGCCGCTGGTGTAATGGCTGTGAAGCTGTATGGGAAGATCCACCTTGGCCTTGATCGCCGCCACCAGAGAGCGGGCCGCGACCGGAGACAGAAGACCGGCCATATCCTTTATACAGATCGAGTCCGCCCCCATGTCGGCCATGTCGCGCGCCTGTTTGGCAAAGAGCTCCAGCGTATGGACGGGAGAGATCGTGTACGATATGGAGAGCTGTAGGTGCGCGCCCTCCCGCTTGACCTGATCGGCCGCGACCTCCATGTTCCGAAGGTCGTTCAGGGCGTCGAAGATACGAACGATGTCGATGCCGTTTCCGATCATTCGTTTGACGAACTCGCGGACGACGTCGTCGGCATAGTGACGATATCCCACCAGGTTCTGTCCCCGCAGGAGCATCTGCAGCTTCGTCTTTTTGACCCTTCGGCGTATCTCGCGGAGACGCTCCCAGGGATCCTCATCCAGAAAGCGCATGGCGGCATCGAACGTCGCGCCGCCCCACATCTCCAGAGAGTGATATCCCACCTCGTCGACTGCCTCGCATATCGGCAACATGTCGGCCGTCCGCATACGCGTCGCCATGATCGACTGATGCGCGTCCCGGAACGCGGTCTCCGTAATGCCGACACGGCGCTTCTTTATGGTGCTTCCAACGGAGCCGCGGGGTTCCGTGGAGACGTTGTCTCTCGAGTTGTTGACACTTCGCTTCGTCTGCTGGTTCGCTCCCATGTTGAACAACCTCCCGCTGTGCTTCAAAATTCAACCAACTCATAATAGCACAACGGTCCTGAAAAAATAACGTAAAACGCACAATTGCCGAGGACGCGAGTATTCCGGCCCCAACCGAGCCACCACCCCGGTCAAGTTGAGCCACTCGTCCGGCCGAGACGGAACCACCCTTTCGGCAGCGAGAGCCACACATCGCTTCTTCCGAAGATGAACCTGTACCGTCAGGCACAAATTCATCCAAGGAGGTCATCAAAATGACCAGGCACCGAGAGATTCCCCGACTGCACAGTCAGGGAATCAACCAGAGGAGCATCGCTGCGAGCTGCGGGGGGTTCCCGTAACACACTCGCATGAGTGTGGACGTGCGCTATAGTCATGATGCACATACTCGTAGGAGAGGCCTCTTGGAGAACAGCGCTTGTCAATATCGGTCCTGCTGTAAACCCGATAGATCGAATCTCGGCGATGCCATAAAACAGAGATTTTTGATTTTCGGGTGAGATTTCATCGACAACGACATCCGTCGCAGGGATAACGAGCATCTCTCCGATGCTATATATACAAATTGCAGTCACAGATAGGTAAAGACTTGATTGGCCGTATGAATAGAACATTTGGAACATCGCGCTAAAAACGCAGTTTAGGATAAGAAGAGTTGAGAAGATTTGAACGGCATTGTCAAAGTATTCATTAAGAAAAAGAGGGAATATTGATTCAAACTGAGAAAAGGCCATATATACCAGCGTTCCTCCGATTATGATTGAAATAAAATCTAAGGAGAGAACGCCTGTGATATTGCAGAGACCAAATCTTTCCCTTGTAGTTTCTGCAAGAGAATGATTCATCTCACTCGTTTTCATTGACGGTACAATCCAGAATGCGAAGATCGAAACGAGGGCATACACTGCTATGGTGGCTATGATTTGATGGGAAGACTCACTGAATTTTGTCAGGTAAGTGCAGATCGACGGACCCACGATCCCCGAAATGCAAATAGTGATGTATCTTACACGAAATGCGGCGTCGGCGCCACTTGACGAGAGGGCAAACAATGATTTGGTAACGGGCTCCCAAATGGAGCGGCTCAACAAAAAATCCGCAGGCGCACGAGAGTTGTGGGCAGTTTCCCAGATGCGGAATCTGCAATTATGCTGATAGCGGCCCGCCTGCGCCACACAATGACCGGCAAATGGGGCGCCGTCAGATACATGAACATGGAACTTCTGAAAGGAGGCGGAGGCGAAATCGAAGCGGCTTAACGGTTCAAACTGACACCAGCATATCAGCACAGGCAATTTGGGCTCTGAAAAAATGTGCGCATAATTCTTGACACAACCAGATGAGCCAGCCCATCATCCGCCAAACTGGCAGGCGAGGCGAAGCGGACAGGGCAAAAAACTGACCGGACAGCACGTTTCGGTGGCATATTACCGTTTCTCCGCAGCCTTTATTGTTTCAAAATCCATGAGACAGCAGTGATCGGGAGCGCATTCAGTTCGCCAATATATCCTTCAAATATTTTCCCGTAATGCTTTCTTCATTACCTGCCATCTCCTCAGGTGTTCCTCTGGCTACAATGCGTCCGCCCTGTTGTCCTCCGCCCGGCCCCATATCAATCACATAATCCGAGTTTGCAATGACATCCAGGTCATGCTCGATGA
>DAIPHL010000167.1:0-4260 GCA_036771375.1 Synergistaceae bacterium | reverse complement strand
ATCTCGCTGCTGCCGCTTCTGACGTCGAACACGACGGCGTCTCCATCCGAGGGGACTGAGGCACGCGCGGCGAGAAACGAGAGCTCCGCCTCCTCTTTGCCCCCTATGACGAAGACGCGAAAGCCGCATCGCCTTTCGATCTCGTCGAGAAACGCTTCGGCGTTCGAGGCGATTCGCAGCGCCTCGGTCCCCACCGCAAAGATCTCATCGGAGCCGAGCGCGCGCGCCTCCGCGACGAACGAATCCAACGCGCAAAACGCACGGGAGGCCGCATCCGCCGAGATCGTGCCCTCTTTCTTCAGGCCGGAGCCGAGGCGCACGACCTTCGTCCCGTCCGCGAGGACCCTCCCCCGGCGGGAGTCGGCCTCCGAGGACATCACGAGCAATTTGATGGAGTTGGTGCCGATATCGACGACGCTCTTGACAGCCATGGCAAAACACCCCCGCGACAGGGGAGCTCCTCACGCGCGAAAGGGCACCGCGCGCGCCTCCTCCGTCTACGCGGGGCTTTGTTTCCCCTCTTTCCCATTCATGAAATCCAACATCTCCGCCAACACTCTGTCCGCGTCTTCGTAAGGAAGCTGGCAGGTCCCCACGGCCCGGTGCCCGCCACCTCCGTAGCGCAGCATCAGCGAGCCGACGTCGACGGTCGACGTCCGGTTCAGGATGCTGTAACCGACGGAGAAGACGCAAAAAGCCTTGTCCTTGCCGTCGAAGACCCGGATGCTGATGTTCTGGTAGGGATAGAGCGCATATATGACGTGCCTGTTGCCGACAAAGGTCTCCGGAATTCCGCGGAGATCGGTGACGATGACGTCGCCCTCGGCCCAGGAGTGCTCGAACATCATCTGCAGGAAATCGGGTTTGTGCTCTTCGTAACGGCGGACCCGTTCCTGCACGTCCTCCAGGGCCAGGATCTCCTCGACCCCTTTGGTTCGAAGCTCGTCGATCAAGGTCAACATGAGCTGATAGTTCGATATGCGATAATCCCTGTATCTTCCCAACCCGGTACGGGGATCCATGATGAACGACAGCATCACCCATCCGGTTGGATTCAGGATTTCGTCCCGCGTGAACCGGGCGGAATCCGCCTTGTCCACGGCTTCGAGCATCTCCCTGTGGTGTCCGAGCTTTTCATCTCCTCCGTAATACTCGTAGACGACCCGGGCACAGCTGGGCGCAAGCCAGCTCGCCCCTTCGAAATTCCCCTCCCTGGCGAGTCCCCTCTCCAGTTCGCTCGCATGGTGATCGAACCAGAGACCGCAGCCGGGGACATAGGGGACGTTGACGAGAATATCCCGCCCGGTCACCTCCACGACACCGTCCTGGATGTCCTTCGGATGAACGAACTGAATTTCGTCGTACAGCCCGAGCTCTTTCAGCAGCACCGCACTGATCAGGCCGTCGTAATCCGAACGAGTCAACAGCCTCATGTCTCTACCTCCTCGATCCTCAATTGAAATGGGACGCCGAACGGGACAAAAGGACCCCGATTATCGTCATGCCGAGCCCCCAAGGACCTTCGGACCGCCGGAGACGTCCACGGTAACGGAGATCACCTCGCCGAGGCCGACCTGTTCGAGCGTCCCGGCCGCTCCCGGAGAAGGAAGAGGAAGCCCCATCTCCTTCCTGTACGCGAGGTAGGTTCGCAGCAAACCTTCAGCGTTTCGGACGGCCTCGTCCCTGGAAGCGGCCTCATACCAACAGCCCGGAAGGTCCGGAAAGTGGACCACCCACATTCCGCCCTCGTAACAATCGGCGACGAGGGCCGGGTAGGTAAAGACCTCCGCAGAGGACGACGCCTCCTCTCCCTTCGCTCGCTCTTCGCCCGGATCGTTCACGTTTTTTCGATCGTCCATGGCAGCATGGTATCATTATCCCCGGATATTTTAAATAGCCCGCAGTCCCTTTGCCTCTTTCTCAACGGGGCCAAAAGCGCTTCTGAAAGCGACATCCCTTCTCGTCGCAGTAAACGAGGGCGGCCGCCTTGTTCCACGGCCCATGCGTCCTCGGATCGATCGAGAGCGTGGCGTGCGCGAGGGGAAGGTTTCTCGTGGACAAAAGCGCGTGCCGTATCGCTTCGCCCTGCGTCCCCGGCGCCCTGAAAAGGGCGTCCGCAACCCATCTGACCGCGTCGTACGCGAGAACGACGCCGGCGAAATTCTTTTTCGGAGGGGATTCGTTGTATCGGTCCGTGTAGCTCGCCTGAAAGGAGAGCAGCCTCGGATCTTCGGGGGAGGCCGGCAGGACCCACCAGCTGTTTTCAAACGCCTTCTCCACGGCACCGCTGGACAAATGGTCGTGTTCACCGCCCAGGATCGCACCCCGATAGCCGGCACGCCTCAAGCTCTCCACGACACTGACGACCGCGCCGTCCGTGTTCGCCAAAACGGCCACACCCGCCCCCGACGCGAGCAACGCCTCCGTTTTTTTCGAATCGATCCCTCTTCGAACGCTGTAGGGAACCTCCGCGACGACCGGAGTTTGAAACTGTTCGCAGTGCTCCAGAAACGACCTTTTTATCTCCAACGATCCGGGATCTTCTCCGTCGTAGAGGAGCGCGGCCGGCCGGCGTCCCAGTCCCTGCGCCAGAAAGTATGCCAGAATCTTTCCCTTGTATGCATTGTCGAAGCCGATTCGGAACGAATAGAGCCACGGCCGATTGGGAGTCGCCATCGTGACCGGAAGCAAGCTCGACTCCGTGGCGACCAGCAACACCTTGTTTTCGTCCGCGAGCTTCGCGAGCACCATGTTTTCGCGATCTTTGCAGGCGGAGAGGACGGCGACGATCCGGGCGCTCTTCAACAGAGACGAGACCACCTTCTCCAGCTTCTCCGGGTTGTCCGGAAGGTCGTGCCCCTGAATGTAAAGAGCCCTTCCCTTTATCCCGCCGCTTGCGTTGATCTGATCGGCCGCGAGCTGTGCCGCCTTGAGGCGCACATGCCCCGGCCCGGCCCCGGCCCCGGAGAGATGAGAGAGAAAGAGCAGCCTGTACTCGTCTCCCACCGTGAAACGGCTTCCGGCGATCCTGACGAACAGACCCAGAAAGAGCATGATGATCGCAAGAAGCAAAAGACCGTTTCGGAGCGCTTTCTTCCGTACCGGCACGCTTCTCGGACGCTTTTGTATTCCCTTGTCCACGTACTGCAGAAACCCACGGCGGGCCTCCAGGCTTCTGGTTCCCGCAGGTTCCCGAAGCCCTTCTCCGTCGAGAAGCGTGGCGATGGAATCGACCGCCCAGCGCGCGGACTCCTGCGAAAAACCAAGGTTTTCACAGAAACGAGCTACGGTCTTCTCCCGGTCCGCGGCAAACGATTTCGCGTCTGGCAGAAAGCCGTGCCTCGAGATATCCCGCAGGGCGAACGACAACACGAACACCTCGTGCCGCGCCTCCCCGCACTTGTCCTCCAAAAGCTGTCCGAGACGTTCGGGATCCTCCAGCAACGAAAAGCCGTACGTTTCGATCAACTCCTGCGTAACGGCTACGGGCCTGTCGTTCAAGTCTCCACCTCCGGCTGGATTATACATCAAAGCCGCACTCTTTTCGGCCTCTTCTATCCGTCCTCCGAGAAGCGCTTCCAGAAGCGTTTCAGCCGTTCGGCCATCCGGACTTCCGCGCCCAGTTTACCGGGAAAATAAAAGCGGGACGGGCGCGGAAGATATGCCTGCGGCGTCCAGTGCCTGGGATCATCGTGCGGATAGAGATATCCTTCCCCGTCGTTTCTCAGATGACGGGGGACCTCCATCAGGTCTTTCGCCTCCACCGCTTCGGAGGCGGCCTTGATCGCAAGATAGGCGCTGTTGCTCTTGGGAGCCGCCGCGAGGTACAAAACCGCCTCGGAGAGGATGATCGAAGCTTCGGGAAGCCCCACCCTGTCGCAGGCGCTCGATGCGCTCTCCGCGACGAGCAGAGCCATGGGGTCGGCGAGTCCGACGTCCTCGGCCGCCAGAATACAGAGCCTCCTGCAGAGGAAACGGACGTCATCCCCGGAGGCGAGCATTCTCGCAAGCCAATACAGGGAGGCGTCGGGATCGGATCCGCGAACGCTCTTGATCAGAGCCGATATGACGGCATAGTGATCCGTGCTCGCTCTGTCGTATCGGAGGCTTCCCCTCCCCGTGGCGAGATCGACCGCTTCGACGCTCAACTCGCTCCCCCCGCCCACGGCGACGCCGGACACGGAGGCCTCCAGCCTCGTCAGGGCCTGTCGGGCGTCTCCCCCGCAGAGAGAAGCGATGTGGGAGAGGACCTCGCCGACC
>DAIPHL010000166.1:0-4326 GCA_036771375.1 Synergistaceae bacterium | reverse complement strand
CCGCCACCGTGCCGGGCTCCTACGTCTCCATGCTGGAGTTGAAGGACTCCAAGGGGGGGACGATCGTCGTGCCCGTGGCGTTGAACGCGTCGAAGCCGGGGGCGCAGGCTTTCATGACCAGCGCCTACGGACAACTCAGAAAGAGGGCGGATGGTTCCGTAAAAGTCAACAACCAGTGGTTTGCGGATCAGATCGAGGCGGGGAATCTGCGGTATATGAACACAAAAAAGAGCGCCTCATGGGCCAGGGACGTCGGGCTGCAATCGCCCATTATGTCGCTTCCGGCCGAGACGCTTCATGCAAACAGTATAAAGACCGAAGCCGATCTTGTCAAGCTGCAAAACGAATATCCGGGGCTGTATCAGGGGGAAGACGGCTCCGGCGCTTCGGGCGGCGTGCGCGGAAGTATCTCCTTCTCACGGCGGGAGGCGGTGATCGAGCTCACGGCGAACGCGAACAAATCCACGTTTCTGCACGAAATGGCGCATTATTTCCTGTACGACATGGCGGAACTCGCGCTCAGAGACGACGCGCCGCAGGCGCTCAAAGACGACTGGACGATCGCCGCAAAGGAGCTCGGCATCGAGGGCGTCTCCATCGACGAACTCTTGTCCGGAAACATGACCGAGGCGACGGCGGCGATGTGGCGCAACGCGCAGGAGCGATTCGCCGCGGGGTTCGAGAAATATCTCTTCGAGGGAAAGAGCCCCATCCCGGAGCTCAAAAAGCTGTTCCGGGCGTTCAAACACTGGCTCGTCTCCATCTACAGAGCCCTCTCGAACATCCGGTACCAGGACGCCGACGGAAATTGGCAGGCGTTCGAGCTCTCCGACGAGATGCGCGGCGTGTACGACCGGATGCTCGCATCCGAAGAGGCGATCGAGAACGAGGCGATCATGCGCGGACTGGACACCTCCGTCTTCGGAGAGGATGACTCGGAAGCATCCGGGGAAATCCCTCCGGAAGCGTTCGAGACGCTCGACGACGAAACGTACGAGATGATCGAGACGGCCAAAGAACGCCTGCTCGCCGAGATGCTCGGAGAGATGGACCCGGCGCGGCAGGCCGCGTTGCGACGGAAGGCGGATTCCCTTATCCCCTTCGTCCGCTCCATCGTCGAAAAGGAGCCGGTCTACAGGGCGATCGAAAACATGACGAAAAATCCTGCACTGCGGATGTCGACGGAGGAGATCGTCGACGGATGGGGCGAGACCGTTCTCGCCTCCCTGCCGGAAAACGTCGACACGCCGGGGGGCGTCCCCGTCGCCGTGGCCGCGGCGGAGTACGGCTTCGGCAGCGCACAGGAGTTCGTAGAAGCGCTTACAAGCGCATTGCCGCTGAAGGTCGAAATCGAGCGACGCGCGATGGAGCAGGCAATGCGGGAAGCAGGCGTCCTTGAAGGCGAAGTTTTAAGCGAACGGGCCGGCGAAATCCTGGACGAAGGAGACGAGGCCCTCGACGTACGCCTCACGGAGCGCGAAATCCTGCGGCGGCAGGAAGAAGAGGCCCTTAATGAAATGGCCGCACGCGTGGAGGCCGAGCGGGAAAACCCGCTCAACCGCCGGAACGTGATCAAGGCAATCCGCGAGCTGGGCGGTCTCAGTTATAAAGCGGTGAAGGAGGGATATGGCGTCGCCGAGGCGCGGGAACTCGTCGAACGCATGGGCGGAAGCATATGGAGAGGCGGGAAATTCGGGCTGGACAAGATGGCACAGCTTTTGCAGGCAAAAGGCGTGCCGGTCCGGGACGACACGCACCTTTTCGAAATTCTCCTTTCGGAGGACACGCCCCTGTTATCCCCGATCGACGAAGCCTACCAGAAGGGCTACACCGACGCGCGGGCCAAGGACCGGGAAAAACGGCGCAAGGCGTTCGAGAACAAACAACAGAGGCGCGAATGGCTGCTGTTGCATAACGAAAAGCTGAAGAACATGAAGGAGACGATCAAGAGCGTCGCAGAAGGCGTAATCGGGGCGAAGGAGGGACGAGAGGCGATTACATCGAAACCGTATGTGCGGGCCGCAAATCGGGCCCGGCGAGAAGCGGAACGCGCCATGGCAAAAGGAGACTGGGAGACCGCGGCGGCCGCGAAGGACCGCGAAATCATCAACACCGCCTGCGCGAGGGCCGCCAACAGAGCGAAGAACGAGCATGCGAAAATCCTTTACTTCCTGCGCAAGTACGCGGAACGGCCACATAAAACAACCTTTGGCGTGGCGCCGGCGTACCTGGCACAGATCGACGCCATGCTCGAACGCTTCAACCTGAAACGAAAGGACGACGGAGAGCAGAGACCGCTCAAAAACCTGGACAAGTTCGTAGAAGAGCTGAAAGCTTCGGGAGAACCCGTCCTGATCCCCGACGAAATCCTCGACGCGAATTATCGCAAGCATTGGTCGAAGATGAGCATGGACGAAATCCGGAAGCTGCGGGACGCCGTGAAGAACATCGAGCGGCTCGGACGATGGGAGAAACGCTTTCTCCGCTTCCGATACAACGTGCAGATCGACACGGTCGCTGCACAGATCGCCAAGCGAATGAGCGAATATTACGGGTTTCAGGGCTTGAGCGATCTGGATCCGGGCAAGACGGAGCTGAAGACGCTCTTCGAAAAACTGAAGAACGCCCCGGAGGAATTTATGGCCTCTCTCGAGATGGTCGAGTTCCTGACACGGGCCATGGACGGATACGAGGATCTCGGAACCGCGCATCAGTACATATTCCAGCCGATACGGGACGCGCTGACGGCGGAGACGGAAATGCTGAATGATGTGTTCGCCAAATTGCAGGCACTTCGGGAACGCGTATATGCCGGGAACAGACCGAATTTCATGCTGGAGACGGTCGAGCTGGATATCCCCATGCGGGACATCGACGGCAACATTTCCAAGTCGGGCCGAACGTGGAAACTGACGCGCGAGGAGCTCGTCTCCGCCGCCCTGAACATGGGCAACGAAGGGAATCTCCAACGCCTCCGGGACGGTTGGCACCTCTCGGGTTCCGATCTGCAAAAGATCGTCGATGCACTCTCCGAACAGGATACGCGATTCGTCCAGGGCGTATGGGATCTCCTGGAAAGCCTGCGCCCTATGGTGAAAGGAACCGCGGAACTCATGACCGGCGTCACGCCCGAGTGGGTGGAACCGACTCCGCTCGTGACGAAATACGGCACGCTGCGAGGCGGATACTATCCCATCGTAACGGATACACGGTATTCGCACCGGGCGGCACAACAGCAGGAGATCGGGGAGGTCATGAGCACGATCAACCTCGACTACCTCAGCGGGACGACGAAACACGGGCACCGCAAGGAACGGGCCAACAACATCCTGGGACGACCGCCCGAGCTCAGACTCTCCGTGCTCGACAAACATCTGGTGACGGTGGTACACGACGCAGCGCTCGCACCGGCTGTCCGGGACGTCAACAAGCTCATTCATCACCGCTTTGTCCGAGACGCGGTGAAACAGGCCCTCGGAGACGAGAAAAACAAGGTCCTCAACCACTGGGTCCGCGCCGTGGCGAACAACAACCGAAACAACGGGCTCGTAAGAGACGAGGCCGACAGAGGGATCGGCTTTATGCACAGGGGCGCCATGATGATGGGGTTGGGAGCCAACGTGTCCGGCGCAATCCTTCAGGTGTTCGGGTACGCCCCCCTGGCAAAACGGATCGGCCCGCTGCGGGTCGTGCGCGCGATCGCAAGCGCCATGGCACACCCGAAAGAGACCGTGTCCTTCGTCCTGGAAAAATCCGCGTTCATGCGGGAGCAGATCAAGGGCCAGGACCGCGACCTCCGCAGGATGTCCGAACGGTGGACGTCGGAGGGATCCGGAAAGCTTGACGCGTTTCGAAGCCTGACGCTGAGCCAGTATGCGTTTTTCCAGAACATGTGCAATATCCCGGGATGGCTGGAGAGTTACAAGCTGGGATTGAAAAAATTCGACGGAGACGACGCCAAAGCCGTGAAATATGCGGATTCCATCATCCGCCAAACCCAGGGAGCCGGAGGCATCGCGGACCTGACCCGCTTCGAGACAAGTGGGAGCTGGAAGAAGATGTTCACCCTCTTTTACGGATGGTTCCGCATCCTGCACAACAACAACGTGGAGGCCTTCCGGCGCGCCAGATACGAGAAGGGAGTCGGGCACAAACTCGGGATTTTCCTGAATCATACTCTCTTTATCCTGATCCTGCCCCGCCTGGCGGAGACGATCATACGGGGGGACGGGCCGGACGAGGACAACGACGAGACGTGGCCCAAGTACCTGATGAAACAGACGCTCCTCGCCCCCTTCATGGCCCCCCTGGAAGCGATTCGCGACC
>DAIPHL010000165.1:0-4396 GCA_036771375.1 Synergistaceae bacterium | reverse complement strand
GGTCGGCGAAAAAGGAGCAGGCGGAGCGTACGCTCCGCCTGCCCGAAAAGACGTTCTCTCAGTGCCTGAGCCCGAGACGCTGGATGAGGTTCTGATAACGGCCGAAGTCCTTCCCTTTCAGGTACTGCAACAATTTACGACGTTTCCCGACCATGATCAGAAGTCCTCTCCTCGAGTGGAAATCTTTCTCGTGGACTTTCATGTGCTCCGTGAGCTGTCTGATGCGGGTCGTGAGAATCGCGATCTGCACCTCCGGCGACCCGGTGTCCGCCCCGTGTGTCTTGTACTGCTCGATGACCTCTTGCTTCAACTGCTTGTCGATCACTTTCGTTCACTCCCAAAAAGATACTCCCATAACCCAGGCAAGCGTCCATATGCGCCGGTCCGTGTACAGGGTGGGTAAATTATAGCACACTCCGTTGCGAGGCGGCAAATGGCCGATCGCTTCCGTCGGAGGCGGAGGCTTTGGACAGCTCCGGGAAGATCTCGATCACCCTTTCCAGAATCCCGTTCAAGGCCGCGATCGCGGTGCCGTAGTTCGTGATCGGGACGTCCGCCGCTCCCGCCTGTATCAGTCTGCTCATGAGCTGTTTTTTTGTCAGCATACAGGCCCCGCAGTGCAGGATGAGGCTGTAGCGCGACAGGTTGTCGGGAAACGACAGTCCGCTTGCCACGTCGACCGTCAGCTTTTTCCCGACTTTCTCTCTGAGCCAGCGGGGGAGTTTCTCCCGTCCGATGTCTCCCTCCAGCGCATGGTGCGTGCATGCCTCGGCGATCAGCACCCTGTCGCGCTCTTCGAGGGAGTCGATCCTTCTCGCTCCGTTTACGAAGGTGTGCAGGTCCCCCTTGTAGCGGGCCATCAAAATCGAGAACGACGTCAGGGGCACTTCCCGGGGCAGACGTGCGTTTACCTGGGCGAAGACCTGAGAGTCCGTCACGACGAGCGCCGGAGGGCGTTTCTGCGATTCCAGCGCGGCCGCGAACTCGCCGAGGGTCACGATCGTCGCGATCGCCCCGTGGTCGAGGAGGTCGCGGAGGGTCTGCACCTGGGGGAGTATCAGCCTTCCCTTCGGAGCCTGGATGTCCTGCGGTGCGACGAGAAGCACGGCGTCGCCCTTTTTTACGATGTCTCCGAGGATCGTCTCGCGCTCGAAATCGAGCGGCGCCTCCCGAACGATCCCGTCCAACAGGGCGGCCCGTCCCTCTCCCGTTTTCGCGGAGACCTCGACAAAGGGCAATTTCAGCCTCTCTGTGAGCGCAGCGAGGCACTCCTTCCTCCTCGTCTCCGTCACCCGGTCGATCTGGGTCAGTACCCCGAGGACCGGGGTTTTTCGGTCTTTCAGTTCGCGGAGCCACGGTTCGATCGCGGATTCGAGCGCGTGACCGGGGCGTTCCTCCGCCGAGATGACCAGAAGGGCGAGGTCCGTCCTGCCGAACATCTCCCTGGTGCGGGATACGCGGAGCAGCCCGAGCTCCCCGACGTCGTCCATCCCCGCCGTGTCGATGAAGACGACGGGTCCCAGGGGAGGGAGTTCCATGTTTTTCAGGACGGGGTCCGTCGTCGTCCCGGGTGTGTCGGAGACCAGCGCGACGTCCTGTCCGGTGATGAAGTTGATCAGACTCGATTTTCCGGCGTTCCGCAAACCGTAGACGCCGATGTGAAGCCTGTTCGAACGGGGGGTTGCCTCCATTTGCGAACATCCCTTTACGTTGGAGTGGGTGGTCAGATTTCTTCTATTTTAATTCGCCGGAGGCCGTGCAAAGCGGCGGAATCACGTATTTTACCTATAATATGATGTAATTTAATGAAATACAAAGAGATATTGCAATAAATGGCAATTACAGAATATATTTGTTTTTATATCGGCTTGAGTATCCCGATGACTGTCGTTACACTTTCTCATGATGCTTAGCACTCGATCGAAGTGAGTGCTAATATAAAAATAACAAAACGCAGTCGAGGAGGTCATATTGAGATGAAGCTTAGGCCACTGGGTGATCGCATTGTGGTGAAGGCCGCTCCCCACGAGGAGAAGACGAAGGGCGGCCTGGTGTTGCCGGATACCGTGAAGGAGAAGCCGATAGAGGGGATCGTGGTCGCCGTGGGCGCCGGGAAGATCATGGACGACGGCAAGCGTCAGCCGATGGATCTCAAGGTCGACGACAGGGTGATCTACAGCAAGTATTCCGGCACCGAGGTCAAGCTCGACGGAGAGGAGTACCTCGTCCTGAGCGAGCGCGACGTACTGGCTGTCGTAGAGAAGTAGGAAACGGAACACGGGAATACAATTTCGTAAGGAGGAGATTTTGAAATGGCGAAGATTTTGCTCTTCAAGGAAGAAGCTCGCCGCGCCATGGAGCGCGGAGCCAATAGAGTCGCGGATACCGTAGGCATCACGTTGGGTCCCAAGGGCCGCAACGTCGTGTTGGAGAAGAAGTTCGGCTCTCCCACGATCACGAACGACGGCGTCACGATCGCGAAGGAGATCGAGCTCGAAGACCCGTTCGAGAACATGGGTGCCCAGCTCCTCAAGGAAGTGGCCTCCAAGACGAACGACATCGCCGGAGACGGGACCACCACCGCGACCGTCGTGGCGCGCGCCATGCTCCGTGAGGGGATAAAGAACGTCGCTGCCGGCGCAAACGGCACCTTCCTCCGCCGCGGCATCGAGAAGGCGGTCGACCTCGTGGTCGACGAGCTCAAGGCGCAGGCCCTTCCGGTCAAGGAGCACGCGATGACCGCGCAGGTGGCTTCGATCTCGGCCAACGACAAGGCCGTCGGCGAGCTGATCGCGCAGGCGATGGACAAGGTCGGCGAGGACGGCGTCATCACGGTCGAGGACAGCCAGTCCGTCGGAACCGCTCTCGAGATGGTCGAGGGGCTGCAGTTCGACAAGGGATACATCAGCCCCTATATGATCACCAACCCCGATCGCATGGAGGCCTCTCTGGACGACGCCAACGTGCTGATCGTAGAGGGTAAGATCTCCAACGTGAAGGACATGCTTCCGGTGCTCGAGAAGGTCGTGCAGACCGGCAAGCCTCTCCTTATCATCGCGGAGGATGTAGAGGGCGAAGCGCTCGCGACGCTTGTCGTGAACAAACTTCGCGGCATCCTGCAGGTCGTGGCGGTCAAGGCCCCCGGCTTCGGCGATCGCCGTAAGGCGATGCTTCAGGACATCGCGACGGTCGTCGGCGCGAAGGTGATCAGCGAGGACGTGGGCCTCAAGCTGGAGAACGCCGATCTCGACATGCTCGGCAAGGCGAAGAGGGTCCGCGTCGGCAAGGAGGAGACCACGATCGTGGAGGGCGCGGGCGATTCCCAGGCGATCAAGGATCGCGCCGCCCAGATACGCAAGGAGCTCGAGGACTCGACCTCCGAGTACGACAAGGAGAAGCTGCAGGAGCGTCTCGCGAAGCTCGTCGGCGGCGTGGCGGTCATTCAGGTCGGCGCCGCGACGGAGACGGAGCAGAAGGAGCTGAAACATCGCATCGAGGACGCGCTGAACGCGACGCGCGCCGCGGTGGAGGAGGGAATCGTCGCGGGAGGCGGCGTGGCTCTCGTGCAGTGCATCGAGGCACTGGACAAGTTCATCGCGGACCTCGAGGGCGACGTCAAGACCGGCGCTTCCATCGTGCGCAAGGCTCTGACCGAGCCGCTGCATCTGATCGCGACGAACGCGGGCTTCCAGGGCGACGTCGTGGTGGAAAAGGTCTCGACCCTGAAAAAGGGCGAGGGACTGGATGCCGCGAAGGGCGAGTACGTGGACATGGTCAAGGCCGGCATCATCGATCCTGTCAAGGTCACCCGCAGCGCCGTGCAGAACTCCGGCTCCATCGCCGCGATGATCCTGACGACGGACGTGCTCGTGGCTGACAAGCCCGAGAAGAAAGAGCCGATGCCCGGAATGCCCGGCGGCGGAATGGGCGGAATGGGCGATTTCGACTAAAAGAGGAAGAACACATCCGTTCGGTTGAACGGAGGATAAGCGGCCGCGATCTTGCCGGTGTTTATGAGACGGCCACCTGAACGAACCGAAAGCCGCCCCCGGCAAGGCAGGCCTCAAGACGAAAACGGAGCGGTATCCGGTGACTCATCCGGATACCGCTCCGTTTGTTTTTTCGGGTCTTGGGGAGGACGGAGCGTCGGGTGCGTCCTCTTCGGTTGGGTTGGGATTCGGGGCGTTTTTCTCCATCATCTCGGCGGCCAGATCGTGGACCATGCCGCGTAGTTCGGGAGGGGAGAGGACGGCGATATAGGGTGCGGCGGAGAGCACCCAGCGCGCCGCATCGCGCTGCTTTGTCGTGTGTCTGCAAAGCGCACCCGAGCGGGCAATCAAGGCGTATCCGTCCCGAAAAAGAGAGGAGCCGCCCCTCTTCGGGCGGCTCGCCGACC
>DAIPHL010000164.1:0-4457 GCA_036771375.1 Synergistaceae bacterium | reverse complement strand
GGTCGGCGCGTTAGCGTGTCGCGAAGCGACCTGAAGACCGGCATCATCGGGCTTCCCGGCTTTCGCGGCAAGCGTGCGGCGCTCGAATCGTTCTGCGCCGACCTGGCGACGAGGGAGATCTCCGTCCGGCTCGTCTCCGAAACCGAGCACTTCAGGAACTGGGCGGTCGAACGGGGATTGGAGGCCTCCGCCGGATCCATCTCCGAAGGATTCGTCGACTCCGCCTCCCGTGTCGCCCTGATCGGAGACCTGGAGCTCTCGGGGCTCTCTCTCTCCGGCGGTGCGGCCGAGCGGAGGGTCCCTCTCGACTGGGCGGACCGCTTGTTGCCGGAGCAGTGGGTCGTGCACGAGGACTACGGTGTGGCGCGTTTCATTGGTTCCGAGCGTATCGAGAGCTCCGACGGGGAACAGGAATACCTGGTGCTGGAGTACGCCGAAAAGAGGCGGCTCAAGATACCGGTCATGCATTTCCAGAAGATATCCCAGTACACGACGTACCCGGGGGTCGAGCCCGTCGCCGACAACCTCCGCGGCGGACAGTGGAAGAAGTCCTCGCTCCGTGCGAAGGAGCAGGCCGAGGCGGCCGTGAGTTACCTGATCGATCTGTACGCCAGGCGCGAGCTCTCGGAAGGGCATGCCTTCACCGGGGACGGGGAACAGGAGAGCGAGTTCGAGCGTACCTTCCCGTACAAGGAGACCGAGGACCAGCTTCGAGCCATCGAGGACGTCGGGCGGGACATGGCTCGTCCGGTCCCGATGGATCGTCTGCTCGTCGGGGACGTCGGTTTCGGGAAGACCGAGGTCGCCATGCGGGCGTCGGCGAAGGCGGTTTTCGAGGGGGTGCAGGTCGCGGTCATGGCTCCCACGACGCTGCTCGCCCAGCAGCATTTCGACACGTTCTCCGGGCGCTTCGATCCCTTCGGAGTCCGGGTCGAGGTGCTCTCCCGCTTCGTGCCGATCTCCAGGCAGAGGAAGATCCTCGAGGACGCCGCGGTGGGCAAGGTCGACATACTGATCGGCACACACCGGCTTCTCGGCCAGGACGTCGCCTTCAAAAACCTGGGACTCGTGGTGGTGGACGAAGAACATCGCTTCGGCGTCCTGCACAAGGAGCACTTGAAAAACCGGTATCCCTTCGTCGACGTGCTGATGCTGTCGGCCACGCCGATTCCCCGCTCCCTGCACCTTTCGCTTTCGGGATTGCGCGACCTCTCGCTTCTCCAGACGCCTCCACGGCGACGTCTTCCGGTGATCACCGCCGTCGGTCCCTGGTCGGAGTCGCTCGTCAAGAGCGCGGTGCTCAGGGAGAAGTCACGCGGCGGACAGGTCTTCTATGTGCACAACCGGGTGGTGAGCATAGACCGGGAGGCGATGACGATCCGGCGCCTCTTTCCCAAGCTTCGCGTCGGGGTGGCCCACGGCCGGATGCCGGAGAAGAACTTGATGAACGTCATGGAGAAGTTCGAGGAGGGGGCGCTCGACGTGCTCGTCTGCACGACGATCGTCGAGAGCGGCCTGGACATGCCGCGGGCGAACACCCTGATCGTGAGCGACGCCCACGAGCTGGGGCTGGCGCAGATGCACCAGCTGCGGGGTCGGGTCGGCAGGCGGGACGAGCAGGCGTTCGCCCTCTTCCTGCATCCGGCGGAGGCGACGCTCACCCGTGAGGCGAAGGAGCGTCTGGAGGCGATCGCGGCGTTGGGTGAATTCGGAGCGGGATACGAACTGGCGAAGCGCGATCTGGAGATCCGCGGCGGCGGCGAGCTGGTCGGGGTGGCACAGCACGGGATGTTGGGCAGGGTCGGTTTCCAGCGTTACTGCGATCTTCTCGAGGAGGCGATCGCACGGGCGAGGGGCGAACATCGCGAGCGCACACGCGTGGAGGTCGGCATGCCGTCGGCGATCCCCCAAAGCTACCTTCCCCACGAGAGCGTTCGGATCGCGCTCTACAGAAAACTGTTGGGTGCCCGGAGCTGCGAGGTCCTCTCGGGCCTTCGCGAGGAGACGATCGACCGTTTCGGGCCGATACCGGCCGTGCTGGCCTTTCTGTTCGACGTCGCGGAGATCGGGATACGAGGGCCGGATTACGGCATTCTGCAGGTGCTCTGTGGACGGGACGAGACGGTGGTGCGGTGCGAACCGGACGGCCCCTTGAGGGAGATGCGGGCGCCCGCCGGATGGTTTCGAAGGATGAACGGCTTCATCGGTCCGGGCGGATTTCGGGCCCTTGGGGAGTTTCTCGCTTTCCTATCCCCGAAGATCTGATACAATACACGAGTAAGAAAAGCGTTTATGATTCGAAAAGGACGGGAGTTTCTGTTTTGGCGAACGTGCAGGGCGGTTATCACAGTTTCGGCGATCTGGTGGAGATCATGAAGAGGCTTCGGGGTCCGGGGGGCTGTCCATGGGACGCGGAGCAGACGATGGACAGCCTGCGGCGTTACATTCTGGAGGAGGCCCACGAGCTGATCGAAGCGATAGAGGACGGGGACCTGCGGGGCATCCGCGAGGAGTGCGGCGACGTTCTTCTGCAGGTGGTCTTCGTCTCCGAGATCGCGCGGGCGGACGGGGCGTTCGACATCGACGACGTCACGCGGGGGATCTGCCGCAAGCTCGTCGACCGCCATCCTCATGTCTTTTCGGACTTGTCGGTCGAGAACGCCTCCGAGGTGCTCAAGAACTGGGAGAAGATCAAGGAGGACGAGCGACGCGCACGGAGCTCCGACTCCTCCGCCCTGGCGGGGATTCCGAGGAGCCTTCCGAGCCTTCTCCGGGCAAGACGGATTCAGGAGCGCGCGGCGAGAAAGGGGTTCGACTGGAAGCCAAAGGAGATCGACGAGGTCTGGAAAAAACTCTCCGAGGAGCTCGACGAACTCCGCCGGGAGGTCGAGCGAAAGGACGGGGAGGCGGCGAAGGCGGAGTTCGGAGACCTCCTCTTTTCCATGGTCAACGTTGCGCGTCACATCGGGGTAGATCCGGAGAGCGCGTTGCAGTCCGCGAACGAAAAATTTTCGTCCCGCTTTCGGGACGTCGAGGGACAGGCCGCGCGGCGCGGCGTCGATATGAGGAGCCTTCCGCTCGCGGAGCTCGATGAAATGTGGAATATCGCCAAGTCCAACGAGGCGAAAAAAAGCGAGACAACGTAACGAAAGCACAAGGAGGAACGACGATGTCGAAGGTTGTGGAAAGGATCGTACAGGTCATCGAATCGGAGGTTCGCCCCATGATAGAGTCTCACGGCGGCGGAATCGAGTTTATGGGGTTCGACGAGACGAGTGGTACCCTCAAGGTCGCCCTGACGGGCGTATGCTCCGGTTGTCCCGGAGCTCAGGCCACCCTGCGGAATATGGTGGAGGGGATCGTGAAAAAGAGCGTACCGGAAGTGAAGGAGGTCGTTCGGGCATAGACGTGAGAAAAGAGACGGTGGTGTCCATACCCGACGACGAGGTCTTGAGCAAGCTGCTCGGCGCGAGGGACGAGACGCTCGGTTTCATCGAGGAGCGTCTTGGCCTGCGGCTCTCCGTCAGGGGTACGGATGTCCGCATACCGGCGGACGATCCCGTGTTGGCGCAGCGTCTTTGCGAGCTTCTCGGCCAGTTCTCCGAGATGATACGCCGGGGACAGAAGCCGTCGACGGTCGAAATTCGTTGTGCCCTCGACATGCTGGCCTCCGGTGAAAAACCGGATCTTCTGCCGCTTCTGGACGCGACGATCTGCGTCAGCAACCACGGCCGCCAGGTCCGTCCTTTCACTCCGGGGCAGAAGGTCTACGTGGACGCCATCAACGACAACGACGTCGTCTTTGCCATCGGTCCCGCCGGCACGGGCAAGACATACCTCGCCGTCGCCGTCGCGGTGGCGGCCCTGCGGGTGTCGAAGATCAACCGGATCGTCCTCGTGCGCCCGGTGGTGGAGGCCGGGGAGCGCCTCGGCTATCTTCCGGGCGACCTGATGGAGAAGGTGGAGCCGTACATCCGGCCGCTTTACGACGCGTTTTACGACCTTCTCCCGCCAGATCGCTTCAATCGGTACGTCGAAAAGGGCATCATCGAGATCGCTCCCCTCGCCTACATGAGAGGGCGCACGCTGAACAACAGCTTCATCATCCTCGACGAGGCCCAGAACACGACGAAGGAGCAGATGAAGATGTTCCTGACGAGGTTGGGGCTCGGCTCGAAGGCCGTGCTGACCGGAGACGTGACGCAGATCGACCTGCCGAGCAACAAGGAGTCCGGCCTTCGTGGGATCACCGAGATCCTGAAGGACGTGGAGGGCGTCGCGTTCTGCCATTTGACCGGACACGACGTCGTGCGCCACGACATCGTGCAGAAGATCGTGCACGCTTACGAAAGGTATGAGAGCCTTGGCGAAAGCCCCCGGGCGCTTGTTTCTTAGGTGGCTGAAGTTTTTGATCCTGGGCGCCCCGGACGAGACGTCCATCGACGCGGCGAAGGGCG
>DAIPHL010000163.1:0-4497 GCA_036771375.1 Synergistaceae bacterium | reverse complement strand
CATGCTTTCTGGCGCCGTGTTCGAACTCTCGGCCAAGGCGGTCGAGTTGTCGACCGCCTTGGCCGAGGTCACCGGTGAAAAAGAGTCGGTGTCGGTGATCTTGCTTCTGGACGCAGAAAATGCCGGGCCCGTTGACCTTGGCGAGATCGGCGGATACGGCCCCGAGCGGATCATTCTCGTGAAGAGGAGACATCTGCCCTTCGATCGTGGCGCATCCGGGAAGATCCTTGCGCATCTGATCGAAGAGTACAGGCCGAAGATCCTGCTCGCCCCGGCCACGGCGTTTGGCCGGTCGGTCATGCCGTATGCGGCGGCCCTCGTCGGCGCCGGTCTCACGGCGGACTGTACCGGGCTTTCCATCGAGGAGCAGAGCGGTCTTTTGCTCCAAACGCGTCCGGCGATCGGTGGCAACATTATGGCGACCATCAAAACTCCGGACCACATGCCGCAGATGGCGACCGTGCGCCCGAAGACCTTCGCGACCCCGAAGGCAAAACCGGGACGCGGTGTGGAAGTCGTGGAGCCGAACGTCCCGTCCGAGCTTCTGAAGCCGACGGTAGAGACGCTCTCCTTCGAGCCATTTGCCTCGGGAGGCGAAAACATGCAGGAACAAGAGGTGATCGTCGCGGGAGGCAAGGGTTTGAGGAGAGCCTCCGGGTTCGAGCTTCTCTCGTCCCTTGCCTCGCTTCTCGGCGCCGCGGTCGGGGCCTCGAGACCGGTGGTCGAAATGAAGTGGATCGGTTATCCTCACCAAATCGGACTTTCAGGACAGACGGTGTCCCCAAAGGTGTATATCGCGGCCGGTATATCCGGTTCGGTTCAGCATTTGGCGGGGATGCAGACGTCCGGAAAGATCATTTCCATCAACAGGGATCCGGATGCGCAGATATTCAACGTCTCCGACGTCGCGATCTGCGGGGATCTCTACGAGGTCATACCACTGTTGATCGACAGGATCAGGAAGAGAAAGGAAGGCACGAAATGAGCCTTGTGATGAAAAACGCGTTTCGCGATTTGGCTCTGTTGCTGGGAGACTCCGGTGTTACGATGGACCGGGAGAAGTGTCTCGCCTATTCCGTGGATGAGACCTTGCCCCGTTTCGAGCGGGAATATTCTGCAAAGATCGTCTGCTTTCCCGTGAGCACCGATCAGGTGTCGAAGGTTTTGAAATACGCGAACGAAAAGAGGATACCGGTTACACCAAGAGGTGCAGGGACCGGCTTGTCGGGTGGCGCGGTGCCTCTTTCGGGAGGAATCGTCCTTTCGCTGGAACGGATGAATTCGATTCTGGAGGTCGATGTCGAAAACAGGACGATCACCGCGGAACCGGGCGTCGTAACCGCCGAGATCTCAAAGGCGGCTCGGGAGAAGGGGCTCTTTTACGCCGGTGATCCGTGCAGCGGAGACGTCTCCTTTATCGGTGGCAACGTCGCCGAAAACGCGGGGGGAAACAGAGTTGTCAAGTACGGGGCGACGGGCGCCCACGTCCTGGGGCTGGAAACCGTATTGGCGGATGGCAGCGTAGTGACCTTCGGTGGGAAAAGAAGGAAGGATGTGACGGGTTACGACTTCATCCATCTGATCGTGGGCTCCGAAGGGACGTTGGCGGTGGTGACGAAGGTTGTTCTGAACTTGCTTCCCTCGCCGGCTTGTATTACGGATCTCTTCGTGCCGGTGCCGAGCCTCGACTCGGCCATGAAACTCGTTTCACTCGTCACCACAAAGGGTGGAGTCCTTCCCTCCGCCATCGAATTTATGGATCGAAAATCGATCGAAAACGTCGAGGAGTATACCAACGTGAGGATTCCTTACAGTGATGCGGCGGCGCACCTCATTGTCCAGTTGGAGGGAACGAACCGAAAACAGCTGTGGGGTGACGTCGAAAGAGTGGGAGATCTCTGTATGGAGGTCGGGGCGATGGAGGTGTTTGTCGCGGAGGACCGCAACGCGAGGGATCGAGTCTGGAGAATCAGAAAGCTGGTCGCGGAAGAGGAGTGGACGGGCTCCATGCCCCTTTTGTCCAAAGAGGATATCGTGATTCCCGGCAGTGGGCTCTCCGCTTTTCTGAAGAAGCTGCCCGCTCTCGCAAAGAATCATAAAGCCATTTACAACGCATACGGACACATCGGGGACGGCAATATACACATCACCTTCTTTCCCGAAGATGTGTGTTGCGATTCGAATTTGTACGAACGTGCGGACCGGATGCGAAAGGACCTCTACACGTTTGTGGACGAGTTGGGGGGGACTCTCTCCGGAGAGCACGGCATCGGGCTCAAGCGAAAGAAGTATACGCCCATATTCCTGAGTGAACCCCATATCGAACTGATCAAGAGGGTGAAAAAAGCGTTCGACCCCAACAACATTCTGAATCCGGGAAAAATTGTACCGTAATCCCGCTCCTTCGTACTTTGTGAGGAAAGAATTCGATTTCGAAATTAAATCCAGCTTTGATTTTAATAATTTTTACATATACCCAGAATGCATTTTTACTTAAAATGTCCTTCGGCATTTTTATTTTTCGCCGTGTGAGGGCTTGTCATATTTTCAAAAAGTTCTATAATCAAGATGTCGACTTGGGAGGTGATGGCAAGGAAGTTGGGTCGAAGTGAATTCTTGTTTTTGGCGTTCATTCCGTGGTTGACTTTCTCTTCCTATTTTTTCCTTACTTTTCCTGTTTTGCATGCATTGTATATCGGGGTGGGAGCCGAGCATTTTGTCCCGTTGTTTCGGGCGAAGTGGTGGTTTGTCGTCAAGGAGTTTCTTGGATTCGCCTGTAGGACATACCAAAAAAGGGGTGACGGATGTGAGCGAAAAAGATGGTATCTATAAAGAGATCAATACGGGCAGAAAGCCGAATTTTTTCGAAGCCGTTTTTATCGTGTTTG
Source organism: Synergistaceae bacterium (assembly GCA_036771375.1). GTDB lineage: Bacteria > Synergistota > Synergistia > Synergistales > Synergistaceae > DAIPHL01. The sequence goes on along the minus strand of DAIPHL010000163.1, from coordinate 1,609 downwards.
TCGTTGCGACTTTAATCCTCCTCGCGGTCAAGGTTTTCGAGACCGACGCACATATTCCTCTCGTGATATCGGCCGTCGTGGCCGCCTGCATGTCCATGTTCCTCATGAAGGTGAAATGGGCCGTGATCGAAGAGGGGATCCTGACCTCCATCCTGATGGGTATGCAGGCAGTGCTCATCCTCTACACGGTGGGCACGCTGATCGGCTGTTGGATCCTCAGCGGTGTCGTCCCGACGATGATCTATTACGGACTCAACATCATCAGCCCGTCGATTTTCCTGTTGGCGACGGTGCTCATCTGCAGCGTGGTCTCTCTCTCGACCGGAACGTCTTGGGGAACCAGCGGAACGGTCGGGATCGCGCTTATGGGAATCGGAGCCGGGCTCGGCATACCGGCTCCGATGTGTGCCGGTTTCATCATCTCGGGCGCTTATTTCGGAGACAAAATGTCTCCTCTCTCCGATACGACCAACCTCGCTCCCGCCATGGCGGGAACGGATCTTTTCCAGCACATTCGAGCCATGGTCTGGACGACGGGGCCGACCTATCTCATCCTGCTCGTCGTCTCCGTCTTGATGGGCATGAAATACGCCGGCGGCTCTCTCGACGCGGAAAAAATCATGGCGATTCAGGTGCTCATGAAGGGGGAGTTTTCCATAAACCCACTCGGACTGCTGCCTCCGCTGATTGTCATTGGGCTTGCCGCCTCGAAAAAACCCGCGATCCCGAGTATCTTCGCCGGCGTGATCGCGGGAGGAATTCTCGCGCTCTCGCAGGGCGCCGGTTTCGGAACTTTGCTGGATGTGCTGCAGAACGGCTACAGTCCCGACATCGCTAAGAAGATCGCGGATTTCGGCGACGACATGGCTGCGATCGCCAAATTGCTGTCCGAGCTGAATTTGTCCGATATCACTTCGGCTGCCGCCAAGGATGCCGCGGGGGTCCTGAACGAACTCCTTGCAAGGGGTGGACTTCAGTCGATGAACTGGACGGTCTCGCTCATCATCTGTGCTCTTACCTTCGGCGGCATCCTGGAGAGGGTCGGTTTTCTCGAGGTCCTGCTCGATACGCTTCTCAAGAACGTGAGGTCGGCCGGAGGCCTTGCCACGTCCGTGATCTTCTCCTGTGTGCTTTCGAATTTATTCACGGGAGATCAGTACATCTCCCTGGTCTTGCCCGGACGCATGTTTAAGGACCGTTTTGCCGTCGCGGGCCTGCATCCGCGTATGCTCTCCCGTTCTCTCGAGGACTCCGGAACCCTGACCAGTGTTCTGATTCCTTGGAACACATGCGGAGCCTTCCACGCCACCACGCTCAGCGTCCCGACGATACAGTACGCCCCCTATGCGGTGCTGAACTGGCTGAATCCGATTGTCGCCATCGTATTGACGTACATGGGGATCGGCGTCGCCTGGGCGACGAAGGACGGCGGTTTCGTCATAAGCAAAGAAAGGCCGGAGAATATCTTCTAGTATTGCTGCCAATGGCGGTTGCGCCGTCGGGCGCATGAAGGAGGGACCGTGTGATGCTGGTGCGTGAGCTTCGAGGGGCTGGAGCCCCTCGAAGGATTCCGCCCGAACGGAAAACAAAAATCTGTAGCACGCCGACC
>DAIPHL010000162.1:0-4552 GCA_036771375.1 Synergistaceae bacterium | reverse complement strand
GGTCGGCGACGCGTCCGGAGAAAACAAAAAAGGATTGCATATTCCTTAAAAACGTGATAGGATGCAGGTGTATGCGATTGAGCATTCAAATCTTTTTCAAAAAACAGCAACACATTCCCTCATCATGATGTCGGTGGATATTGAATTATTGTTTTGTTTCAGAATTGTCGTCTTTTTTCTGATATAACAGATAACCCGAGACACGATGAAAAAACGATCTTTGATCAAACTTCGCGACGTCGATCGGAGGTTCGAGGAGATGCCCGCAGAGAAACGCAACTTCCGTACTCAACCACTGAGGGAACAGGTTTACGATTATCTCATGCTCAAAATCAGGGACGGGGAGATCCATCCCGGGGCGTCCATCAACCTCCGCAAACTCAGCGGAGAACTCGGGATCAGCATCACCCCCCTCAGAGATGCCCTCCTCCAGTTGGAAGGGGCGGGCCTTGTCACGATCGTTCCGCGCAGAGGGATCACCCTGCGGACGTTCACCCTGAAGGACGTAGAAAACTATTACGACGCGATTGGCATGATCGAAGCGCACGCACTGGAGAGCGTGGTACGGCAGATCACATCGGAGCAGTGCAAGGCGTTGCGAAAGATCAACCAACAAATCTGGGAGCTTTCGGCCGACGGAAATTTCCGTGAATCCTATACGTTGAACAAATCCTTTCACCTATTTTACATGAGCCTCTCGGACAAGAGCTTCCTCCAGACGCTTTGGCTCGATATATGGCACAGGCTTTATTACAGCCCCGTCAACGTGGTCAACACGTTGGAATGGGAGTCGATATGCCACGAGCAGCACGAGGAGCTGATCGCGGCCCTCGAGGCAAGAAACCTCAAGGCCGCTGTCGTCGCGACGAGGGACAAGCACTGGTCGTTCAAGGACCAGAGAAAATACATCGTGGAGTACTACGCCTTCGGGGAAGGGAGATAAAACCGGTCACCGTTCTGGGAGGCGACCGGAAACGATTCTTTTCCCGAAGGTACGGCTCTTCGTCATGAAGAGAAAGAACAAAAAAACCAAGGAGGTGCCACAAGATGTCTGAATCCGGTCAGGAGGTTTTGAAGAAACGCATTGTCACGGACTTTCCCTATACGGTGAAGACGATCGAGCACGACTGGATTTCGCTCAAGGACGGAACCCGGTTGGCGGCCCGGATCTGGATGCCGGAGATCGCGGAGAAGGAGCCCGTACCCGCCGTGCTGGAGTACATCCCCTACAGGAAACGCGACGGGACGAGAGCGAGGGACGAACCGATGCACGGGTACATATCCGGACACGGATACGCGGTCGTCCGGGTGGACATGAGAGGATCCGGCGAATCGGACGGCCTTCTGCGCGACGAATACCTGCAGCAGGAACAGGACGACGCCCTGGAGGTGATCGACTGGATCAGCCGCCAGCCGTGGTGCACGGGAGCAGTCGGCATGATGGGCAAATCCTGGGGCGGTTTCAACTCTCTGCAGGTGGCGGCTCTGCGTCCGCCCGCGCTGAAAGCGATCATCACCGTCGGGTTCACGGACGATCGCTACAACGACGACATTCACTACAAGGGCGGCTGCCTGTTGAACGATAACTTCTGGTGGGGTGCGATCATGCAGGCCTATATGAGCAGGCCCCTCGATCCTCATCTCGTGGGAGATTCGTGGAGGGAGAGCTGGCTCAAACGCCTGGAGGAGATGCCCTTGTGGCCCGCGCTCTGGATGCGGCAACAGGTGCGCAACGAGTATTGGAAACACGGCTCCGTATGCGAGGACTATTCGGCCATACAGTGTCCGGTGCTCGCCCTGGACGGCTGGGCGGATTCCTACACGAACACCGTGCTCCGCGTCGTGGAAAACCTGAAGGTCCCGCGGAGGGGCATCATCGGGCCGTGGGCGCACGTCTATCCGCACGACGGTGCCCCCGGGCCGGCGATCGGCTTCCTGCAGGAGGCCGTCCGTTGGTGGGATCATTGGCTCAAGGGCAAGGAGAACGGGGTTATGGAGGCTCCGATAGTACAGGCATGGATTCAGGACAGCTATCCCCCCTCGGCCTTCCAATACGTCAGCGCCGGACGATGGGTCTGCGCGGAGGACTGGCCCTCGAAGCAGACCGAGGAAAGGATCCTCCATCTCGCGCACGGAAAGTTGCTCGACCGGCCATGCGAGAAGAAGGAGAGCGTCAAGCTGAAGACCCCTCTGAACCACGGCCTCCTCGCAGGAGAATGGATGGGTGCGGCGGTCCCTGGCGAGAGCCCTTCCGACCAACGCATCGACGACGGAATGGCGATGGTCTTCGAGGGGGAGGTGTTGTCCGAACCATTGGAGATACTCGGCTACCCCCGTTTCGAGATCGAGCTTTCCAGTGACAAACCCTGCGCCATGCTCTTCGCGCAGCTTTCGGACGTCGCACCGGACGGGGCGGTTACCAGAGTCACTTACGGGGTGATGAACCTGACGCACCTCGAAGGACACGACAAAGTGGTCCGTCTCGAACCGGGTAAAAAGGTGAAAGCATGGGTCAAGCTGGACTGTGCGGGACATCGTTTCAAGCCCGGGCACAGAATGCGTCTGTCGCTTGCGACGACATTCTGGCCCATGTTCTGGCCGATGCCGGAGGAAGCCACGCTGACTTTGGACCTCGCGACGGGCGTCCTCCGACTCCCCGTATTCAAGGAAAGCGTCGAGGGACGAGCGCCGGAAGCGCAGCCGGAGAGTGCGCCTCTTACGCCCACCACGTTCCTCACCGAGGGCTACGTCGATCGCTCGGTCTCGTACGACATCCTGAAAGACACCTGGACCTGCATCACGAACGGGGTTGGAGGCGTGTTCGGCGAGGGAATATACCGATTCGACGAGATAGACGTCACCGTCGAACACAATCTCAAGCGCGAGCTCGTTTTGACGAACGGCGATCCGCTCTCCGCAAAATACAACCTATATCAGAAGATGCGGCTGGGACGTGAGGGTTGGTGGACCGAGGCGAATATTCTGACGTCCCTGCGTGGCGACGCCGAAAACTTCCTGCTCTACTCCGAGATGACCGTGACGGAAAACGACAAGGAGGTCTTCAAGAAGGAGTGGAAAGATACGATTCCCAGAGAAGGCCTGTAAAGCCAGGCTTTGAACGAACCCCTCCGCCGGGCTGCCCGCCCGGCGGGGCGGGTTTCGTCGCTTCGTTTATCAACAGGCAAAAAATCGAGACGGCAGGGGTGAGTGTGCAATGGCAGCAACCGGTTTGAAGAGCGATTCACTTGTCAAAAAGAACTTTTTCAAGATATGCCTTCTGGCGTTCGCGGGTTCGATCATCTACGGGTTGCCTTATTTCCGCTATTACTATTACGACGCGTATCTTGCGGCCTACGGCCTCAACAACTCGCAGATGGGCACGCTCGGGGGCGCCTACGGCGTACTGGGGCTCTTCTCGTATCTCATCGGCGGAATCCTCGCGGACAAATTTCCCGCCAAGAGGTTGCTCATCTTCTCTTTGGTTGCGACGGGGTTGGGAGGGGTCGTACATCTCATATCCTCGTCGTACACGACGCTCGTCGCCATTTACGGACTCTGGGGCGTTACGTCCCTGCTGACATTTTGGCCGGCGCTCATGAAGATCGTGAGAATGCAGGCAAAAGACGACGAACAGAGCAGTGCCTACGGTCTTTTCGAAGGAGGGCGCGGCGCCGTCAACGCGGCACATATGGCGATCGCCACGGCGATATTCGGCGCATTCCAGGCGAAAGCGGCCGAGGGACTGGGACTCAAATGGATCATCGTCTTCTACTCCGTCGCTCCGATTCTCTGCGGCGTCCTTTTCCAGTTCATCTTCAAGGAACCACAAAAAGAGGAGAAGGACGCGTCGGAGGAGCCGCAGAAGAAGTTCCGCTTCGGCGACATCCTCTCGGTTCTGAAGATGCCTGCCGTCTGGCTGGTCTGCATTATCACGGCGTCGACCTATACGTTCAACCTCTCGTACTTCTATTTCACTCCCTACGCCACCAACGTACTCGGACTGTCGGCGGTCTTCGCCGCGATACTCACCGTCATCGCCCAATACTGCCGGCCTCTGGGCTCCCCGATCGGAGGGTTTCTCGCCGACCGGCTGGGCAAGGCCCAGGTCATGCTGATCGGCTTCATCGTGATGGGGGTGGGGACCTTCGTCATCATGAACCTCCCGGATGTGGGTTTTCGCTCGTACCTTCTCGTGTGCGTCTGCTCCATATTCTATTTCGCGATGTACTCGAACTTCGGCATTTACTTCTCGCTCCTCAGCGAGGGAGGGGTTCCCTTAAAGGACGCGGGAATCGCCATCGGGCTGGTTTCGACGATCGGTTACCTGCCCGAGGTACTCTGCCCGCTGCTGGCCGGCAGGACCCTCGACGCCTACGAAGGCGCGACGGGATACCTGATCTACTTCAAGGGCATGATCGCCGTAGCGATTCTGGGCGCCGTCTGCTCCATCATCTGGATGAAGTACATCGCTCCACGAAAAGACGGCGCGAAGGCCCGACCTGCATGAACACGACGTGTACGTAATCGAAACGATCGGGCGGCCCCGCCGACC
>DAIPHL010000161.1:0-4678 GCA_036771375.1 Synergistaceae bacterium | reverse complement strand
GGTCGGCGGGTCCTGCCTTGCAGGGCCCGGCCTTTTCTTGGGTATGGACTGGCACCCTCCCCCGTTGCCCTGTATAATCCGTCCGTGGAGGGGTGAGGCTTTTTCGAAAAAGCAAAAAGACATATCATCCACCTACAGAGCCTTTTGATCTCCATTTTTTTGCTCATTGCGACGGCCCGGATCGATAAAGGAAATCCCCTTTTCCCTTATGTGCCCGATCTTTTTCGGGTCAAGATTCCTCTTGCTTCTTCGATCTCGTCCACCCTCGCCGGCTCCTTCTTCACCTTCTCGACGGTGATGCTCGTCGTCACAACCTACGCTTCGAATTACACGCCGAGGGTCGTGGAGAATTTTCTAGCGAACAGGATCACGATGGGGGTGATCGGTCTTTTGTCGGCGGTTTCCTGTACACCGTCGTCAGCCTTTCCCTATTGAAAGACAGTGTGAATAGCGAGGATGTCGTGTCAGCAACGGTCGCCATTGTTTACTCTCTTGCCAGCATCGGATATTTATCAAATTCGTCTTCTTCGTCTCGAATCAAATCCAGGACGTCAATCTGATCAAGCAACTCGATCAAAGAGCGGGAGACGTCATCGATCGCTTCGTCGAAGAACACAGGAAACATGTGCGCGTCGAAAAAAATCGCCTTTTCCAGCTACAAAAAGAGCGACCCCTTTATTTCGACAGGGATGGCTGCTTGGAACTCCTGGACTATGAATCGCTTCTTTCATTGAAATCGCCGTCTTTAATCCATGTACACATTCTGCCGAAAATCGGTGACTTTTTGACGAGAAACCAGATAGTGGCAAAGATTTACTACGATGAGAACGCCCCCGACGAAAAGATCGCCGCGAAGACGATCGCAATGCCCAACGTGGAGCAAAAGAAGTTCACCAGAAACGACTACCTGTTTTCCATTCAAAAACTTGTAGAAATTGCGCTGAGGACCATCTCACCCGGAATCAACGATCCCAACACCGCCATAAACTGCATTTACATCATCAACACGCTTCTCGGTAAATTGTCCGAGATCTACGGGAACTATACGATCGTCACGTCAAAAGACAAAAACATCAAAATTACGTTCGAAGATTTCAACCTCGAATCCGATCTTTATCATATTTTCTATCAGATCATTCATTACGGAAAGGAAGATCTCTCCGTCGTCATCGCCATTTTCGAAGCCCTCAAAACGGTGCTCCGAGTATCGCATGCGAGCAACAGACGAACCTCATAGCTTTTTCGGTCTACGTCTTTGAAAATGTGATCGGGCATCACAGTCATCCGAGCAAAAAAAGAATCATTAAGACGCTCATGAAGGAATTGCACTCCATCTGGCGGACCGAGGCACCGACAAGTCGTTCTTTCCGACACGCCGGGTTTTCACAAAACGCGCTCTTCGATCCCAGAAACGATTCCTCAAAGGAAATGATCTCTCGAAGCTTGAGTTAAACGAGAAGGAAAAATACAATGTAAAATCGATATGCCGCTTCCTGGCCCGTGGAAACGACCGGGTGGATACGGCTGTCGCATACGATTCAGATGAAAAGAGGCCTTCCGATGACCCTTGGAACAGTGGAACACAAACCTTTGGTGTCGTTGCATCAAGCTTACGTCGAAATATCGTTCTGCGTTTTTTTCTGGGGAGCCTCCTTCGCTTCGATGAAGATCGCCGTCGGAGAAACCGCCCCCATCCTCGCCGTCTGGTTCCGTATCGCGTTTGGGATGCTGGTGCTGCTTCCGTTCGCGGTGTGGAGAAAAGAGCTTGCACCTCTGCCGCGCAAAGACTGGCTTGCGCTCGCGGTTTTGGGATTTCAGGGTGTGGTCTTTCATCAAAACATACAGTTTGTCGGCATGGCAAGCGCCGGAGTCGCCAACGCCAACTGGATGATCGCCGGTACTCCTTCCGTCGTGGCACTTTTGGGTTGGCTTTTTCTCGGAGAAACGCTGTCGAAAGGCTCGGTCGCCGGCCTTTTGATATCCGGCTTCGGGGTTCTTCTGGTCGTAGGACTCGGAACGAAAGGACTCGGCCTCTTTAGAATCGGCGCGCTGGGCGACCTCATGATCGCTGTATCCGCCGTCAACTGGGCCGTTTTTCAAATCCTCTCCCGCAGATTGGTGAGAGCGTCGCGCCCCACCTTTACCGTATTTTGGATGAACGTCTTCGCGCTCGCGATGCAGAGCGTCCTTCTGCTCGTCTTTCCCTCCGGCATCTCGGAACTCGCGTCGATATCGCCCCGCGGGTGGAGTGCCATGCTCTTTCTCGGTTGCATCTGCTCCGGACTGTGTTATATTTTCTGGTACGATGGCCTCTCGGTTATGCCGGCCGCGCGGGTGGCCGCTTTTCAGTTCATACAGCCCCTCTTCGGGGTGCTTGCGGCATATTTCATCACGGGAGAGCGCTTTACGCCGTTCATCCTCTTCGGCGGGACGCTGACGCTGTGTGGCATCTGGATGGTCAACCACGGAAAAAGAACGAACATCAAGGGAGAGTGAAAGCCGTGTCCGAGGTAAAAATTGCGACCTTCAACGTCAACTCGCTGAAAAGCCGCCTTCCGATCGTAGAGCGCTTTCTGGGCGGGAAGTCCGCCCCCGAAGTCGTCTGTTTTCAGGAGACGAAGTGCCAGGACAGGGATTTCCCCGTCGTTTTTTTCAAAACCCTCGGTTACGAGGTCGCGTACAGAGGGATGAAATCCTACAACGGTGTGGCGATCGCTTCGAAAATCCCCCTCGACGAGGTTTCGTTCGGTTTCCGAGATGGAGAGGATCAGGAACAGGACCCTGCACGTCTTGCCGTCGCCCGCATGAGAGATCTCGCGGTCGTCTGCAGCTACGTACCCCAGGGAAAATCCATAGAGTTGCCGGATTTCCAATACAAGCTCACATTTTTCAAGCGTCTTCGCGCCCTCTTCGAGAAGGAATTCTCCCCTTCCGATCCACTCCTTTGGACCGGAGATCTCAACGTCGCTCCGGAGGACATGGACGTAACCAACCCCGACAACAAAAGAGATCACGTCTGTTTCACACAGAAAGCGAAAGACGCTCTCGCGGACGTGATGTCGTGGGGGTTCCTTGACGTCTTCCGCAAACATCGTCCTCAGCCGGGCGAGTTCTCATTCTGGGATTACAGGATTCGAGACGCGCTCACACGAAACATCGGATGGCGCATAGATCACCTGCTTGCCACCGAGACGCTCGCCGCAAAAAGCCGTGACGCCTACGCGGTACGGAAACTGCGTGCCATGGAACGCCCCTCGGACCACACCGCCGTCGTAGGCGTCTTCGATCTATAAGTGAACAGAGGTGACAATCGTTGTGAAACCGTGGCGTTCGCGAGGCTTCATGCGACCGCCGGTGAATGGATACAGGGATGGATTGACGGGAGAGAGCTTTTGGTCAGTCTTTCGATCGACTGGACCGGGGAGGTTTTCCTCCGCCCGCAAACGCCGGACAGCAAGGCCCATGCCCTCGAACAAAAGGCGCGGAGGGCTTTTACACTCGCAAAACGTCGCTTCCGGAGAAACTTCGAAAATCTGCACGTGGTGATCGACAACCCTCATCCCCGTGCCAAAGGCTTTGCCACCTCCACGATCGACGTCGCCGGCGTCATTGCCGTCTGCTCGGCGATGACGGAAAACGTCATCGGCGCCGAGGAACTTTTTTCGCTCTGTTGCACCATAGAACCGAGCGACGGCGTCATGTTCGAAGGACTCGCCCTCGTCGACCACATCGGAGGCAGGCTCGTGGAATCCCTTCCCCCTCCTCCGGAAATGGGGCTTCTCGTTCTGATCCCCGAAAGGACTCTGGACACGGCCGATTACAGACGGGGAACGGTCATCGAAAAGCGGGTGAAATCCCTCGCAAAGGAGTTCGAGTCCGCCTACGACACCCTGAAAAAAGGCCTCCTGCGAAACGATCCCCTCTTGATCGCGCAGGCCGCTTCACTCTCCTCCGAGCTACAACAGAGGGTCATGCCGCGGGAAGAGTGGCCCTTGCTGCAAAAGGCAGAAAAAACATTCGGCGCATCCGGGATCGCAGTCGCCCATTCGGGTAGCGCTTCCTCCCTGCTCTTTGCTTCGTCCCCTCCCGAGGCGCGCGAGCTCTCCACGTGGCTTTCGAAGGAAAAAGACGGGGCAAAGCTGTGTGTGAAAAAGGCCATGGCGACCAGCGGTGGCTTCGAGGCCGGAAAAATGCAACAATAGTCTAAATTCGCGAAACGACATCCGAGCTCGACACGAAATATCGTGGTATTATAATGCGCAAAAGGATACAATAGCAGAGCATTCTCTCGCAGTGGTTTTGATTGTATCGACGTTTCGCCGTAAGGGAGAGTACCGAAGATGAAAAAATGTGTTCGTTGCGGCAACAAAATTTCCTGGAACATGCCGTTTTGCCCTCTGTGCGGCGGTCTTTCCATGGAGAGCGAGCCCGAACCCCAAAACGACATCGAGGCCAAGCCGACGGTACCCTCCGCCCACAAGCCGTCACAGACAACGCTTGCTCCGATCGAAAAAACCGCCGGGGGAGCCTTGGCTCCCGCGGTGGTTCGTCAGGAGACGCCCCCGGCAGCCCCTCCCGTCGCGATCCAACCGCAGGCACCCGCGTCACCGGAACCCCCGGTGATTCGTCAGGAGACGCCCCCGGCAGCCCCTCCCGTCGCGATCCAACCGCAGGCACC
>DAIPHL010000160.1:0-4745 GCA_036771375.1 Synergistaceae bacterium | reverse complement strand
GGTAGGCGAATCGACGCGGGCAGACAGGAGCTCGCGGATTGCCGGGTCGCGATCGAAGAAAAAAAGAGCGAGCTGCTGGAAAAACATAAAAACGTCCAGCTCATGGAAGGGTTTTGTGAAAAACTTTTGGAGCGGGAGAACAAAAAAATGAGGAAGACCGAACAGGATCGCTTGGATGACATCGCGGCGATACGCTACTTGCGTAATCTTTGTGGAGGTGCGGGCGTTTGAGAACCCCTCTTGCCGGCATAAACAGGGTGATGGGGCGTATTCGGGAGATCGAAGCGCTCGTGTATCCCCGACCGACCGTCTCGGAGGAAAAACCGGAGAGCTTTGAAAAAGTGATCGAAGAGGTTTTGGACGATCCCTACTCCTCCCATGGCTCCGAGATCACTGTCCCCTCCACCGTATCCGAACGTCTTGCGATGTGGGAACCGCTGCTTCAGGAGCTTTGCGAGAAGTACCAGGTCGATCCCGATCTGGCAAGAGCTGTGATGCGCTGCGAGTCGGGAGGAAATCCGAATGCCGTCTCAAGCGCGGGGGCCATTGGGCTCATGCAGTTGATGCCGGGCACGGCAAGGGGTCTCGGCGTCGATCCCAAAGACCCCAGGAGGAATCTCGAGGGCGGTATAAAATATCTGGCTCAGTTGGCCGATAAATATGACGGAGATTATATGAAGACGCTCGCGGCTTACAACGCCGGTTCCGGCAGGGTGGATTCTTACGGTGGGGTTCCCCCTTTCCCGGAGACGCAGAGATACGTTCAGAACGTACTCGCTTTATACCGAAAATATTCCAGGGGCGATTGAACGATGGCTGAATCAAACGACAGCGATTTTGTAAAAGACGAATCCGCGACCCCGGACTCCCCTGAAAAACCTGAAAAGAAGGAAAAGAAAAAGAAGGGGAGGAAAAAAAAGAAAAGAGGGTGCGGATTTTTTCTTTTGCTCCTGTTGTTGGCGGGGGTTGCCGCCGGCATTCAGGCGAGCGGCGGAGCCGATTTTCGTCCGTTCGTATACGAGGTTTTGCCAAAAATTCCCTTTGTCGGGAGGTCGCTCTCGGAGCTGCTCGGGGTCCCGAAGATCTACTCACTTACCGTCGAGGAGCGCAGAAGAATCGAGTTGGACGAATGGTCACGGGAGATCGCCGAGGAGGTACGCTCCCTTGACGCGAGGATGAAGGGCGTCACGAAACTCTCCCGTGATCTCGGAACGCGAGAGAGGGAGTTGGACGCTGCCCGGACGGAATTGGCCGAGAGGTTGGAAGCGCTGAGTCGCGACCTCGGTGAGAGTGCCGGCGGCGGCCTGTCCGCCGAGCAAAAGTCCGAGCTGGATCGCATCGTCAGAACGTTTCGGGAGATGTCGCCGAAAAATGCTGCGGCCATCCTGGAAAAGACGGAAATAAATCTTGCGGTGGCCGTCCTGGAGGGTTTACAGGAGGACCTCAGGGCAAAGATACTCGGGCGAATGGAGCCCGAGTTGGCGGCAAAATTGATGGAAGAGCTCTCCCGTCGAAAAAACCGGTAGGAAAAAGGACGAAGTCTGTCCCCCTCTTTTCTTTGACGATGTCGAGGTGACGTGAAAATGACTGTGCAGGCAACGAATTCTTCAACAGTGGATCTTCTCGGATCCGGGGATGTTCATGTAAAAGGAACGTTTCAGCAGCGGGACACGGGGAGAGGGGAGGTTTCGCATGCTCCGGAAAACCGCGGAAGCGCCGCACAAAGCGGAGAAAGAAGGGGTTCCTTCGAGAAATTGTTGCGATCCACCGCCTCGCCAGCCTCCAACACTTTACAAGAGACCTCGTCCGAGACGGAAGAGGTGCTTTCTCGTGAGATGACCGAAGAGGAGATCTCACGCATTGTTATCCCGCTGATCGACAGAGGAATGGAACAAGCCCGGGCGGTGGCCGAACTGTTGGCTGCCCAGCTGGCGCAAGGAGACTGGAAAGGCGCGGCGGCGGTTGCCGCAGGCGCGCTCGAAAAAGCGAGTCGCTTCGACCCCAATCTGATCCTCGGCAAAGGTTTTACCGAAGGACCCCTTCACCAGGCGATCCGTGATTTTCTGGCGAAAACGGGGGGACTTTTGGACGGTTCCAAGGGACAAAAGGAGGCGTTCTCTCCCGGTGACGTTTCGGAGTTGAATGGGCTCGACGATTCTCAAACCATCGACGGTGGCGAAGATCTCTTGGTCCAGACTGCGAAGGACGAGACAAGAACCGGCGGTGAAACGTCAAACGTCGGACGGAAAGAGGAGTGGGTTGCGGGTGAACCCGACCTGCTGAAACACGTGGAGGATGCCGAACGAAGCCTGCTGCACAGAGGCAAAGAGGCGGAGCAGATAAAAGATGGGCCAGGGAACGAGTTCGCATCTACGACTCGAGCGAAAGCCTTCGCCGAACAGATGGGGCTCGTGTCGGAAAGCGGGGACGCAAAGACACATTTGGAAAATCCAAAAGAGGAGACCGACTCTGTAGGGCTTCACGCGAGCGTCCCCGAAAATCGTCCCTCCCGGGACGCGGGGAAGGGAACGGGTGAGGGGGGCTCGTTCCCCTCGGGGAACCGTGCGGACGACAAAAAATCTCCATCGATGCCTTCGACCAGAAACAACAGAGTGCAGGCGTCCGGCGGCTCGATGCAAGAGCAGGATGTTTCGCGGGCAAAGGGGTTCCATTTCGCCGGAGAGCTTGTGGCGACTTTGCGTTCGAGAGTGGATGGTTCCCAGGAAGTACTTTCGTCTCGATCGATCCACGAAATCCCTTCGACATACGTTCTCGATTCGCGTGACGCGTTCGGCGACGGGTTGTCGACCATTTTGCAGTTCATGAGGAACGAAGGGGCCCAGGAAGCACGAATTGTGGTGGAACCTCCGGCGCTGGGGCGTATGGACATCTCTCTGCAATCCACGGGGTCCGGCATAGAAGCCGTTTTCAAGGTGGACAACGAACATCTGAAACAGGTGCTTCAACAGCAGCTCGATACCTTGAAAACATCGCTTCAGGCGCAGGGTATTCATGTTTCGGGCCTCGCGGTCGATATTAAAAACAGAGACGACCGCCATCGTGGCGACCTTTATCCGGGCGGAAAAAGGCAGAGAAGAGTCGGGGGGACGGAAGCGACCGAGGACAGGACAATGGAAACACCCTTGATTCGATTGGACTTGGAAAAAGGGCTTTTGCACTGGGTGGCATGAAAGTTCAACTCGGTGGGAAGACGACGAAAAAACCCTGAGGGGGTGACGAGATGCCGGAGGTTACGGGTACGACCGGAGCCTGGACGAAATACGAGGACACGATCAAAAAACAGAACAAGGGGGACTCTCTGGGCAAGGAGGATTTTCTCAAGCTTCTGGTGGCCCAGATGACGCATCAGGATCCGACCAATCCAATGAAGGACACCGAGTTTGTCTCGCAGCTCGCTACATATTCCGGGCTCGAGCAGCAGATCAATATGAACAAGAACCTCGAGAAGTTGATCGCCTCGAACAACGCGGGCACGGTGGCCTCGGCGGTAGGGCTGATCGGGACGATCGTCGGGTATCCTGGTGAAGACGGCATCCTGAAGACGGGGCAGGTTACCTTCCTCGATATCGTGGGTGGCGAGGTCAACCTCTATCTCGACGATGGTTCGTACGTTCCCTTCAGTAAGGTCGAACAGGTTGCGTGGCCGATCGTCAAACCGGAGAAGACCGACGACAAAAAAGAAGGAGAAAACGAGCAGGGCAAGGACGATCAAAACACCACGATGCCGTAGAGAGTGGTTTTGTCTCGGCGGGATTGATCGGTTTTTTCATCCATTGTGGTGACGAAAACTTCGGGCGGAGCCGGAGATTAAAGACGGCAAAGGATTGCGAAACTAGAGATTACTGGTATTGGGGGACAAGGAGATGCTTCGTTCGCTTTATTCGGCCGTCAGCGGTGTCAAGGCGCATCAAACCTATCTGGACGTGACCGGCAACAACATCGCGAATGTGAACACCGTCGGATTCAAGAGGGATGTCATTCACTTCCGTGACATGATCTATCAGACGATGAGAGGCGCGAGTGCGCCGGACAACGGCGTTCCAATCGGTGGGATCAATCCGGCTCAGGTCGGTTTGGGCGTCAAGGTCGGTTCGATCGAAACCGTCCATACCGGCGGTAGCCTGCAAAGCACGGGAGTGCCGACGGACATGGCGATCAGCGGAGAAGGATACTTCGTCGTACAGAACGGAGGGCGGCAGCTTTATACCCGTGCCGGCAACTTTGCGCTGGATCGCGACGGAAACCTCACCATGTCCGGCAACGGATACAAGGTACAGGGATATGCATATCGCGAACAGGTCGATCCGGCCACCGGAAACGTCGTCCGCGTCAGGGACACCAACCTTACGGGTATCAACATCCCCATTGGACAGAAGATCCCGGCCAAAGCAACCACGCTCGCCGCGTTCCGCTGTAATCTTTGCAGCACCGCCAGCCCGGAGATCCCGGATCTGAACAGCATCCCGGGTGGAGAGAAGAAGGTGCCGCGTCCGCACGATTACTCCGCTTACGGTTCGCTTCCGGCGACGTATGTCGGCGCCGGTGCTCCCGCGGCGGGAGTGGAGGGCGATACCTATTTCGACGGGACGGAGTTGAAATTCTATAACGCTGGGACCGCGACGTGGGACTCTTATGTGCCGCCGAAGACCGCTGGTCCGGAGGACCTTTATTACGGTAAAAATACGGCTGCGGCAGCCGCGGGGGTCTTTACGAACGCGCCGACC
>DAIPHL010000159.1:0-4960 GCA_036771375.1 Synergistaceae bacterium | reverse complement strand
GGTCGGCGCGGACACGTTGCGAAGGTGTCCGCCACGTGTCCGCCGTTCGGTTTGTCTGTCCCTGGGAATGTCAGTACTTTTTAGGCGGCGCGAGAATCTGGCGTGCTCGGTCTTTCCCGGCCCTCCCGGCGGAGACCGCGCCCATTTCCCGCAGGCGAAGCCCGGCCGTCGTGGATTGGCTTGTCGTCGGATTTTCCAGTCCGCACTGAATCAGAATTTCCGTGACCGTCCGCTTCTCCCAGAACGTCTTTGCAAGCCCCCAGTTCAGCTTGGACGACAGAAGATCCTCCACCGGATCGATCCGCTCGTAGTTCCGATTGCTCTCGGCCAGTCGCAGCTCCTCCTCGGGAGAGAGCCACCACGAAACGCCGTTTTGATACAGAGTATAGCACTCCGCCCAAATCTGCTGTGAATCGATTTCGTGCCTGTAATCCACCGCGACGCAGGGAATCAGCCACCAACGGCTGTTTCCGGTCGGGTCGTTGAACACCTCCTCCTGGTTGACTGTGGCGCAGAGGATCGTCCTCCGCGGAAACAAACTCGCCTTCTTCGCCCACGGCAGGCGCACCTCGTCCGTTCCCTTCGTGATGAACGCCTTCAACCGCGATATGTCGATTCGCTTCAACGTGCCTTCGAACTCCCCGAGCTCGACGATCCAATGCGAGATGAAGAGTTTCAGGTCGTCCTTGTCGGTCGGGTTGATGCTCGCTCCGTCCATGAACCATCCGCTATGCGGCGGGACCAGACGGCGAAACCAGCTTGTTTTCCCCTGGCTCTGTGCGCCCTGCAAAATGAGAACGCCCCGGCTCGTGAATTCCCGGCTTCTCGACGCGGCCGCCGCGACACAGGAGATAAGCCATTTCCGGACCAGAATTTCCTTCAGGTCGTCGGGGTAATCCGACGGCGTCTCCAGCGTGTCGATCAGGGCGTCCACGCGGGGGAGTCCGTCCCACGGCTTGCCTTGAATCCACTCCATGACCGGATTGTACGCGTTGCGCGAGGCGATCTCCGTTAGAAAGCCGTCGATCTCTCCCTTCGGCATCCCGTATTGGGCGCACTCGCTCCGGATCCACGCGACCGCGGCGTTCTGCTCGTCGTCGGTGACGTATGTTCGTCCCGGGATCCGGAATTCCACATTTTTCCCGATTTCATTATACCGTATCCGTATGTTCAGAAAGTATAACAGACTCTCCAGATTTGCGATCGTCTCCTTTGGCCGGCCCGTCTTCGCGTTTACGTCCGGAAACAGCTTTTCGCGACGCCGGAGCGCAAAGCCGGGATCGGCCTTTATCGCCCCCAGCTTGTCGAACAACGCTTTTCTCGTCCGTTCCATCCCGTGCAGCGCGCAATAGTCGTTCCAGTCGCTTCCGCTCTCGTCGGGGCCAAACGACGGAGGAACGATCGGAAGTCCCAGCTCGTCCACGATCTCGAACGCGGCCGCCATCCCGGCGTTGCCGCGCGAACGGTCGAAGTCCGGGGCGACGACGATCTCCATGCCGGCATAATATCGTCTGGCCAGCCGCGCCACCCGCAGCAGATTTCCGGCGGAGAGCGCGCAGAGTACGGGATCGTCCGTCGATTCGTGTATCGTCGCGCCCGTCGCCCACCCCTCGCAGATCCAAACGCGTGAACCGTTTTCTTCCGTCGGTTCATCGCTCCCCGGCGCGCGCCCGGCTTTTACCCCCTGAAAAGGCTCCGCCATCCCCTGAAAGGGAACGCGCGAAACGACGATAAAGTATCCGCCGACGGGAGCGCCGCTTTCAAATCTCTTCCCTCCGTCGGCCGCGATCCGCTGTACCGACATGACGCCCCCACGCTCGTCGACGACGGGCAGGAGAAGCTCCGTCCCAAGAAGCCTTGCGCCGTACGCGCCGGACAATCCTTTTTTTCGGATATACGGATGCTTTGCGTCCGCAGGCGTGCCCGCGTCCCACCGGGCACGGGCGCGCAAAATGGCCCGGCTCTGTCCTTTTTCCCGCTCGGTTTCCTTTTGCTCCCGTTCCGCCTCCCGCTTTTGCGCGGCCTCCAGATAGCGCTTCCGCTCCGCTTCGGAGAGGGGACGGTCTTTCTGCATCGCCCACGTTTGGTACAGATATCCGTGCGACGCCTTGTAGCTTTTGAAGTATCCGGCCGGATACTCGTCCACATAGATACAATACTCTCCGTTTTCTTCTTTCTTTTTGTCGCCGAGAATCGTGTATCTGTGCTTTTTCCCATCCAGGAGCAAACGCCCCCGCTCAGGAGGGATCCCGGCCGAAGCCATTGCCTCCAGTACGGCGCTCTCCACTTCGCTCAGAGACCACTCCACGCCATCACCACCTCGAAGTTGCCGAAGAAAAAACGATGCGAATCAAAAAAAAGACGTCTGTCGCCCCTGGGCGTCCTTTGCGACGATCAGGCCGCATCCGCGCGACGGCTCCACGTCTTTGTGTCCAGCGTACAACGGGTGCCGACAGTCAACGAATCGCGTCTCCCCCAACCACAGGACGCCTCCGTAATACAGACAGGACACGCAGCCTCTCAGCGTCTCCATTCTTGCAGACCTCTGTCCGCAGCGAAGGCATCGAGTTGCTTTTGCGCCTCTTCCTTCGTCTGTGCCGGCTTTACGCCCTCCGCCGCCACGACGCTCAGGTCCCCACACGGCCCGTCGTACCCGACGACCCACCGTCCCGCCATGGGCGCCACGTACAAGACATGCCCCTCGAACTGATACCGCGTATCGCGCCGACTCATTTCAACACCTCCCGATCCAGTGCGTCGATCGCCTCGGTACAAATCGCAGCAAGGCGGGCAAGCTCTTCTCTGGCGCCGCCTTCGCCGTCGAGGCGTCCGGCGCGGAAGGCGTCGTATAGATCGATGATCGTCTCGAAGATCGCGGTGAACAGCTCTTTTTTCCCGGTTTTCATGGCATTCATCGTTGTTTATCTTTTTCGTTCGCGACGTTCCGCGCGATCTTCCTCGCGCATCCGTCGATCTTTGCCACGTCTTGTCTTATATATTCGCTCAGCGTCGAGGCTTTGATCTTGATGTCCATGCTCTTGCACAGCGCAGACGCGATGGCTTTGTACGTCACCCCCCGCGCCCGTGCGGAGAGAATCTCTCCCATCACGCTCTGCACCAATACCTTCCGAACGACGTTGGTTCCCGCCTTTTGTTCGGGCTGCAACGCCCCCAGCGCCCGCGACGCCGCGTTCACCTTTGTGGCCATCTCCGGCAGGTTTTCCAGTTTTATCTTTTCGCTCATTTTGCACCTCCACACAGCTCCACCGGTATCCCCATTTCCCTAGCCCAGCGGATCTCCATCAGGCAACCCTCGCTGCCCATCCAGTCGCCGAACACCCATAACTCATCCGCAAGCGAAAGGAGTTTGTAACAGAGCCCCATGGAACCGGTGCGGTCGAACGCGTCCAAAAACGAAAACGCGCTGATCGGCGAGAGCGGCAGAATGTCGGGATGTTCCTTCACGATTCGGCGACAGATGTCTTCCACACTCTCGATGTTGCCGTACAACACGCGCAGGTTCGGATTTTTGCGATCCATGTCGCCCAGCAGGGGATGTGCGATATAGACTTTTTTCATTACGCATGCCTCCCGGATATGCTAAAATAGGTTTGGCGCTGTGAACGCCTGTAACCTTTTGCCCCTACCCCTCTTCGGAGGGGTTCTTTCTTTCCGCATCGTCCTGAGGAGTGTCGTTCATGAACTCGACACCGCCGTTGTTTGTGCCGTCCTCTCCGTCCGGACTAAAAAATTGGATCATTCCGTTTTACCTCCTTCTCCATTAGATCGAGAGGTGGACTCTCGATCTCTTTCTCCTTATTCGTCATTTCCCTCACATCCCTCCGGCATCGCACGCCTTCGAGTCTCCTACCCCTCTGATATACCTGTCGATATCCTTAGCTCTCTCGCCCCATTCATCGGGGAATTGATCAGTGGACAGAATGTTCATGACCAATCTATATAGAGAGGGGGCTGCGGCTACAAGACGGGCAATATATTCGATGGGGAGGTGGTCTGCCCAAGAAAGGTCGTTTGCTATGTCCTTACCTATGTATCCAATGGGGATATTATTGTCCCTCATGGTTACATAGAAGGTTCGACCTACCTCCCTACCGCTCGGATCATAGTGACGGGTGTAGGTCACCTTCCAGTCCTCGGGGAATCTCCTATACATGTTGTACACCTCCCAAAATATGCAGCTCCGCGAGCTGACAGGCGAGCTCGTATTCACGGGCGTACTTGTTGTCGCCGTGAGTTTTCGCGACCTGTTCCCTGAATTCATCCAGGGTGCCGGCGAAACAGCCGCAGATGACAGTTATTCCGTTTCCCGTGCGGTAGAACTTCGTAGTGTCATAGCGACTGCCTATGTATTCCACAGCCACAACTTCGCTTGGATTCACAGGCCTTTCGTCGTGTCCATTCGTATTTTTCATTCGCTTACCCTCCGGTTCCAGCTTTTAATAGCATTGACACGTCCCATCTGTGGCCGGCCGGAACAGCCACAGGTAGAACAACCTATGGTATAGCAATCACTATTGGCAATATATGGTGCATATCCATACAGCGGAGGCGAATATAGCTCGGCTTTCCCGCCGCAGAATGGACAGGGGAGGATTTCAAGTTTACTCATCTTTTCCCGACCCTCTCCGCCTCCCGGACGGTCATGGCCCGGAACCGCTCCCGATTCGGGTCATCTCCGTCGCAAGCGCGCGCGAGGCGCATTTGGTACGCCTGCGGCATAAGGGCAATTTTCTTTTGAATCTTCCGATCCTCGAACCAGTCGAGAATTGTGTTGAGCAGTTTCATTTTTCCTTCTCCTTCCGGTCTTTTTTATGCGCCTCGGCAATGTAGCCAGTGCGTTGTTCCCTTATTAGTCGTTCGATATACGCCTCCACGTCCGACAGAAGCCAGAAAGACGGCGCGGTCTTTCCGGTCCCGGCCTTGAGGACCGGTTGCGGAG
>DAIPHL010000158.1:0-5027 GCA_036771375.1 Synergistaceae bacterium | reverse complement strand
GGTCGGCGGACGGAGGTGGGCCATGGTCGCGAGCGGAGACCTCTCCCACCGCCTCAGGCCCGGGGCGCCGGCGGGCTACAGCCCCTCCGGCGCGATCTTCGACGAGGCGGTGCAAAAAGCCCTCCTTTCATGTGATGCGGGCGTGCTCAAAGAAATGCCGGCGCGCACGAGGGAGGAGGCGGGAGAGTGCGGCCTGCGTTCCGTCATGGTCATGCTCGGGCTCTGCTCGGCGCTTGGAGGTGGCATAGACGTCCTTTCGTACGAGGGGCCCTTTGGCGTCGGGTATTGCAACGCCGTCTGGACGAAGGAGTGATTCGATGACAACCGCGAGGAAAAACCGCGACTGCGACGCCGCCCATCCGTATGTGAGGCTGGCGAGGAGGACCGTCACAAACCTGCTGAACGGGAAGCCGCTGCCGGAATCCGGCATGGAGATCGAGCCGGAGGAGGCCCTCTGGTCCGCGAAGAGCGCCTGTTTCGTATCGATCAAAACGAGAAGCGGGCACCTGAGAGGATGCATCGGAACGATCTCGCCCGTACATTCGAAGCTCGACGCGGAGATCATCTCAAACGCCGTCTCCGCCTCGACGAAGGATCCCCGCTTCAAACCGATGACGTCTTCGGAGCTCTCCGACGTCGTCTTTTCGGTGGACGTCCTGGGGAAACCCCAGCGGATTCGGAGCACGGCGGAGCTCGATCCGTCGAAATGGGGCGTGATCGTCTCGAAGGGCTTCGCCCGGGGGGTTCTGCTCCCCGCGCTGGAGGGGGTCGACGACGTACAGACCCAGCTGGAGATCGCCTCTCGGAAGGCCGGCATCTCCGACCCGTCCGGGATCGTGATCGAACGCTTCTCCGTCGACCGGTACCCGGAGGACGAAAAGGGATAGATGGCGCCGGAACCGCGCTGGTGGCACGAATGCAACGGCCGGGGGGACGAACCCGCCGCACGGTGCGAGCTCTGTTTCCGCGGATGCCGTATCGTGCGTGGCGCGCTCGGGTTCTGTGGAGTCCGAGGCTACGACGGACGCGGATTTCACTCTTCGTACCTCGGGCGTTTCTCCGCCGTCGCGCTCGACCCGATCGAAAAAAAGCCGCTGTACCACTGGCGGCCTGGCACGTTCATCCTCTCGCTCGGCGGCGTGGGATGCAACATGTCCTGCCCGTTCTGCCAGAACCACCGGATCGCCCACCCGGAGGCGATGCCGACGGACCTCCCCTACACCGCGCCGGAGACCCTCCTGCGGTACGCCCGGAAACACGGCGTCGACTCCGTCGCCTATACGTACAACGAACCGACGTTGCAGGCCGAATACATCGTCTCGGCGGCTCCCCTTTTGGCCTCCGGGGGCATCGCGACCGTGCTCGTCACGAACGGCATGTTCTCCGAGTCCCTCGCGGAGGCGCTCGCCCGCTGTACGAGCGCGGCGAACATCGACGTGAAGGCGTTCGACGCGGCCAAGTACCGTGCGCTCGGGGGCTCGCTCGAAACGGTGCAGGCGAACGTGGAGCGCTTTCTGCGCGCGGGCGTGCACGTCGAACTGACCCACCTCGTCGTGCCGGGCATCGGCGACGCGGAAGACGACTTCGAGAGGATGATCGAGTGGATCGCGTCGCTCTCCGGGGAAATTCCCCTGCACATATCCCGATACTTTCCTTCGTACAGGTACAGGCATCCACCGACGGACGTCCGCCTTCTGGAGGCGTTCGCGAAAGCGGCGAGGCAAAAACTGGCCCACGTCCATCTGGGGAACGTGGGCCCGGGAAGATAGTCCTTTCGCGGAGGCGGGGCGGTTACTCTTCGAGCAGCCGTTCCATTTCGTCGAGCGTTTCGTCGAACAGCCCGATCGCGTCCAAAATCGGCTTCGGCGTGCTCATGTCGACCCCGGCCTCGCGGAGCAGCTCGATGGAGTTCTTGCTGCTGCCGCTCGACAGATAGCGGATATACCGCTCCACGGCGGGGGTTCCTTCGGCCAGGATGCCCTTTGCGAGCGACGCGGCGGCGGAATACGACGTGGCGTACACGTAGACGTAAAACGGCGTGTAGAAGTGCGGAATCCGCGCCCACTCCATCGCGATCCCGTCGTCGATCACCACGCCGGGGCCGAAGTACTTCGCGTTCAGGGCCTTCCACATCCTGCCGAGCTCTTCGGCCGTCGTGTCCTCGCCCCGACGGTTTCTCTCGTGCACCGCGCGCTCGAACGACGCGAACATCGTCTGCCGGTAAATCGTCGAACGGATTCGTTCGAGCCTCTGGTTCAACAGGTATATCCTCTTTTTTCTGTCCGTCTCCCCGTCCAGCAGGTAGTTCAAGGTCAGCTCCTCGTTCGTCGTGGAGGCGACCTCGGCGCAGAACATGGTGTAGTCCGACGTGGGATACGGCTGGTTCTTGCGCGAGTAGTACGAGTGCATGGAGTGCCCCATCTCGTGCACGAGCGTCATGATGTCGTTGAACTCGCCGTTGAAGTTGAGCAGGATATACGGATGCGTCCCGTACGATCCCCACGAGTACGCGCCGCCCCGTTTGCCCCGGTTGGGATAGACGTCGATCCACCCGGATTCGAGTCCCCGTTCGAACTGCTTCATGTAGTCGTCGCCGAGCGGCCGGAGGGCGGAAAGCGCGATCTTCTTCGCCTCCTCCCAGGAGACCTCTCTGTAGGGGCTTTTCACCAGAGGGACGTAGACGTCGTACATGTGCAGTTTTCCGACGCCGAGGGCTTTCTTTCTGAGGGCCATGTACCGGTGGAGCGGCTTCAGGTTGCTCTCGATCGTGTCCACCAGGTTCGCGTACACCGAGAGGGGGATGTTCGGTCCGTCGAGCGCGGCGGCGAGGTCCGACTCGTACCTGCGGGCGTCGGCGTAAAAGCGGGAGGTCTTGAGCATCCCGTTGAAGGTCGCTCCCAGCGTGTTCAGGTTCTTCCCGTACGTGGCGTAGAGGGCCTCGAACGCGGCCTTGCGGACCTCGCGGTTCCGCGAGGAGATGTACTTGATGTAGCGCTCCTCGGTGAGCTCCACCTTCTTTCCCTTTTCGTCGCGGATCGAGGGAAACTTCATGTCCGCGTTCGTGAGCATGGAAAAGGCGTTCTCGGGGACCCCGGCCATATCGCCCGCCCTTGCGAGGATCGTCTCCTCCGCGACGGAGAGGACATGGGCCTTGGTCCGCAGGATCTCCTCGATGTTGAAGCGATGGTCGGCAAAGTCCTCCGCCGTGGAGCCGTAGAGGAAGATCCTGAGCTTTTTCTCGGGGATCGCGATGATCTCCGGGGTGACGAAGCTCGCCGCGGCGGAAAACGCCACGGCGAGCGTGCCGGCTCTGTTCGCCATCGCCTGATACGTGGCGTTTGCGGTGTCCTCGTGGCTTTTCATGTTGGCGTAGACGTACAGCTTGCCCAGAAGCACGGCGATTTCGTCGTTCTTGCGGAGGCAGGCGAGCAGGTCCGAGGCGGACTTGCCCAGGGTGCCGCGGAGCGCCGAGAGCTTCGGGATCTCGGCGCGAACCGTCTCGTACTCCCTCTCCCAATCCGCGTCGCTCGCATAGATGTCGGAGAGCCTCCACTTGAATTCGTCCGGCACGTCCGAGCGCTCCGGCAGCTCTCCGCCCGCAAAGGCAAAGGACGAGGCGGCCTGAACGAACAAAAGACAGGCGGCGAAAAAACACGTACGGGAACCGATCATGGAAGAAAAAACCTCCTTCTCGCAAAGACGCGGGTCATATGTCCAGATTGCGGACCTCGCGGGCGTGCGCCTCGATGAACTCGCGACGGGGTTCGACCGCGTCTCCCATGAGGACGGCGAAGAGCTCGTCGGTGAGGATGGCGTCGTCGACCTGTACCTTGAGGGTCATCCGGTTCTCGGGATCCATCGTGGTCTCCCAGAGCTGCTCCGGGTTCATCTCTCCGAGGCCCTTGTATCGCTGGATGCTCGTGCGTTTCGGGTCCATGCCCTCCGTGATCTCCTTCATCTCCTTGTCGGAGAAGCAGTAGCGCACGTTTTTGCCCTCCTGGACCCTGTAGAGCGGCGGTTGCGCGACGAACAGGTGCCCGTTTTCGATGATCTGAGGCATGTAGCGGTAGAAGAGCGTGAGCAACAGGGTTCTGATATGCGCGCCGTCCACGTCCGCGTCGGCCATGAGAAAGATCTTGTGGTAGCGAAGGCGGGCGGGGTCGTAGTCGTCTCCGACGCCGCAGCCCAGCGCCTGCACGATGGTGCGCACCTGTTCGTTGGAGAGCACCTTGTCCAGCCGCGCCTTTTCGACGTTCAAGATCTTGCCGCGCAACGGCAGGATCGCCTGGAAATTCCTGTCGCGTCCCTGCTTGGCGCTGCCCCCCGCGCTGTCCCCCTCGACGATGTACAGCTCGCACTCCGCGGGGTTCCGGTTCGAGCAGTCCGCGAGCTTGCCGGGAAGGTCGAGCCGGTTCATCGCGGAGCTTCTGCGTACCAGGTCGCGCGCCTTGCGGGCGGCCTCGCGGGCCTGACGGGCGCGGAGCGCCTTGTCGACGATCGGTTTGAGGATCTCGGAGCGCTCCTCCAGGGCGACCTTGAGCCCCTCGTAGACGATCGAGTCGACGATCCCCTTGACGTCCCCGTTGCCGAGCTTCGTCTTGGTCTGTCCCTCGAACTGCGGCTCCATGAGTTTGATCGAGATGACGGCGGTGAGCCCCTCCTTGAGGTCGTCCCCGGAGAAGTTGACGTCCTTCTCCCGGATCAGCTTGGCCCTGCGCGCCTCGTCGTTGATCGCGCGGGTCAGCGCGGTTCGGAAGCCGGAGACGTGCGTGCCGCCCTCTACGGTGTTGATGAGGTTCGCGAAGGCGAAGATGCGTTCCATATACGAATCGTTGTACTGGAGAGCGACCTCGACCGTGGTGTTGTCCTTCTCCCCCCGTATGAAGACCGGCGGTTTGAACGTGGGCTCCTTGCCCCTGTTGAGGTACTCGACGAAGGAGCCGAGCCCTCCCTCGTAGCGATAGACCTTCGCCGGCTTCACGTCGCCTTCGCCGTCGGGTCGCCGGTCGTCGAAGACGACCATGACG
>DAIPHL010000157.1:0-5040 GCA_036771375.1 Synergistaceae bacterium | reverse complement strand
GGTCGGCGGTTCAAGTAATCCAGAAATTCTTTGGCCTTCCTACACCAGGGACAACTCTTCGTCGAATAGACCAGCACACCCATCTTTACCACTCCTTCAGGCTTTCCGCCTCGTTTATCATCTTATCACAAGGGAAGAGCGAGTCAAGAAGCGTTTTGGCCGGATATTTCGCCCGGCACACATCTCAATCTTTGGGCTTCATCCTCTCCGGGATCGTCTTTTGGCCCGAGGGCTTCTCCGCAGCGAGCTCGGAAGGAACGGGGATGTGCCTGTGCAATTGCTCGTAAAGAACCTTCCAGAGACCGACTCCCTGGTTCTCGCTCAAATGTTCCGAGACCATTTCGACCACCGTATCCTCCAACGGGCCGTATTCCCTCTTTCGCTCCTCGCCGCCGATCGTCCTCGAAGATTTCAACATATCCTTCCAGAGCTTCGAAAAGATCGTCCCCTCGAATTGTCTGCAGGCGGTTTCAAGAGCTTTTTCCTGCTTGCGATAGCGTTCGACGGTCGGGCTCCCATCTTTCCTTTGCACAAGATCCGGTCTTTTGATCGCATTGTAATCGGCCATGAAAATCCTCCTTCGGATGTTATTGGAGAACGAGTTCTCCATGAAGGGCCCCCGCCTGTTCCATCGCCTGAAGGACCGCGATGAGATCGCGGGGAGAAGCGCCGACCGCGTTCATCGCCCGAGCGAGGTCGTCGACGGTCGCAGTGGAGGGTAACGTGACCAACTGAGGGCTGCCCTCGCGAACCTCCGTCTCCGTCGTAGGCGTCGTCACCGTTTCACCGGTTGCCAGGGGATTCGGCTGGCTGACGTCGGCACCCTCCTGAACCCTGACGGTCAGGTTGCCGTGGGCCACCGCGACGTTCCCGATGCGGACGTTCCCACCGATGACGATCGTCCCCGTACGTTCGTTGATGACGACTCGGGCGACCGTATCCGGGCGTACGGTCATGCCCTCTATCGATGCGATAAAGGCGGAAGGAGAGTTGACATATGCGCCGGGCATGTTCACCGAGACCTTTCCGGCGTCAACGGCGTGTGCGATGCTCCCGAACTTGGTGTTGATCGCCGCCGCGATTCTCTGCGCCGTCGTGAAATCGGACTGCCTCAACAGCAGGTTGATGGTGCCGGTGTTGTTGAAGAACATCGGAACGCCCTGTTCGACGATGGCGCCGTTCGGGATGCGGCCGACGGTGACGACGTTCTTCTTCTGGGACGCCGCCGCACCGGTGACAGACCATCCTCCAATCGTCAGGGGACCTTGCGCCACGGCGTACACACGACCGTTTGCCGCCTTGAGCGGGGTTTGAAGCAGCACGCCCCCCTCGAGGCTCTTCGCGTCTCCCATCGCACTTACAAGAACGTCCGTATTCTGGCCGGGGAGCAGAAAAGGAGAGAGCTGACAGGTCACCGAGACCACCGCCGCGTTTTTGCTCTTGATCAGCTTGGGATCGATCGTGACGCCGAACTGCTGAGTCATGTTCGACATCATCTGCATCGCCATTCGCCCTTTGTCTCCCGTACCCTGGAGCCCGACGACGAGCCCCATGCCGACGAGTTGATTGTCTCGAACGCCCTCTATGGTGACCAAATCCTTCAAGCGGACCATCGGCTGCACAGCGGCATCCGCCGCGCCGAAAGCGACCAGCACGATGGATATGACAAGGCGGAAAAGAAGGGTGTAAGATGGCCCACGCCGGGTCACGATTTTTTTCCCATACGATCCGTCGCCGCTTCCTCTCGTTTTTTTCATGGCCTTCTCAAACGACAGACTAGAAGATCGCCTGGAGTATCTGCGTTATGATACCCGGCCTCTTCGTTCTGGATACGATTCCCTTCCCGGAGACGACCATCTCCGCGTTGGCGACTCGGGCGCTCTCGACGGTGTTGTCGTGTGCGATATCCTGAGGCCGTACCACGCCGGAGAAACGTGCATTCATCTTCTCCGGTCCGTTCGTGAGAATTCTGTCCCCCTGTATGACGAGGTTTCCGTTGGGCATCACGTCGACCACCAGGCAACTGATGGCCATTTTGAGGTTCTTTGCCCGTTCGAGTTTCGTGTTGCTGTTGTAGGACGAGGACGCTCCGAAGCCAAACGCCTTGATAAAGCTCAAAATTCCGAACCCGGAGCGAACGTCGTCGTTGGTGGTCTTGCTCGACTTCGCCTTGCTCTCATCGGTATCGTCGATGACCTCGGACACCTTCACCAGGAGCGTATCTCCTATCGCGGAGGCCTTTCGATCGGAAAAAAGATTTCCGTCATCGACCCAGAGAGAATTCGCCGAAGCCGGAAGCGCCCAAACCGCAAAGACGATCACCGACAACGTCGCACAGAGCGTTTTTTTGATTCTCATCATTCTCCCCTCCCGTTCCTTCTCAATCAATCTCCACCCGCCCGACACCGGCGACTCGACCGGAGAGAATTTTCTTGCTGGACAGGTTCCTCACCTTGATTATATCGCCTCTGTTTCCGCGCTGCAAAGCCATTCCCTTCGCCTCGATCGCAAGTCCGTTGACGACCGCCACGATCGTCACCACGCTTCCGGCCCTGACGACCTGCGTGCGCTCCAGATCAAGGAGCGCGATGGGCCGACCGGCGCCGATGGACTGCCTCGTCCTCGCACCTTTCAGCAAGGATACGTCCCACAGGTAAGTCCCCTCCATCCCGACAGTGGATACGCGCGTCGTAAGCGCGGTGACGTCCGGTTCGCTTCCGGCGGGAATATTCTGCAATGCATAGACCACGGGCTGGTACCAACGCACCTTCAGTTGTCTTCGAAACAGCCGACCATCGGAGTCCGTGAACCTCGCGGAAACCGTCCTCGCTCCGGGTAGAATGCGGGGAGGTAGGGTGAATTTGCCCGAAAGCGCTTCGGGAATCTCCCCGACCTCTATGCGCCACCTCCAGATGGTCCGCGCTCTCAACTCGGAGGCGATCTCACACTCCGGACGAACCGTTACCACATCGGGCATCCGAAGCAGAACCGATCGTCCGGCGGCCTTCGATGAACCCAGTGCCCTGACGACATCTTCGCGTGTAAAAACGCCGCCCAGGGGCGTGATCCACACCATGGAGACACTGTCCGCCACCTCGGCGTCTCCTTCCAGAAGCGCATATTCACCCAAAAGAAATTCTCCGGCACGCGCTTCAATCGAGGAGGGCAACTCGACGATCAAATCGAACGCATCGACCGGAGAAATCTTTGCGGCAAAGAGAAGAAGGAGCAAGATCCCGGTCGCGAGAAACTTCGTCCCGAAACGAGCCATTTCAGTCCACTCCCCGACTCGACCAAAGGAAACGAACGCGGTCCTGCCGCTACCGTCTCAGGTTGTTCGCGATGCGCAGGAGCTCATCCGCGGTGGTAATGGTCTTCGAGTTGGCCTCATAGGCCCTTTGTGCGACGATCATCTCGACCATCTCCTCGACGACCTGTACGTTCGACATCTCCAGCGTATACTGTTCGAGCATTCCAAAGTTATCGTCGCCCGGGTTGCCCACGATCGGCTCACCGCTCGCGGCCGTCTCGACGAAAAGATTTCTCCCCACCGCCTTGAGACCCGCAGGATTGACGAACCGTGCCAATTCGATCTGGCCGACTTCCTCCGCTTCCACCTGCCCGGGGACCTTCACGGAGACGGCGCCTCTCTGACTTACCGTAAATTCGATGGACTCCTGAGGGACGACGATCGCAGGCTCGATCAGATAGCCATCATGCGTCACGACCTGTCCGTTGGAATCGATCTTCCAGTTGCTGTCGCGCGTATAGGCGATCGTTCCGTCAGGCATCATGACCCGGTAAAACCCGTCTCCCGTAATCGCGACATCGGTTGGATTGTCCGTCACCTGAAGGGAACCCTGTGAAAACATCCGCGTGGTCCCGATGACCTTCGTCCCCAAACCGACCTGTATTCCCGTCGGGATCATGGAATCCGGTTCCACCGGAGTGCCGGGCTCGCGATTGATCTGATAGAGCAAATCCTGAAAATCGGTCCGTATCTTCTTGAAACCGGATGTGTTGACGTTCGAGAGATCGTGCGCGACCACATCCAAATGTGTCTGTTGTGCGATCATCCCACTCGCTCCGGACCAGAGAGACCTCAACATGAAAATACCCCCTACTTTTCTCGATCGACCTTGTCAAAACAAGAGAGTTCGCAATTCTTTCGTGAAGCCATTCCCTACGACGGCTTACCCACGGAGGTGTAAAGCCTGCCGGAGAGTTCGTCCTGAATCGTCACGGCCCTCGCGGATGCTTCGTAAGCCCGGTTCGCCTCGATCATCCGAACCATCTCGAGAACCACCTGTACATTGGAGCGCTCCAGCGCTCCGCTGACGATACGAGGGGTCTCCACCTCCCGCGGCTCACCGGAATCCGGCGTCTCGGAGAGCAAAGACCTGCCGACGTGCTTCAAATACGTGGGGCTTTCGAAATCGACGACTCGGAGCTGTGCGAGAAGTTCACCGTCCGCGTAAACCTGTCCCCGTTCGTTGATGGAAACCTTTTGAGCCTCCCCCAACTCGACGCGTCCGCCATCGCCGACCAAAAATTCGCCGCTGTGGGTGACGAGCTGACCTTCCGCGTTTTTCTGAAAATGTCCGGACCTGGTGTAGAACGTGTTGCCCTCACCGTCCTCCACCACGAAAAACCCTTCTCCGTCGATCAACACGTCGAGCGGATTGTCCGTCTGCTGAACGACACCGGGTTCTTGGGACATTGCGGTCTCGCTCATGACGTTCGTCAGCGAGATGCTTCCGATCGGCACACGGCCTCGCACATAGGGGAAAAACGCCCGGTCGCCGAGCTCTTCGTTCAACGCCTCGTCGACGATCGTATAGCGCTCGACCCTGTCCACCAGGACTTCAGGAAAGGATTTGTTGACAGCCACTCTGGCCCGGAAGCCGGACGTATCCACGTTGGCAAGGTTGTTGCCCACCACGTCGAGCATCTTCTCCTGTACCAACATCGCCGAGGTCCCAAGATAAATGCCTCTATGCATCGAACCGCCGCCCTTCCGATCACGTAAAGTCGCCGACC
>DAIPHL010000156.1:0-5053 GCA_036771375.1 Synergistaceae bacterium | reverse complement strand
GGTCGGCGGCGAAGCCTTTTTTTCGATCTCATCCAGGACGACATTCCGTTCTCCCCCTTCCCTTCCCCACAGAAGGGTAAAAGCCGTATCGGGCCTCGGTTCAAGGAGCTCCCGATCACACTCTTTCATCAGGGAGTGTCCGTTCTCTCCGACAAAATCGAAAAGCCTCGCTTTGGCTCCGACATAGTTGTCGTATGAACCGTGCCAATCGAGATGATCGGGAGCCAAGTTCGTCACAATCGCCATATCGACGTGAATTGCGCTCACCCAATGCAACTGAAAACTGCTGAACTCCGCCACGATATAATCGAACCCTTTCCCCCCTATATCTCCGATGGGGTTTCCGATGTTTCCCACCACCGCCACGTCGTGCCCCAAGGCTTTCAAGAGATGGCCGATCAGGGAAGTCGTCGTGGTCTTGCCGTTGCTGCCCGTGACAGATATGAACCTCCCCTTTACATGAGGAATGACGAAATCCAGCTCCCCTTCGACAGGGAGTCCTCTTTTCCGTGCCTCGTCCAGAATCTTCGCAGCGGGTGGAAAGCCAGAGCTCAAAACGATCCGGTCGGACGAAAAGACCTTGGCGGTATGTCCGCCCGATTCGCAGACGATGCCGTTTCGCTCCATTTTGTGCAGGACATCCACCGCAATTTCTCCGGCATCCGAAAGAAGGACATCGGCTCCCATCCTGGACGCAAAAAGAGCGAGGGATACGCCGCTGACACCAGCTCCCAGAACACCGATCTTCATTCCATCCATCGCTCTTTCGCGGCGCATCTACATGCCTCCTCCGATATAAACAAGAATGACGACGAAGATCATCAGAATCCCGGCGAGGTGAACCAACCAAAATCTCGTCACGATCGTCGTCTCCTTCCAACCGACGAGTTCGAAGTGATGGTGAAGAGGACTCATCCTGAATATCTTTTTGTCGAATCCTCGAATCGCCAAGATCTGAATTGCCACCGTGATGATTTCGATCCCAAAGATAAACCCGACGGCGAAGACCAGGACGAGAAACCTGGAGACGACACAGAGACTGATCAAAAGCCCCGCCCAGAAATGCGCACCGACGTCGCCCATAAAGAGTTCGGCCGGGTTCGCATTGTGCCACAGAAACGCGGAGATCAACCCCAATCCGACGGAGGCGGAGACGATCACGGCGCTTGGAATCGCCGCCGAGGCAAAGCCGGCGAACAGGATCATCGCAGTGAGCGATATGGCGATCGAACCTCCGGCCAACCCGTCCAGCCCATCCGTGACGTTGACGGCGTTCTGGATTCCCACCCCCAAAAACACGAGCGGCAAAACAGCATAATTGGCCGGTAAAGACACGGTTGGGGTCATGAAAAGATCGTCCTTTGCGATAAAATAGGCCCAGGGAAGGGTCACCGCGATCTGAAGAAAAAGTTTCTGTAAACTGCGCAGACCTTCGCTCGATTTCGACCTGTGCTTTAAAACGTCGTCAAGCATGCCGATCGTCGCGGCCAACACCGGATACGCCCAGACCTTCACCATGTCGAACCAGGTTGCCACATCACATAGGATCACCGCGCCAAACACGAACGGAACGAGGAAAAACGAGACGACTCCTCCCATACTCGGCGTTCCCCGTTTTTTCAAATGCGCTTGCGGACCGTATTCTTTGATGATCTGCCCGAAATGAAGGCGATGCATCCACTCGATCCACCTGCCCTGAAGAAAAAGTGCCGTCGCGAAAAAAGCGAGCGACAGACAGAGGATCTTAATCGCCATCTCGATCTCCCAGAAGCGCAGGCAGAATGCGTTCCAAACGATAGTACCTCGACCCCTTCAACATCACGACGGAACGCCGAAAGGACTCGGAGGGGACATCTTTTAAAAAACCGTCCACGTCTTGCCACCAGCCGCGGACGATCTCTCCCGCGGCATCCCGTACTCCGCACCATTCCTCACCGATGAGGTAGAGCTCGTCAAGATCATCCACCACCTGTAATACATTCTCATGCCAGCGCTCCGAGTCGGCTCCCAGCTCTCGCATCCCCCCGATGACGGCGATTTTTCTGAAAGGACCGTGCTCGTCGACAAGCCGTATCTCCTGCACATTCTTCAGAGCGAAGGAGAGGGACGCTGGATTCGCATTGTAGGTTTCGTCGATCACGATACAATCGCATTCTCCTCGAAGAATCCTCCCCCGGCCGGGCAACAGCTCGATATCCTCAAACGACTCCAAAACACTTCGCGGATCGACGCCCAATGCACTCGCCAAAACGAACGCGTAGCTCAAATTGCGGGCGTGCTGTTTCCCGAATATCCTCGACTTGCATGGGAACATTTCGCCTCCGTGGGCCAGGGTAAACGAAAGCTCCATCTCTCCGCCGTAGAGGAGCCGTTGTTCTACTTCGGTTATACCGGTGTCGGAGCCCGTCATTCCCACACCCCACGTTTCGATGCGTTCGGGAAGGGAGGCGACGGCATCTGATAGAATTTTATTATCATTATTATAAGACAAAAATGAGAGCTTCCTCGAGGTAGCCAACTCCATCTTTGCTGTAAGAACTCCTTCCAGCGACTCCAAACCCTCCAGATGGGCCGGTGCCACTTCGGTAATGACGCCGTGCGTCACAGGAAAGTAAAGGACCATCTCCCTAATTTCTCCCGGGTGACTCGTCCCCAACTCCAGGACGAGGATTTCCGTGTCAGCTGGCATGGCGAGGACCGTCAAACTGCATCCCACCAAGGTATTGTAACTTTTTCCCGCGGCATGGACCCTCCGTTCTTTCCGCAGGCAGAAAGCAAGAAATTCCCTCGTCGTCGTCTTTCCGACGCTTCCGGTTATTCCCACAACACTCGGAGAAACCTCCTGCAACCAGGCCGAAGCCAGTGTGACAAGACCTTTTTCCGAATTTTGGACCGGCATCAGGAACACACCGAGAGCACACAACTCCTTCTCGTGTTCTTCGTAATAGGAGCGATCCAGGAGAACGGCCGAAGCGCCCGACGCCACTGCGTCTTTTATGTAATCGTGCCCGTCCTCTTTCTCCCCCCTTCTTGCCACAAAAACGTCGCCCGGCTCGACAAGTCGGCTGTCCACCTTGAACCCCTGAGAAAGAAGAACGCCTTTCCCTTCATCCGGCAAGAGGGGGCAACCCAATATTTCACCTGCCGTTCTCACGTCGAAAAAAGAGCACTTCTCCATCATCGCAGAACACTTCGCGATCGTTCCCTTGCCCATTCCGCGACGACATCCGCATCGCGAAACGGCACTTTATCGTTTTCGAACTCGATATAGCGCTCGGGTCCCTTCCCGGCGAGAAGAACGACATCGCCCGATTCCGCTCCGTCGAGGCAGAAGAAGATGGCCTCTCGCCTATCGAGTAAGACCTCGTGTCTCACACCGTATCCAGACGCCAAAAGACCCGCTTCGACATCTTTTGCAATATCGGACGGTCGTTCGCTGCGTGGGTTGTCCGTGGTAATCACCACGCAATCGGCATACTGTGCCATGAGG
This sequence comes from Synergistaceae bacterium, assembly GCA_036771375.1. Taxonomy (GTDB): domain Bacteria; phylum Synergistota; class Synergistia; order Synergistales; family Synergistaceae; genus DAIPHL01. Next base: position 1,563 of record DAIPHL010000156.1, on the reverse strand, counting down.
GCTCCCACCACAGGACGCTTGACCGGGGATCTGTCACCTCCCGCGCCCCAGGCGACCCACACCCGCCCCTCGCACAACGGCGAGATGGTTTGAAGCACTTTCTCCATGCCGTCCGGACTGTGAGCGAAATCGACGAAGACCGTGATTCCATTGTCAAAGCGATAGCGCTCCAGTCGCCCGGGGATCTGAGGACAGTGCGCCACACCCGCTTGAATCGTCTCTCTGTCGATTTCAAGGAGATCCGCGAGGGATACGCTCTCCATGATGTTGTAAACGTTATGATAACCGATCAGTGGGGAGAGGAATTTGCGGCACTCCCCATCCGGAAAGACGATCTCCATCGCCGTTCCGTCGATGGAGATCGAAACGTTGTCGGCCTTATAGAGACGTCGAGGATCCATGTCGGGTTGGCGGCCACACGTAAAACCAAAGGATCTCTCGGAAAAATCGCTGAAGAGCTCGACTCCATATTCATCGTCCACGTTGATCGATCCCCACCAATCCTCGTTCACATAATCACGAAACAAAAGCCTCTTTGCGGCGAAGTAACGCGCCATGTCCTCGTGGTACTCCATGTGCTCCAGGGTCAAGTTGCCAAATCCGACGCGGTCGAAACGGCAGCCGTTCAAACGTCCCTGATCCAGACCGTGAGAGGAGGCTTCCATGACGCAAAATTTCGCACCATTTTTTACCATTTTCGACAACATCGCTTGAACGTCCGGCCCCTCCGGGGTGGTCCTCGTCGCGTCGATCTCGGTTGTGCCGTCGTCGTAAACCACCGTTCCCAGCATTCCCACGGTGGCTTTCGTCTCCCGAAGAATCGATCTCGTGATGTATGAGGTGGTCGTTTTTCCGTTCGTGCCGGTCAATCCGATCATCGTCATCTTCTCCGACGGATTGCCGTTTAAAAAGGCACTCACAAATCCCATGATCGCCCGAACATCGGGGACGACGATTTGAGAAGCCTCGATGGAGAGCTCGTGTTCGCACAGGAAGGCGACGCAACCCAGATCGAACGCTTTTTTCGCGAATTCGTGCCCGTCAAAGTGTTCTCCTTTTACACAGGCAAAGAGGACTCCCGGCCTCCCCGAGACGATCTCCCTGCTGTCATGGCAAAGGTCCGTAATCTCGGGATTCGCATCGTGGCCCGACATGGGGCGTATCACACGAATATGGGGCCCCCCCCCGGCAAATCGAGAAAAACAAACAGGAGAACGCGCCAGCTCCTGCAATCCTTTGACGACTTCGTTTAGCCTCATTTCAACGCCCCGATTCCGTTTTATTTTATCGACGCGATCCTTGAAATCTTCACGACATCCTCGACGATGGCCTTGAAAACCGGCGCTGCGATCTCTCCCCCATAGTAGCGACCGCCTTTCGGTTCACCCAGGACGATCAAAAGAACATATTCCGGCTTTTCATAAGGCCAAAAACCGACAAACGAACTGACGTACTGCCCTTTTGCATAAGCACCTCGCGAAGCGATCTGCGCGGTTCCTGTTTTCCCCCCCAGCGCGACACCCTCCACACGAGCCGCTTTCCCCGTACCGATGTCCGCCGACC
>DAIPHL010000155.1:0-5135 GCA_036771375.1 Synergistaceae bacterium | reverse complement strand
GGTCGGCGCGCTTTCGATCGCATCGGAGTCTCTGAGTCCTCCGCCGTATTCGATCGAAAAGCCGAGCCGCGCGAGGCGACAGAGCTCGTTCAGATGTTTGGGCCGTCCGAGCTTGGCGCCCTCGAGGTCGACGATGTGCAGACAGGAGCAGCCCTGTTCCCGGAAGGAGTGCGCGAGTTGGCAGGGGTCCGCTTCATAGTCTGTTTTTCGGGAGAAATCGCCCTTGGTCAGCCTCACGACCTTTCCGCCGAAGAGGTCTATCGCGGGAAGGACGATCATATCCACTCGCCCTTTGTGCTGGGCGCGACGGACGTGGGCGACAGCGCCATGTCCAGCGCCACGCCGACCCCCTTGAAGACCGCCTCCGCCGCGTGGTGCGAGTTGTCCGCCGCGAGCAGGCGGATGTGGAGCGTGGCCCGAGACTCGCGACAGAAGCCGCGAAAGAACTCTGGCACCAGTTCGAGGTCGAACTCTCCGCATCGATCGGTGGGGAAGGCGCCCTCCCAGAAGAGCCCGCCTCTTCCGCCGAGATCGAGCGCGATCTCGGCGAGGGAGCCGTCCATGGGAAGCAGGCACCAGCCGTATCTTTTGATCGAGGAGCCCCCGGACGATCGAACCTCGAGCAGCAAGTCCTTCATCGCGAGGCCGAGCACGATCCCAACGTCCTCGGTGAGGTGGTGTGCGTCGACGTGAACGTCCCCCCTCGCTTCGATCGAGAGCGAAAGACGTCCCCGGTGGGCCATGAGCTCCAGCATGTGGGCGAGAAACCCGCAGGGGATATCGATCCTGCTTTCGCCGGCTGGATACGACAGCGAGAGCTGGATTTGCGTCTCCTTCGTTTTTCGGATTTTTCCGGTTATGTTGTACATGGGTTCACGCTCCCGATCTCTTTTCGATCTTTTCGACGAAGTGCTTCATCGCCTCGACGGTTTTTTGCAGGTCTTTCCAGCGCAGTTGAAGCGCGCAGGGGTCTCCCACGAGGCGTAAGGAGACGTCGGCGGTGCGTTTGATCACGTCCAGCCCGTTTGCCTTCAGGGTGCCGCCGGTCTGGACGATATCGAAGATGCAGTCCGAGAGTCCCAGGGCGGGGGCGAGCTCCACCGAGCCGTTCAGAAAGAGCACCCTGATCTGAACGCCCCAGGAGGCGAACGTTCGAAGCGCGGTGTTCTGGTATTTCGTGGCGACGCGCAGGCCCATGAGGCCGCTCGCGTGTCCCCGGAAGCGCTCCGCCAGATTCGACGGCCCCGCAATCGCCATGTAGCAGCGCCCCCGTCCGGTGTCGAGCAGTTCGGTCAGCCGGATGTCCGATTCGTCCGTGACGTCGTTGCCGACGAGTCCCAGCTCCGCGACGCCCTGGGATACCAGGGTGGGGATGTCGGAGGGTTTTCCGAGCAGATATCTGTACCCGGCTTCGTCTATGACGAGGTTTCTGCCGGCGTCGGCGAGGGCGTTGCAGGGGAGCCCGGCGCCCTCGATGATCTCAAGACATGCCGGGAGCGAGCGCCCGGTGGGGAGTGCGATCGTCGGCATTACAGCTCGCCTCCGATTTCGTTCGCTCCGATTCTTCTGCCCGAGGAGAGCTCCTCCGCATAGCCCTCGCCCGCGTGAATCCACCAGGTGGAACCTCGATTCGATGCGAGGGCTCTCGCCTCCGCTTCGTTTTCCTTCCAGCTGATCTCGATGGAGAACCTCCGACGGTCCGGGTCGTTCCCGTCCGCGACGGAAGAGGCAAGCGCCAGCACCCTGTCGGGGGAGAGCGTTCCGCCCCAGATCATGACCTTTTTTTCTCGGTTCCTCGGGACGCAGGCCAGGGCGAGTTCCCGCAGGCTCAGGCCGAAGCCCGCCGCCTGGCAGGAAAAACGCGCCTCGGGAAGCTTGCCGTCGTAGCGGCCTCCTCCTCCGAGGAGACCGCCGGTGGGGGTCGCGTAGACGTTGAACACCGGGCCGTCGTAGTAGCCGAGGTCCCTCGTGAAACCGAGATCGATTCGGATCCGTCCGCCGTAACCCATATTTTCGAGCGTGGCGACGAGCGACTCGAGCGGTTCGAGGAGCGTCCGATCGTCGAAAAGAGCCTTTGCGCTCTGCAAGACGTCGGGGGAGCCCTTCAGGGAGAGAAGTTCCTTCAGGACGTTCTTGTCCCGTGGCGAGATACCGGTGGCGCCGTCCACGGTCTTTACGTAGTCGAAGTAAGAACCCTCCTGGAGCTGTTCGACGAACGTGTCGGCGAGATTCCCCGGAAGGTTTGCGAAGAGTCCCGGCACGATGGAGGCGTCTCCGAGCACGACGACGGATTCCGTAAGGCCGAGCGCGTCGAGGGCGCCAAGCAACAGGACGAGGATTTCGGCTCCGGAGCCGATTCCCTCCCATCCCAGCAGCTCCGCTCCGACCTGTGTATCCTCCAGGTTTTCCTTCGGCGGACGCGGAACGGAGAAGACCCTCTCCGCGTAGCAGAGCCGAAGGGGAAACTCCTCCGGAGTATGGTGTAAAGCCATATAGGAGAGGGCCGATACCGTGATGTCCGCTCTCATGCAGCATGGTTCGCCGAAAGGGGTGTTGACGGCGATGATGCGTTTGCGGCGTCCCCTGGCGAGGTTCATGAAGAGCCCTTCCAGCAATTGGAAGCCGGCTGGGTTGAAGGGATGATACCCCCAGGACGAAAAGAAGTTCATCATTCTGTTCCGGCACTCCTCCATGCAGGAGGCCAGTTCTCCACCGATATTGCTGCACCCTCTGGGGGTCAGGTTCATCTTTTCGTCGCTCCCCTCCAGGTTCGCGGCCTTTCCCGATCGAAACGGCCGTCCGCTGCCGTCGGGAGGATGGTATAATCGTCATTTGCCGCAGGCGCTTTCCGTGAAAAAGCACCGCGTTTGATGATATCATGATGAGTACGAAGCTGCAAGACAAGCTTGACGGGAAGGGGAAGGACCGCGCGATGTCGGATCATGTTCGGAGGTCTGTCTTTTGAAATTGTGTTCGAGGGATGCGCTTTGTCCGAAGATCGTCCCCGATTGTCTGATCTTCGATGTGGACGGTGTGCTGGTCGCGGCGGGGGAGTCCTTTCCCGAGATGATCCGCATCACGGTGGAGCGGGAGTGGGCGCGGGCCGGGTTCGTGGTCGATGCGCCAGGGTATTCGACGGAACGAAACGAGGTGTTGAAACGTCACGGTGCCTTCAACGACGATTACGATATCGTATGGGTACTGCTGAATATCTCCGCGGCAAAAGGGAGAGAGCGCCTCTCCGAGGCGCTTCCGGCCCCGGAGGAGCTGGCCGGGATCATCTCCGACTGCGCCTCCGACGCCGTGGAGTGGACGAGGATGTGCTTCGCCGAAACATTCGAGAGAGCCCGGATACGGGAGGTCTGTTCGAAGGTCTATCTGGGGGACTCCGAAGAGCGTGGGACCTGTGCGCTCGAGACGTCGCTTCTCTCGGCGGAGTGGGCGAACTGGAGGGATCTGCCGTTGCCCGCGTACATCTACACAGGGCGAAATCTGAGGGAGTGGCGTCTCGCCCGGGAGCTGCTCGGGTGGAGCGATTTTCCCCACGAGCGGGTCGTTCACTCGGACAGCGGTATGCAAAAGCCTTCCGCCTCGGGGCTCTCCCATCTATGCGATCGCTTTGGGCACACCAGCCCGCTCTTCATCGGTGACACCGCGAGCGATCTTCAGGCTTACCTGGCGTTTGGGGCCGGATGGTTCGCCGCCGTCGGAGGGCTTCTCCCCGATGTGGCGTTGCACTTTTCGGATGTGAACGAGGCCTTGAACGAATTGATAGGGTGGATGAGAGGATGAATGTTTCGCGAATGCAGGAAAGAGCGGTTTTGGAGGAATATTGCAGGGGGCTTGTCCGTCCCGACGTCCTTCGGCTCGAAGGGTATGTCCCCGGATCCGCGCCGGCCTCTGCGGGGATCGTAAGGATCTCGGCGAACGAGAACGGGTTTGGAACGCCTCCGGCGATCCTGGACGCCCTGAAACGATACGTCGACGACGGGGCCGCTTTGAATCGGTACCCGGATGGAAGTTGCCGTGAACTGCGTCGGGCGTTGTCCGGGAAGTTCGCCCTGCCGGAGGACTGGTTCGTCGTCGGGAACGGGCTGGACGACGTGATCAACATCCTCGCCCTGACGTATCTTGCACCCGGGGACGAGGTCGTCGTCCCGGCCATGACCTTCGTCGTCTACGCCGGTGCGGCTCGGGCGATGGGGGCGACCCCGGTGGTCGTGCCGATGGCGCGCGATCTTTCGATCGACCTGGACGCCGTGGGGGGTGCCGTCACGGAGCGGACGAAGATGGTCGTCGTCTGCAATCCGAACAACCCGACGGGAACGGTCGTAAAAAAAGGCGCGTTCGATCGTCTGCTCGGCGCTCTTGCCTCTCTTCCGAGGGCTCCTCTGTTTGTGTTGGACCAGGCCTATGTCGATTACATGCCTGCGGAGGACGAGGACGCCATCGACGTGAAAGCGGTTCTTCTCGCCCACGGGAACGTCGTGGCGCTGAGGACATTTTCGAAGATGTCGGGTCTTGCCGGGTTGCGCGTCGGCTATGCGATCGCGAGGCCGGAGGTGATCTCCCATATGTACAGGGTCCGGCCGCCGTACACCGTCAACGCCCTCGCCCAGCTCGCGGCGCTCGTGGATGTGACGGATCGAAGCGTGCAGGCGTTCAAGGCGGAGGTGAGCTCGGGGGTGGCCGAGGAAAGGCGCAAGCTGGAGGCTTTTTTCGCGGCGTCGGGTGTGAGGTATGTGCCGTCGCGGGCGAACTTCGTCTTCGCTTTTTTCGATCGACCGTACGAGGATTTGAAAGACCTCTCCGAGGCGCTCGAGGAGAGGGAGATCCTGGTGCGTCTTCTCGTACACGAGGCGGGTCCCTGCGGGCTTCGCTTCAGCATCGGGACGCCCGGGGAAAACGAACGTCTGATCGAGGCGTTGAAGACGCTTCTCGCGCGTGGCACAAAGTAATATAAAAAGAGAAAGGGAAAGAGGAAGTGACATGACGAAATGGAACAGCGCCGTCGTCTTTGCGTACGGTGAAGTCGGTTACGTCTGTCTGGAGACGCTTTTCTCCATGGGTTGCGAGGTCCTCGCCGTCTTTACGCACGAGGACGACCCGAACGAGACCATCTGGTTCCGCTCGAT
>DAIPHL010000154.1:0-5135 GCA_036771375.1 Synergistaceae bacterium | reverse complement strand
GGTCGGCGGCCAGAGTGGGTCCGTCTCCTGCCGTTTGGGGTATTGCAGCAGGTTTTTTGCGAACTTCACCCGACGACCTGCCCGGTCTGCGATTTCTCGCCCGCATTTCCGGACCGGTCCCTTCGTTCGACGACCTCCCCCCGACGAGATCCCGTCCCTGTTTCTGCGTGTCTTTCGTGAATGTGCCGCCGATTGTACGGGCGATGCGGACGCGGCGGCGACAATGAGGGAATCCGGGTATTGGCAGATTCAAACGGAGACGTTATAATGTCCTTTGCCCTTGGGGTGTAGCCAAGCGGCAAGGCAGCGGACTTTGGATCCGCCATCGATGGTTCGAATCCATCCACCCCAGCCAAAAAGCAAGCGGGATGGGGAAGCCGGGCGGCTTCCTCTTTGTTTTCGTGTTTTTGCGGGCTTGTGCTCGGAAGGGAGTGCCCTGTGCCAAATGGAGAATTCAGCGCGATCTTTGGGTGTACTGATACTGGCGGCGGGAAAGGGAACCAGGATGTGCAGCGACAAGCCGAAGGTTTTGCAACCGCTGCTGGAGGAGCCGGTCGTCTTCTACCCTCTCAAGGCCGTCAGGGATGCCGGCTTGGGGAACGTCGCGGTACTGGTCGGCCATCAGGGAGAGATGGTCGAATCGTACATCGAACGGGCGTGGCCGGGCATTGAGGTCGTTTGGCAACGTGAACAGCTCGGCACCGGACATGCGGTGGGCTCGGCGCGAGACTGGTGGAAGCACTTCGACAGCGTGCTCGTCCTTTCGGGGGACGTCCCGTTGGTGCGGCCGGAGACGCTGGCTCATCTCGTCGAGAAGCACACGGATGACACCCAGTGCAGCTTCATGAGCTTCGTCGTCGAAAACCCGGACGGTTACGGACGGGTCGTGCGTCTTGCGGACGGCGGCGTTCGGATCGTCGAGCACAAGGACGCCCTGGACGAGGAGTTGCTGATACAGGAGATCAACGCGGGAATCTACATATTCAACACGGAGGCCCTCTCGAAGGTCATAGACCGCCTGAGTTGCAACAATGAACAGCATGAATACTATCTGACGGATACGATTCCGTTGATCGGGGAGACCGAGGGGACCGTGAACGTGGTCATCTGCGAGGGGGACGCCGAGTTGCTCGGTGTGAACAACCCGCACGACCTGGCGGTGACCGCCGGGCTTCTCCGCGATCGGATCATCGACGAACAGATGCAGAAGGGGCTCAAATGCATAGACCCGAAATCCACGTGGATCGGGCCTCGCGTCGAAATCGAACCCGACGTTTTTCTGGAGCCCGGCGTCCGGATATGGGGTGCGTCGCGCATTGGAAGCTGCGCTCGGATCGGCGCGTACTCGTCTCTGCGAAACGTAGAGATCGGCCCCGGCTCGGTGATCCACGGACCGTCCGTCGTCTGCGACTCCACGGTGGGAGGCGGCGTCGAAGTCGGACCGTTCGCGTATCTTCGCAACCACACCGAGATGAAAGATCGCTCCAAGGCGGGGCGCTTCGTCGAGATCAAAAACAGCGTCGTGGGAGAGGGTTCGAAGGTGCCTCATCTCTCCTATATCGGGGACGCTCACGTCGGAACGGAGACCAACATCGGTGCAGGTACGATCACCTGCAACTATGATGGCCGCGACAAACACCGGACCGAGATCGGATCGGGCTGTTTCGTCGGGAGCGATACGATGTTCGTGGCGCCGGTCAAGATGGGAAACAACGCCACCACGGCCGCCGGCTCGGTGGTCTCCGTCGACGTCCCGGACGGCGCGCTCGCCATTGCGCGCTCTCGACAGACCAACATCGCCGACTGGCACGTCCGGAAGAACCTCCCGGGCAAGCCCGGGGCGAAGTGTGCAGAGGAGAGCTGACCGCCATGAATCCCGCAAATCCTACCAACAGGGACATCAAGCTGTTTTCGGGCAGTTCGCACGAGGCATTCACGGGGGAAATCTGTTCGGCGCTCGGTTTTGCCATGGCGGACCGGAAGATCTTCCGCTTCTCGGACGGCGAGATCGGGGTCTCGATTCAGGAGAGCGTCCGCGGAACCGACGTCTTTCTCGTCCAGCCGACCTGTGAGCCGGTGAACGAGAATCTGATGGAGCTTCTGATCATGACGGACGCGATGCGCAGAGCCTCCGCGGCCCGCATCAACGTCGTCATCCCCTACTTCGGCTATGCCAGGCAGGACCGTAAAGCGCGCGCCAGGGAGCCGATCACGGCCAAACTCGTCGCGAACCTGATTCAACGTGCCGGTGCCGACCGCGTCGTGACGGCAGACCTGCATGCGGGACAGATACAGGGCTTTTTCGACATCCCCGTGGATCACCTCACGGGAATCCCGCTGCTCGCCTCTCACTTCAAGAGAATTTTGAAGGACATCCTCAGGGAGGGCAAGGTGGTGACGGTTTCCCCCGACATCGGCGGCGTGGTACGGGCCCGGAGGTTCGCGGAGCTGATCAATTCGGATATCGCGATCGTGGACAAACGACGCTCCTACGACGTGGCGAACTTCAGCGAGGTCATGGACATCATCGGAGACGTCCGGGGAAAGACGGCGGTCCTGGTGGACGACATCATCGATACGGCGGGAAGCATCGTCAACGCCGCGAACGCCATCATGGAGCACGGTGCGAAACGCGTCTACGCCTGTGCGGTCCACGGCGTCCTCTCCGGCGTCGCGGTCGAACGGATCAAGTCGTCCTCCCTGGAGGAGATGGTCCTGACCAATACGATTCCGCTGCCGGAGCAGAAAAGAATCCCGAAGATCACGTCGCTGTCCATCGCACCGCTCTTTGCGGAGGCGATCAGAAGAATTCACAACGACCATTCGGTCAGCATCCTGTTTCAACCGAAGCAGAGAAAAAAGCAAGCGCAGCTTTTCGATTAAGGAGGAGTCATACATGGCAAGAAAGGCAACGAAGATCAAGTTTACGAAACGGGCGGATACCGGCAAGGGTGCCTGTCGGAAGTCCCGCGCCAAGGGGATCGTCCCGGCGGTATTCTATGGACCGGAATACCGGGAGAGCCTCGTCGGCTCGGTGGATGAGAGGGAGCTTTCCCGTGTGGCCGATTCCGCCAACTGGGAGACGGAGATGATCGAGCTGGAGATGCCCGACGGAAGCAGCGAGATGGCCCTGCTTCGCAACGTGCAGCGTCACGCCGTCACCCGGAACATCCTTCACGTCGACCTCTATCAGCTCGTCAAGGGCGTGAAGGTCAGGGTGGCCGTCCCCGTCCGTCTCCTCAACAAGGAGGTTTGCGCGGGCGTCAAGATGGGCGGCATGCTCGATCACACACTCCGCGAGGTCGAGATCACGGTCCTGCCGCGCGAGATTCCCTCGGAAATCACCGTGGACACTGCCGGGATGGCCATGGGCGACGAAGTGTTCGTGCGGGATCTCGAACTGCCGGAGAGCGCGGACCTTCTGCTCGAGGAGGACACCCTCGTCGTGTCGGTCGTTCGTCCGAGGTTGGTCGTCGAGGAGACCGAAGCCGAGGAGGGCGCCGAGGCCGAGGAGGAGACCGAGGTCGAGGTCGTGGGCAAGGGCAAGCGCAAGGAAGAGGAGGAAGAATAGAAGCCGTTTTGAAGCTGGTTGTCGGGCTGGGCAATCCCGGCCTCGAGTATGTGTGGAGCCGCCACAACGCAGGGTGGCTCGCGCTGGACTCCTGCATAAAGCGAACCGGCCTCGCCGAGCCCCGCATGAAGTACGGCGGGGCTTTTTGGCCTGCGTCGCCGCTCTCCGGCGAGCGGGTCGCCTTTCTGAAGCCCTTCACCTACATGAATTTGAGCGGCAGATCGGTTCTCGAAGCTGTCCGTTACTTTGATATCGCGCCCTTCGACGTTTTCGTCATCTTTGACGACGTCGCGCTTCCCTTCGGCAAGCTTCGCTTCCGGGCGAGCGGCTCTGCGGGGGGACAGAAGGGAATGATCTCGATCCTCGGGGCACTGGGGACGCTGGACGTCCCCCGACTGAGAATCGGCATCGGTGCACCGGCTCCGCAGGTGGAGATGGCGGACTGGGTGCTCGGTCGTTTCACGAACGAACAGCGGGGCCGCTGGCATCTCGTCGAGGACAAGGTCTGGGAGGCCCTGGGGTTGTGGCTCTCCGGCGAAGCGGGCAGCGGTTTTACGCTTACCGTCGACCTTCCTGGAGACTCGAAGGGAAGCGCCGAAAGAGACGGGAAAAAGAGAAGTTCTTCCGTGGGAGACGCTTCTGTAACCGATTCGGAGGAGAGATGAAGGAGGCTTCGACCGTCGACTCCCTTTTGAAGTTGGCGCCGGACACCTGGCGGCGCAACAGGGCGCTCCATCTTCCGGCCTCCGGTGCCGCGCGTCCCTGGCTATGCCGGGGTTTTACGCGTCCGCTTTTGGTCGTTCTGCCGGATTCGAGACAGGCGAGGGACTTCCTGTCCGACGCCGATTCCTTGAGGGAGTTCATCTCCCTGCCCGAGGCGGAGATCCTTCCGGAGGCGTCGATCGCCTCGTTTGCGGACGATCCCGTCATGCGGGAGGCCCAGCACGCCGAGCGCGGTGAGGTCGCGCTTCGTTGGTCGGAGCGTGGCGGGCTGCTGCTTGCGACCCCCGGAGCCCTGATGGATCCCCTCTCGCTCGGCGGTGACCGCCTGAGGCTCTCCCGCAGTGAAAAAACCGGACGGGCGCACCTCATCGAATGGCTCGATGCCAGGGGCTACGAACGGGTCGATATCGTCTGGTCTCCCGGGCAGTTCACCTACCGCGGCGGCATCGTGGATCTCTTCGATCCGAAGGACTCCTACCCCATCCGGGTCGAGTTTTTCGACGAGGAGGTCGAGAGCCTCCGCTTTTTTGCAACCGATACACAGCGGAGCGTCCGCTCCCTCTCCCGCGCCGAGATCCATGCGCTCTCCTCCCGGAAAAGCGCGTCGCTCGACAGGCTTTTCCCTCCCGATCTGCATGTGCTCTTCGTCGAGCCCGTCGAGATCGAGAACGCCGCCGACAACTACGAATGGCTCCGTGCCGGGTTGGAGAACGAAGGGGCCGAGGAGCCGCTTCGTTGGAGGGAGGTCGAAACGTCTCTTTCTCTGTATCCTCGGGCGAGGGTGACCGCCAGCGTGTCGCGAAGCGACCTGAAGACCGGCATCATCGGGCTTCCGCCGACC
>DAIPHL010000153.1:0-5141 GCA_036771375.1 Synergistaceae bacterium | reverse complement strand
GGTCGGCGAGAACTGGTAAAAGCGATTGAAGAGATGTCCGTCCTGGAGCTCTCCGAGCTCGTGAAAGAGCTCGAGGAGAAGTTTGGCGTTTCCGCCGCCGCCCCGGCAATGGCGATGCCGATGATGGCGATGACCGGCGCCGGCGCCGCTGCGGCAGCCGAAGAGGAGAAGACCGAGTTCGACGTCGTCCTCACGGATCACGGCGCCAACAAGATCAACGTCATCAAGATCGTCCGCGAGATCACCGGGCTCGGGCTGAAGGAAGCGAAGGAGCTCGTCGACAACCCGCCCAAGCCGATCAAGGAAGGCGCATCCAAAGAAGAGGCCGAAGAGATCAAGAAGAAGGTCGAAGAGGCCGGCGCAAAGGTCGAGCTCAAGTAGTCCCCGCAGGAAATCCAGGGTATTCATGGATCTCGAAAGGCTGCACGACAAGCGTGCAGCCTTTTTTCTCTCATGAATCCATCGCCTTTGACGAAGCGACGAACGGAGAAACGCTCGACGGCTTTACCGGCCAAACCATCCGATTCGCGTGCGTGCCGCCCCCCTTCCCGGGCGGCCGTTCCCGCTCGCACATCCGTCACCCTTCCGCCGCTACGAGGCAAGCAGAAACGAAAACGGACCCCGGACCCCCTTCAGCCCCGTGTTTTCAGCCCGGATACGACTTCTACGCGATCGTAACGCTCTCGTCGAGATAGACGGACTGCACGGCGCGAATCAGCTCCACGCCCTCGGCAAAGGGCTTCTGAAAAGCCTTGCGCCCGAGAATCAGACCGCTTCCCCCGGCTCTCTTGTTGACCACGGCCGTGTAAACGGCGTCGGCGAGATCGTTCTTTCCGGAGGCACCTCCCGAGTTGATGAGCCCCACCCGCCCCGCGTAACAGTTCAAAAGTTGATAACGGGTCCTGTCGATCGGATGTTCCATGCAGAGCCTGTCGTACATGCCCGGCGCCGATTTTCCGAATTTGAGGGCAGTGAAACCGCCGTTGTTCTCCGGCAATTTTTGTTTGATGATATCCGCCTGTATCGTGACGCCCAGGTGATTCGCCTGTCCGGTCAGATCGGCCGCCAGATGATAGTCCTTCTCCGCGGTACTGAACGCGCCGTTGCGCAGATAGCACCAGAGAATCGTGGCCATGCCGAGCTCGTGAGCTCGCTCGAACGCTTGGGAGACCTCCTGTATCTGCCTTCCGGATTCCTTGCTTCCAAAGTATACGGTGGCACCGACTGCGACGGCTCCCATATTCCAAGCCTGTTCCACGGACGCGAAAAGGATCTGATCGTGCTTGTCGGGATAGGTCAGAAGCTCGTTGTGATTGATCTTGAGCACGAAGGGTATCTTGTGCGCGTACTTGCGAGCGGTCATGCCGAGCACCCCCAGTGTGCTCGTGACTGCACTGCACCCCGCTTCGATCGCCAGCTTGACGATGTTCTCCGGGTCGAAGTACATCGGATTGGGGGCGAAACTCGCGCCCGCGGAGTGTTCGATGCCCTGATCGACAGGCAATATCGAGATATACCCGGTTCCCGCGAGATTGCCCGTGCCATACAGGGTCTGCAGCGAACCTAAAACCCGGTTGGACCTGTCGCTTCCCATCCATACCCGATCGATGTAATCGGGCCCGGGAAGACTCAACATCCGCTTGTCGACAACGCATTCGTGCCCGAGTAAACTCTCGGCACGCTCACCCAACAGTTCTCTTATGGATGCCATAACAACAACCCCTCTCTTGTCTCAAACCATCGTGGCGATCTATTTTTTCTCGGGCGATCCAGAAACCATATCGTCAAAGACCGGATCCCTTTTTCGGTCGTCTGTGAAATTCCGACGCCGTTCCCTCCGAGGAAAAGGAACAGGGAAAGGACACGAGTGAACGGTGCTACCGCCAGTTTTTTGCAGGAGACCCAGCGCTCCCGTGGCACCCGAAGAGATTTGTTTACCGCTGCTTCCTTCCGGACCTGGCGGGATTCGCAAGTCTTCGCCGCATGGGACTGAGTCTCCAGCAAAAAGCTGGCGTGGCTTTAATGCTATCATGCAAGAGGACTTATGACAAGTTCGGGGACAGAACGTTTTGCAAAGGTTCGCGTCGATCTTTTCAAAAAGACTTGTCGCGGGCAAACCCTCGCGAAGCGGGGACAGGCAAGCCGTAGAGGTCGTAAAGTGCGCGCCAAAGACAAGAGAAGAAGAAAGGACGATGCAGTATAATGATGGTGCCGAGGGGGGGACTTGAACCCCCACGTGGTCGCCCACGGCGGATTTTGAGTCCGCTGCGTCTGCCATTCCGCCACCTCGGCACATGCGGAGTTATTCAACCATACTTGGCGAAGCTTGTCCAGTGTTTTTTACAGGGAGTTGATCGTTTTGTACGCATACCCCATTGCGATCGCGCTGGTTTTGGACTTCATCCTGGGAGATCCGGCGTGGAAATGGCATCCCGTCCGCCTTTTCGGAAATTTCGCGGCGCAGGTCGAAACGACCTGTCGGAAACTGCCCCTTCATCCCTCCGTTCAGGGATTTCTCTTCTTTATCCTGACGGTTTTCCTCTCCGGCACTCCGATCGCCCTTTTCGTTTTTTTTACGCCTTCGAACAACCCGTTTGCCCTTCTCGCAAGAGGGATCGTCATTTACTTTGCACTCGGAGGCACCTGTCTCGTTCGTGAGGTCTCCGCCGTCGGCGACGCGCTGTGCGAAAGCGGGCTCGAGGGTGGAAGACGAAAAATCGCCATGTTGGTCAGTAGAGACGTCGCAGAGATGGACGAACACGATGTGATCTCCTCCTCGATCGAAACCCTGGCGGAAAATTTCAGCGATTCGGCCTGCGCCACACTCTTCTACGCCGCACTGGGCGGTCCTCTGCTGGCGTGGATTCACAGAATGGCAAACACGCTCGACGCGATGGTCGGTTACAAAACGCCCGAATACAGAGAATTCGGCTTCGTATCCGCCCGCTTCGACGATATCATGAACCTCCTGCCCGCCAGGATATCCGCGCTCTTGATCGCGCTCGTATCCCCCACCGTCAAAGGAAATTTCAGAATGACCTACGAACGCGCGAGAGCCGAAGGGAACGCCCTCTCGAGCCCCAACGCGGGATATCCGATCGCCGCCTTTGCCGGCGCTCTGCAGATCCGTCTCTGTGGACCGACCCGATATTTCGGGGTTTTGAGCGAAAAACCGTTCATCGGCTTCGGGAAACGCCCCGATTCGACGCACCTGAAACAGGCGATACAGCTCTACTGGAACGCCTACGCCCTTGCCTCCGTGCTTGCCATCCTGCTGGGAGGGATCGTAAACCCATGAACACCCACGGCGGAAACATCTACGACTTTTCATCTCCGGAGTCCATCGTCGATTTCTCAAGCAACATCAATCCATACGGACCACCCCTTCACGCAATGGAGGCCGCAAGAGACGCCCTCCCGGAGGTCGCGAGGTACCCAGATACGACGGGGAGGGCGATCCGGCAGGCGTTCGCCTCCTGGCTTGGCATGGCACCGGAACAATTCGTCTTCGGAAACGGCGCGAGCGAGCTCATCGGCGCGGTGTTCGCCGCGATCGCACCCAAGCGCCTGCTCGTCCCATCGCCGACCTTCTCGGGATACGCGGCGTGCGCGAGCCGGATCGCCCTCCCCGTCGTATCGATTCCCTCAAACGAGCGAGACGATTTCGCATTCGATATCGACCTGTTCAAACGGACATTTCGGGAAGGAGATCTGATCGTGGCGTGCCAGCCCAACAATCCGACCGGCCGGGCCTGGAAACCCGAAGAGCTTTGCGCCCTTTCTTCGATCTGCGCCGGACGAGGGTGGCTGATGGTCGACGAGTGCTTTATCAATCTGACGTACCCGAAGTGTTTTTCCTGCGCCTCTCTCATCCCGGGGGGACACGTGATCCTGCTTCGGGCCGTCACCAAGGATTTTTCCGCGCCCGGCCTCCGAGTCGGCTTCACCGTTACCTCCGCCGAGCTTGCGTCGTTGATTCGCGCACAGTTACAACCTTGGCCGCTGAATTCCGTCGGGGAGGTCTTTGCAATCGCGTGCGCCCGCTCTCCCGAACCCTTTCTCTCGGACTCCGCCGAACTCATCGCACGAGAACGGAAACGACTCGTTCGCGGGTTGAAAAGCCTCGGATACGCACCGCTTTCGGCAGCCGCCAATTTCATGCTGGTAAAAGGCAAGCACCCCTGTGCAGGGGCGCTTTACGAAAAACTGTCGCAGCGATCGATTCTGATACGCAGATGCGACAACTTCCCGGGGTTGGATGACCGCTACTTCAGGATCGCGGTCCGCGCCGAAAGAGATAACGATTATTTTCTGTCGACGCTTGCAATGATTTAACATCCCTGCTATCCTTGACCCGTTGCATGTCGAAAACCCAAAACAACAACAATCATGGGAGACGAATGGAATGGATCAAGCCATCTTTGCTCCGGCAAATAGCCCGAATCTCAGAGAGGTCGTCTATGAAAAGATCAAGGAGGCCATCGTAAGCGGCCTCATACCGGCCGGCTCCAAACTCTCCGAGACGGAGCTCTCGAAACAGTTCGACGTATCCAGAACGCCCGTCCGGGAGGCGATCCGTCAGCTGGCCGAGACGGGCCTTGTCTCTTTGACCTCTCGCCGAGGGGCCTATGTCCTCCTGCCGACGGCGAAGGATACCTGGGATCTTTACGAGATTCGCAACGCGCTTGAACTGATCGCAGTGGAACATCTCTGCCTCAACCCCCCGATCGAGATGCTGATGGGCGCGCGCAAACTCTTCGAGGACGTCTCAAACGACTGGGACGCCAGACGCTTCATGGAGGTGGACGAGGCCTTTCATGCGGAGCTCTCCCGTCACGCCTGCAACAATTACCTCGATTTCATGTTGAACAAGGTCAGCGCAATCCTGCAAATATGCCGGCACTACGCCATCGGCAGCATACCAAAGGTCAGTTCGTCCATGGAGCATATCGCCATCATCGACGCCATTCTGGCAAGAGACGGCACGATCGCCAAGGAGAAGATGCGCGTCCACCTGGAGAACACGAGGGACGCGTTGCTCGAATACATATCCAAGCACCCGGAGGCAACGACCTATCCTTCGGAATAAAGAAGAAAACGACGAGCTCCCTTCCGTCCCGGAACGAAAGCGACCGCCGACC
>DAIPHL010000152.1:0-5174 GCA_036771375.1 Synergistaceae bacterium | reverse complement strand
GCGCATCTTCCAGCGGCTGACGAAGCGCTTCCATCACATCGCGAGAGAACTCTGGAAACTCGTCCAGGAAAAGGACACCCCGGTTCGCGAGACTGACCTCCCCGGGACGCATCAGGACGCCGCCGCCACAGATTGCAACGGCACTCGCCGTATGGTGCGCCGTCCGAAACGGTCTCGCCCTTCCGGGCTCGGTCGGCAGGCCCGCCGTGCTTCGCATCAACATGACCTCCATCATCTCTTCGTCCGAAAGAGGGGGTAAAATCCCCTTGAGTGCCCGTGCGAGCAAGGTCTTTCCGGAGCCGGGGGAACCCGTCAAAAGAAGGTTGTGGTGTCCCGCCGCGGCAATCTCCAAGGCTCTTTTCGCCGCAAACTGTCCCTTGATATCGGCAAAGTCGGTCTCCACTTCGATTTCGGCGTCCTCGAAACCACCGCTTTTGACCGGATCCAACTTCCGTTCTCCGGAGAGGTGGCGCACGAGGTCGAGAAGATTTTCCACCGCAAACGCCTTCACCCCCGACACCAGCGAAACCTCCCTCTCGTTCGCCTTTGGCACAAAAAGAGGGACGTCGAGCCTACGAGCCAAAACGGCCGCGGGAACCGCTCCTCTTACCCACCGCAACCGTCCGTCCAGAGCGAGCTCTCCGAGAAAGAGCGCGGGCTCATCGGAGTTGATCTTGCCGGTCATCAGGGCAAGGCCCACCGCCATCGGGAGATCGAGCAGAGCCCCTTCCTTGGGCAAGTCGGCCGGCGCAAGGTTGATTGCAATTCGCCCCCTCAAGGTCATTCCGATCGCGCGCAAGGCAGCACGGACCCGTTCCCTCGCCTCTTTTACCGCCGTATCGGGAAGTCCGACCACGGTGATCGAGAACAGGCCGCCCGTGATCTCGACCTCCACCTCGACTGGAAGGGCCTGAGTCCCTCTCAGGGTGATCCCCTTTATTCCGTTCATCATGTAAAGTCACCGTCCATCTCCGTTCCGACATCCCGGAAGAGCGTCACTTCGACTTCGCCGTCCCTGCTCTCGGTCACGGCGACGATATCGATGCGCCAATTTCCCTCGAAGGCGATCCGATCGACGTACTTTCGGGACGCCCGGAGAAGGGAGCGCATTTTCCTCGGTCCGACCGTCAGCTCCGGAGGTGCCAAGACACCGATTTTTCTGGTTCGGACTTCCACGACGACGAGCTCCTCCCCATCCATGGCGGTTATGTCAAGCTCGTCCCGGCCCATGCGTATGTTCTTCCCCAGAATTCGCCAACCGAGCCGTTTCACGTAGTTCACCGCCAGCGCTTCTCCTTTTGCTCCGAATTCGATGTGGTTCATGTCACGTCGCCTCTTTTATCCAGGCTGTACACGAAAGAAAGGACTTTCGCCACCGCCTGATAGAGTTCGGTCGGTATCTCCTCCCCGAGCTCGAGAAGCAGAAGCGCGCTGACCAAAGCGGCATCCTCCACGATCGGTATCTCCGCCTCGACTGCCGTCTCGACAATCCGTTCGGCCACCCGGTTCTCGCCGCTCGCTACGACGCGAGGCGCGAGATCCCGCTCGCGATCGTATTGAAGAGCGGCCGCCCTGGTCTTTTTCTTCGACACCTCTTACGCCTCCATGTCCAGGCTTCGGCTCGAGGGAAGATCGAAGGAATCCGGACGATGAACGCCGACCCCGATGTGTTGCACGAAAAGCGTCGTCTCCTCCAAATCCCGTTTGAGCTCGGACAAATGTTTCTCGACATACGGAAGCTTCCGGGGATTCTCGAGCTTCAGACTGACGGACAGGGCTTTCGAGTTCGTCATAACATCCCCGAAAACCGCTCCAAGGGTCTCGCCGTCCACCGAGAAAGAAAACCACCAGACACTCCGATTGTCCAACTTCTCGGTGGCGAGAGCGACGCGGGCCATGAGCGTTTCCCCCGCACCGTCATCCACCGGCCACCAGGCAGGAGCCAAAAGCGAGGCCGGATCTATCCCTTTTCTTCCCGCTTTGCCGGCAAGGGCGTGTGCCGCCAAAAAACGCTTGACATCATCGCCATCCCCCCGGATCTCTTGTAAAAGTTCTTTAGGAGAACCGAACTTCCGCGACCGAAGCCTTTCCCTTATCTTCCTCCAGATCGCCAGGGTCGTCTCGGGTGACAACCCCATATACCAGGAAAAGAGCTCCACGTTCGCCTCCGTCATGGCAACACCTCTTGCCCAGAGCTCCACCAGCACGCCGAGCTTCCCGGGGTCCCCACCGTTTTGCATCCACTGCTGCCGCAGTCCCCATACGACATCGTCCTTTACCGGAAGCCCCCGCGTCAAAAGAGCCACCGCGATCTGACGGTCTCTTCCACTGAACTTCGCCAACACGGACATCTCCGCGGATTGAAGGTGAAGCGTCGGAGGAGAGGTCGAGGAGTCCCACGTCGCCCGGAAGCGCTGTCCGACGGAAAGAGAGACGCTCGAACGGGCGTTCATCAATTGTGCGCCGATTCGCACCTGATAGTTGTCGCCCTCTTTCGCGGTCACCAGTCCCTCGACTAAAGAGCCGTTCGGTATCTGGGCACGGGACGTTTGCTGCGTGATGCCCCTGCTGCCGTCGGTCGCACCACCCGGTAAGCGTATCGCCCCTCCTTCGGGGTTGACGCCGCCGCCAGGAAGCCCTCCTATTCCGTGGGCCATGGGACGTCACCTCCACAGGCAAAGCTTTCGTTTCGAGCATTTCGAACGCACCCGGCAAACGAGAGCCGATGAACGGGGGAGGGACCGATCATATCGAGGACACCTCTGTGGAGCTTCGTAGGATAGCCCTTATGGCGATCGAAACCGTACTCCGGATAAAGCAAATGAAGGCGCATCATGATTTTATCCCTGAGGACCTTGGCGATCACGGAGGCAGCCATCACGGCCGGCACTTTTCCGTCCGCCTTCGGCACGGCGATCTGCGAAGCACGCGGTAGACGCGGCAATAAGACGTTTCCATCCACAACCACGAGGTCGGGCGATACGGGCAGTGAAAGCACGGCGCACTCCATCGCCCACAGGGTCGAGCGAAGGATGTTCGTCCTGTCGATTCTCCTGTTCGAGGCTGCCTGCGCCCTCCACACGACCCGAAGCTCGCGGATCAGCAGAAAGAGATCCTCCCGGGCACGAACGCTCAGCTTCTTGGAGTCGTTCAAACCGGCGGACAGCAATGTCTTGACCTGTATCGGCGACAGAATGGCAGCCGCCGACACCACCGGACCGGCGATCGGACCACGTCCCGCTTCGTCCACACCGGCCACGATTCTCGGCGCACTCTCGCCCGTCATGACAACTCGCTCCACGGTTCGGGCGAGGATGGACGTTCCAGGCTGATACGGCCGATCCTGCCGCCTGCCAGCGCTTCGATGAAGGCCTTCCCGGACGCTTCGATGTCGATCGTTCCTCCGGGCAGCAATTTGCCGAAACGCTTCCCCAGAAGCAGGAGAACCTCTCTCGGATCGAGGTTCCCATCGATCCCCCAGACCTCTTTCAGCACATGTGCGATTCCCCGCCTCTGCAGAAAAAAGAGGCATTCACACGCGTGCTCCGCCCAGGAACCGATGACCTCTCCCTTGGTGGAGGAGAACCACGAAAGCATCCGATGAACCCTCGCATCGGACCGTGGATCCAAAATTCCCGGCGAATCGGCAATCAGACAACCTTGCCCCGTGAACCACGAGACTCCTTTTGTCACGCCAGGTATGCCGCCGACCGAAGCGGCTTTTCGTCCAACCAGCGCGTTGAGCAACATGGATTTGCCTACATTCGGTATGCCGGCTACGGCGACCCGAACTTCTCTGTAGATTTTTTGGAACGACGATTTAGGGCGGAGGGAGAGAATGGCTTTTTTCACAGAGCCCGGGACACCTCTACGAAGATCGAGCGCCCAAGCCATCCGCTTCCGTCTTTTGAATTCGTCGAGCCATTCGCTTGTCGCCTCCGGGTCGGCGAGATCGGCCTTCGAGAGGACGGTCCATATTTCGAGCGAAGGAGGGAAATCCCCCAGCATCGGTGATTCCGTCAACCTCGGTGCCCTTGCATCCCGGACTTCCAGCAGAAGATCCAAATGGCCGGACAACGCCGCCATCTGTCTTTTGCCCTTCGCCATATGCCCCGGGTACCAGACGGTCCTCGCCATCTTTACTCCAGAAAACCAATCCGGCTTGGAGGCCAATAGCGAAACACCGCGGGACCCCTCAAAAATTTTTCCGGTACAAACCCCCAAAAACGACTGTCCTGCGAGTTGGACCTGTTGTCGCCGAGGCAGAAATATTTTCTCTCCGGGACCTCCGTCGGCTCCATGTCGAAATTATCCCCGTTCTGTACGTACGGTTCCGCGATCTCTCTGTTGTTCACAAACACCCGGCCATCCTGCAGCGCGACGATATCTCCCGGAAGGCCGATCAGTCTTTTGACGAAATCCCTCTTGGGATCTATCGGGTACTTGAAAACAACGATCTGTCCCCTTTTCGGCTCGATCTTGGGCAGCATATACCAGAATTTAAGGACCAAAACCCGATCGCCCGGTTCCAGAGTCGGAATCATCGAACCGCTGGGAATCCAGAAAGCCTGTATCACGAACGTTCTCAGCAGGAGCGCGAGTACAAGCGCATAGACGACGGTTTCGATCACCTCACGCCACCAAGACTTTGTCATTTTTCCCCAACCCCTCCATGTTCGAGATCGTCACGTGACGATTCAGTTTATAACGCCAAGTATAACGCTTCAACCCCTCTTGACGCAAAAAAAGAACCACCGGTATTATATACGGAGTGGTTCACTGTGATTACGATGAAAATGGAGGACAATCACGATAAAACGATCGATCCGAATTAAAAAGACTCTGGCTCTTTCCGCTCTCGTCTTTGCCGCGATCAGTCTTTTCGTCGCCATCTCGGACATCGCCTCGGCGTACCGCACGAAGGATTTGCCCTCGCCACGAAACGGACCCGGTACGATCGACGGTTATTACGTCATCCTTTTTAGAGGCAGCTCCTACTGTCCCACATGCGACGTCATGGAACGACTCACCTCCGAGTTGCTCACGAGTTCGGATTCCCCTTTTCCGCAAGACGGAAGAGCGAAAAAAATATTTTTCAAGGCGATCAATTTCGAAATACCCGGGAACGAACATTACATCCTGGATTACGATCTGTACACAACGACCACGACGAC
>DAIPHL010000151.1:0-5174 GCA_036771375.1 Synergistaceae bacterium | reverse complement strand
GGTCGGCGGTCGCCTCTTTGTTCCGCCGTAAGCATCGCCGCGCCGATCAGCGGAAGCCAGAGTACGGAGAGAGAGAGCCCGAACGGCAAATCCATTGTCCGGGAAAAAAGGGTCAGAAAAGAGACGCCGCTCCATGGAAGGGCGAGCGTCGAAGCGAGCGCTAGAATCGACGTGACTGTATCCCGTGCGGAACGCCTGAAACTCGCCTCTCCCGCCGTTTTGGCGGGTTCGCAAATGGCGAGGACCAAAAAAAGGTATGTGATTGTCGAGATAAGGTTTGCCACGGTTCGTCACTTCCCGCGTCCGCGGTATCGGTTCGGGCGAAGAGCGGTTGTTTGAAAATCCGATCCCGTGACGAAAAATCGTTCCTTCATCCATCCGAGACGAAGGAGCGAAAATCGCGTTCTCATGGTCACGCGCCGGTCTTTGAAAATCCCAAAGGGCGGACGCATAGGTCCGCCCTTGTCGCGGGATTCATTTCTTTTCATCCGGCAAGAACCCATCAGGGCATTCCCTGCCAAGCGCAATGCTGTTTTCACGCAGCGCCTCAAGACGTCCTTCTTATGGCAGGGGGGGCGTTTTTTCCGTCGCCATGCCTTTTTCTTTGTAGAACTTCGCCGCGCCGGGATGGAGAGGAATCGTCAGGCCGTCGAGAGCGGTCTTGAGGTTGATCTCCTTGCCCTTCGCGTGAGACGCGTGCACATCGCCGATGTTTGCGAACATCGCCTTGGTGAAGTCGTAAATTACCTTGTCGGGAATCTTGTCATGGGTCACGAGTAGAGCCATGACCGCCGGGGTCATGGTGTCGGCCGTCACACCGCGATAAGTGTTGGCGGGGATCTTGCTCTTCACGAAATAGGGATGCGCCTTGCTCAGCTTGTCGAGGAACGCTTTATCGAAGCTGAGGAGGGAGATGTCCTTCG
Source organism: Synergistaceae bacterium (assembly GCA_036771375.1). GTDB lineage: Bacteria > Synergistota > Synergistia > Synergistales > Synergistaceae > DAIPHL01. The sequence goes on along the minus strand of DAIPHL010000151.1, from coordinate 4,251 downwards.
TCGTGGATAGATCCATGACCGAGGCAGTCGGGAATCCGGCGACGACGAATCCGGCGTCGATCTGGTTGTCCTTGAAGCGGCTCGTGGTCGCTCCGAAGTCGAGGAAATCGACCTTCATATTGCTGTATTTGAGCCCGGCGACCTCGAAGATCGCGCGAACGTCGCCTTCAACGCCGGAGCCGGGCGCGCCGACGCCGACCCGCTTTCCCTTGAGGTCCTCGATCGTCTTGATGTTGGAGCCCTTGGCCGTGATCAGCTGTATGTGCTCCGGATAGAGCGCAGCGATGGCGCGGATGTTCTTGAGCGGGGTTTTGAACATGAGCTTGCCGTTATAGGCCCAGAAGGATATGTCGTTCTGCGCGAACGCCACTTCGATGTCGCCCTTCGAAACCAGATTGATGTTCGCGACGGAGGCGTTGCCGGTCTCCGCTGTCGCTTGGATGCCGGAGCCCTTGGTCACGGCCTGTGCGATGGCGCCGCCGATCGGATAGTATGTGCCCGACGTTCCGCCTGTGGCGATGGAAAGAAATGTCTTGGACGCCGCAAAGACAGCGGCCGAAGCGACCAAAGTCGCTGTTACGGCCAAGATCGCGATGATGAAAAGTCTTTTTCTGCTCATTGAAATTCCTCCTTACAAGAGATCGTGCCGATGTCGTTTCGATCGCCGCTTTTCCACGTAGGACGTTTTCCCCCAAGCACCTCCTCTCTTTTATCCCTTACCGATGTCCACGGATCAGGATGCCGCTTTCGGTCCTCGTTTCTTTGCTCTGTAGGTCTGGATGACGTGCATTCCGACAAGCACCGCGAGGCCCACAATGTCGGTCGTCGTGCCGGGGTCCAGAAGCGCGATCGCGCCGGCAAGAGCGATGATGCGAAGGAACCATGGGAGCGGCGCCTTGTAAAAGCCGATCGTGCACATGGCAAGCAGAAACACTCCGATCAGGGCCGTCGCGATCGATTGTATCATGGGAAGCGGCGTGGCGCCGACGAAGAGCAGGATCGGATTGTAGACATAGATATAAGGCACGAGGAAACCGGCGAGGGCCAGTTTAAACGCGGTCGCGCCGGTCTTCATCGGGTCGTCTCCGGCGATTCCCGCGCCCGCATAGGCGGCGAGCGCCACGGGGGGCGTGAGGTCGGCGGCGATGCCGAAATAAAAGACGAACATATACGCCGCGATCGCCGGCACTCCAAGCTGCAAGAGAGCCGGGGCGGCCATGGTACTGGTCACGATGAAGTTCGCGGTCGTCGGAAGGCCGGTACCGAGCAGTATGCTGGCGCACATGGTGAAAAAGAGGGTCAGGATCAATTTGCCGCCCGCCAACGTGACGATGGCTCCCGCGATACGCAGGGCGAGGCCCGTGAGGGTCCCCATGCCGACGACCATTCCGACGCAGGCACAGGCGCAGGCCACCGAAAGCGCTCCGCGCGCGCCCGCTTCGAACGCCTCCATGAGACGCCTTGGGGTCAGGCGGGTTTCCCTGTTGAGCCAGGAGAGGAAGAAGCTCACCCAGATGCCCCAGTAGGCGGCCATGAGCGGCGTGTATCCCGCGATCAACAGATAGACGATGGCAACCAGCGGTATCAGTAGAAAGCCTTTTTCCTTGAGAAGTCTGCTCAGTTTGGGAAGTTGGTCTCTGCTCAGGCCCTTGAGCCCGAGCCGATTTGCCTCGAAGTGCACCTGGACGATGACGGCGAAATAATAGAGCAACGCCGGAACGATGGCCGCGATGGCGACTTCGAGATAGCCCACGCCGAGAAACTGCGCCATGATGAAAGCGCCCGCTCCCATGACGGGAGGCATGATCTGTCCTCCGGTGCTCGCGACCGCTTCGACGGCGCCGGCGAAGTAGGGCCTGTATCCGACGCTCTTCATGAGAGGAATCGTGAACATTCCGGTCGTACAGACATTGGCGACGGAGGAGCCGGAGACGGTTCCCATGAGACCGGACGCGACGACCGCGACCTTCGCCGGTCCCCCGGTGGACCAGCCCGCCAGGGCGAGCGACAGGTCGATGATGAACTTGCCCATTCCCGTCTTTTCAAGGACGGAGCCGAAGAGTATGAACATGAAGACGAAGGTCGAGGAGACCTCGAGAGGCGTCCCGAAGATTCCCTCGGTGCCGAGATACATGTGATTTACAATACGATTGATCGTAAAACCCCTGTGTGAGAGCATCTCGGGCATATATTGCCCAAAGTGACAGTAGAGGAGTGCGGCCACCGCAAGTCCGGGCAAGACGGGGTTGGAGATTCTCCTGGTGGCTTCCAGCAAAAGGGCGATGAGTATAAAGCCCATCACGAGATCGATTTTCGTCGGCAGGCCGGAACGTTCCATGGCGATGATGTCGATCTGCCAGACGAGATAGACCAATGGAACCGCGGCCAGGATGGCAAGACAGATATCGTAGAACGGCACCTTCGTGTTTTTGGGCATGTCCCCCTTGATGGGGTAGAGCAAGAAGACGAGAACGAGGGTAAAAGCCAGGTGTACGGCTCCCTGTTTTTGAGCGGGCAGGAGACCCTGTCCCGCCGTGTAGAAGTGAAAGCACGACATGGCGATGGCGAGAATCGTGATCAGCTTCAACTGCCACCCGCCCGGTGTACGGAAGCGGGCTTCGGTGTCGTATTTTCTCATCAACTCTTCGAAGTCGATGGATTTTTGATCCGTCTCCGCTTCTTTTGTCTCAAGGATTGTCTTCTCTTTTACGTCCTCCATTTTATGACCCCCAAATGATCAAGCTGGTGACTCGTATTCGATCTCCTTCTTTGGATCGGGTGATCACCTCCCTCTTGCGTGGCGCTCCTGCTCGTAAGGGTTCTTTCGCCCGGTTTTGCCCAAGGCCGAAGCGAGGCGTGAGTATCCCTCTTCCGGCCCGGCGCCCTCGTATTTGCGGCACTTCTTGCACAAAGAACGGCGGCGAACCGTCGCGCCTTCGTGAACTCTTGTCGTTCAAACTTACGTGTTTAGGTGTACAATGAAATCTTTTGGTTTGCGAGACGTCAACGTCAGCCTCGAACCAGGGCATGAAAGGACGTTTGCGAAATTCCCGAATAGCCTGAAACACGACGACACAAATCGCAGTCTTGGAATCTCTCTGCCGCAAACGACTTCCTCTTCATTTTTTCAAATCAAGCAAAGGGACCAGCTCTTACAGATCATAACACAGTAGGTGCGGATGTTAAAGGGTAGATACGTGGATCCACAAAATTTCATCCGCGGCATGAGCAATTGTCCGGCGGTCCTGTCCGGGTTACTGTGCCGCGGTTGTATCCGAAGTCGAGGTAGAAGAGGTCTCCTTCTGTTGGGCTGTGTCGGACCTATCCGGCGCCGCAGCGTTGCTCGGAGACGACGAATCGGCGTCCGTACCCGAGGAAGTTGAAGCGCTGTCGGATGTCTTTGCGCCGTCCGAAGCTCCGGCAGGAGAATCGTTGTTGCCGGAACTCGCGGAAGAGTCGGAGGGAGAGGATGCGTTTCCCGCCGAAGTTGTCTCGTTGTTCGCGGTTTCGTTTGTTCCTTGTTGCCCGGACGAAGAAGCGTTTGCGTTGCCGTTGCTACCCGTCTGCGTAGCGGTGTTGCCCGTCCCCGCGGTGTTCGATGTTCCAGAAGAGGAAGCGGCGCCCGCTGTTCCGGTGGTTCTCGCGGACGGCGCTTTTGACGAAGCAAATGCACGGGTTTTCTGTTTGGATGCTCTCGCCGAAGAGGGAGAACCGGAAGAGGTCACGGAAGAAGCTCCGGGTTTTGAGGCCACGGCGGTGGGTTCTTTGGAACCGCTCTCGTCGTTGTACCGAGATTCGCGCACCTCGCGTTCCTTTTGTTTCTGTGCCAGCAGTTCCTTCTGTTTTGCCTGTTCTCTTCTTACCGCGACAAGGACCTGTTTTTTCATCTCCTGGACCGGTTCCTTCTCCGAAACCATTTTTCTGAGTTGCCTGCACAACTCCACGCCGGAGTCGGAGAAACGAGAGGTTCGCACGGCTTCGGCCGCTTCGTGGACGAGTGCGGCGGATGCGTCGAAGGCGTATCCGTGAAGGGCGAAAGCGGAGAACGTCTCCGCCGCCGTCTCGGGGAGAAGACCCGCCCTGACGGCGTGCATCATCATCGCTGCCGTTTCCTGCAGCTTTTCGTCCTTGTAGACCTTGTGAGAGTTTCCCAGAGCGATTCCCAAAGCTTCCCCGTTGCGTTTTGCCTGTGCCAGAAGGTCCTCTTCTCCTTCCAGTGTGGCCGGGGGAACGTTTCGGATCACGCCGACC
>DAIPHL010000150.1:0-5203 GCA_036771375.1 Synergistaceae bacterium | reverse complement strand
TTTCCAGGGCGGCGTAGAGCGGGCTCTTTCTTCCCACATCCGAACAGCAGATCGTCCGGCATCGGGCGTTTTCCCGCGCGAGCGCGGAATACCGGGAATCCGTAAAGAGCACCGCGTCGTCCCAGGTGATCAGAAAGACACCGGAGCTCCCGGCAAAACCGGTCAGATAACGGACATCCTCCCAGCCGACTCCGTCCTGACAGACGACCAGAAGCGCGTCACACGAGGTCTTGGCCAGAAGCGACTGAATTTTCTTCACTCTCGCGTCGTATGAAGAAGCGTACAATCCCCTATATCCCCTCGCGTTTCAACAGTGCCCACAGCTCTTCCCGGGGCTCCCGCCATTTTGCGTCGTCCCGCGAGCCGGTGTCCTTCGTCATTCGTCCCACCATCGCAATGTCGATCCGCGCTTCCTTGAAAGCACGTTCCACCACATCCGCCGCGTCGGGAGGGACGACCGCCATCATGCTCCCCGAGGCGACGAAGCGAAGGGGATCGAACCCCAGGGCCTCGGAGGCCCTCCGCGTGTAGGGGTGCAGAGGAATCGCGTCCGGATCGATCTCCGCCGACAGTGAAGCGAGTCGGCAGATCTCGCCGAGACCGCCGTAGAAACCGCCCTCCGTCGGATCGTGCATGAAGGAGGCGTGATCGCGCAGAAGTCGAGATTCGACGAGCACGGACGTCTCGTCCATCCAGCGAACGACCTCGGAGATCTCCTCGGGTGCAAGCGCCTCCGTGAGCAGATCCGGTCTGTCCGACGCGAGAATCGCCATGCCCTCGATGCCGATGTGTTTGGAGACGAAGACCACGTCACCCTCACGGATGTCGTCCGCGCGGAACACCCTGTCGGCGGTACCGATCAACGCGGCGTTCAGGACGGGGTGGGCATAGCGATCATTGAATTCGGTGTGCCCTCCGACGATCGCGATGCCGTTTGCCAGACACTCTTCGTGGATCTCCCGCATGATCGACGAGACGGAGGCCGTCCCCATCGCCGGCGGCAAGATCAGGGTGATCGCGATGAACGCCGGCTCCGCTCCCTTCGAAGCGACGTCGTTGACGTTGACCCGAACCAGGAGCCGTCCGGCCCCCTTTGCGGCTCCGACGATGGGATCGGACGCAAACACCATCAGCTTGCCCTCGGGCCAGCGGATCACGGAGGCGTCTTCGCCCACGGCGGGACCGACCAGCACCTCGGGGCGCATCGTTCCGCAATTTCGAAAGACATGCCGGGCGAGCGCTTCCGGCGACAGCTTTCCCTCCGGCAAACAGGCCTCGGAATCGTCAAGACCGCACAGAATTGCCACCCCCTTTACGCAAGACGCTATAGGAACAGCCGCAGTAGCTCTGCCTGTATAGACCCAAATCCCGGCTTCTTTGAACGGATATCCCGAACCCGCCGTTCTTTCTCCAGACCCTGGAAAGCCATTCGATTCCACTCTCTCCGCCGATTTTCCGTCCGATTCCGTCGATGAGCGCGACGTCTTTGTGGGGGCTGATCGTCAACGTGGTGCAAAAGGAGGCGAAGCCGTGTTCTCGCGCGTATTTCGCAGCGGACGAGAGTTGTTTTTCGAAGCAGAGCGCACAACGGGCTCCGCCCTCCGGCTCGTCCTCGAGGCCTTCGAGGCCGTCAAACCAGGCGTCCGGCTCGTAGGGAAGAACGACCAACGCCTCTTCGAGCACGGCGGCAAGGCGCGTACAGGCATCGCGCCTCGATCGCCACTCGTCCTCGGGATGGATGTTGTTCCCGTAAAAGAAACCGGTCACGTCGTATCCTTCGTCGAGCAAGACGGGCCATGGGACGGTCGCGTCCGGCGCACAGCAGACGTGGAGCAGAAGCCGTCCGGCGTTCATTGTGCGCAAGCCGCTTCACCGGAAGGCTCGTTGTTTCGAACGGGCTCCGCCGCGGCGCGGGGCAATGGCCTCGCTTTCGCCGCGAAGATCAGAAAACCGGTGTGAGCCGTCATGGTATCGTCCGGCCTGATCCGTCTCGGATCGGTCTTCAGATAACGCATCAGGAGCTCCAATACCTGGATATCCACGAAATTGTACTCGGCAAGCGCCTCCAACGTCCTTTCGATCTGATTGAACGTCGGCACCAGAATTCCGATGTGATGCCCCCACGCCAGCGCCTCGTGGGCGATTTTCATGTAATCCCAGGGATTGCGCACGTCCAGGAAAACGGCGTCCGCGTCGCGTTCGTCGAAGCCGAGGCCGAGATCGCGTACCTTGAACTCCACCCGATGGCGGACCCCCCACCTCTCGGTGTTGCTCTCCGCCAGCTTCGAGAACTCTTCCCGCCTGTCGTAGCTGATCACGCGGCCAAGGTCTCCCACGAAGTGGGCAAAAATTGACGTGAGCCCGCCGGAACCGGTCCCGCACTCGACGACCGTGGAACCCGGCCCGAAATTGAGGTGCTGTATGATAAAACCGCTGTCCTTCGGAAAGACGACCTGGGTCTGGCGTTTTATCCTGCGGGTGTACTCGCCCACCGACGGGCGCAGGATGAAAAAGGGATTTCCGATGTTCGTATGGATGACGTCGCCGTACGCCATGCCGATGATGTCGTCGTGCTTCATCTGTCCCAATTGGCTTCCCTGCGTAGAGCCCGGATTGAGGCGAACCAGAAAGCTGTCCCCCTTGTGAGGAGACCAGAGAAAGACCAGATCCCCCGCCTTCAACATCTTCCGATCCACACCGGACTCCGCTTACAATACGAGCTCATGACACCGCGTAATCTCCCTTCCCGAAACGTTCGATCGACATCGCAAAGAAAAGGGGACCCCTCCACCACCGGAGACCGGACCTTCCCTTTCGATCGCCTCCACCCATCTTATCGCAATCACTCCGATAAAACCAGAGAAGGGCTCGAAAATCCGTCTTCCGGCGTCGAGGAGGAGCCCCGTTGCGGCCGAACGAGTCCTGCCGATCGCTCCTTTACTTCTTGTACGTGAAGAAGAGCGTCTGTCCCTCCCGCTGGACGAGCAGCACGAAGGTCTTCGGCCCTCTGTCCATGATCGATTCCCAATCCGAAACGGTCGTCACCTTTTTACGATTGACCTCCAGAATCTGGTCTCCCTGCTGCAGTCCCAGCTCGCCCGCGATCGAGGAACGCTCGACCGAGGTGACGACGAGCCCCTCCTCGGACGAAAGCCCGTAGAGCTCCCGAAGCTCCGGCGTGATCTCGCTCACCGTCGCACCGATGCGGGTGGACTCCCTGGGGCTGCGCCCGGAATCCGGCGTCCTGGAGGCCTTCGGCGCGTCTCCCTTGCCCGGGATTTCCCCGAGCTTCACCTTGATCGTCTCTTTCCTACCGTCCCGGTATATCTCGAGGCTGACCGTCTCGCCCATCAGTTTGTTACGGACGTAGAGCACGACATCCTGGCTGGATTTCACCTTTTTCCCGTCTATACCGACGACGACGTCGCCCCGGCGAAAACCGGCCTTCTCCGCGGGAGAACCCCTCACGATATCCGAGATCACCGCGCCCTCGCCGGTCGGGATCCGATACGTCTCGGCAAAGGCCGGCGTGATCGTCTGGACCAGGACGCCCATCCAACCCCGTTTGACCTCGCCGTGTTTGATCAAATCATCCATGATCTGTTTCGCCATGTTGATGGGGACCGCAAAACCCATGCTCTGGGCCCCCCGGACGATGGCGTTGTTGATGCCGACGACCTGTCCGTTCAGGTCGATCAGCGGGCCGCCGCTGTTGCCGGGGTTGATCGCGGCGTCCGTCTGTATGATGCCCTGGAAGTTCACGCCGCTGTCCTGGAGCGTCCGGTTCTTCCCGGAGATGACGCCCGCCGTGACCGTATTCTCGAAACCGAGCGGATTGCCGATCGCCACGACCCACTCTCCGACCTCGGCCGCATCGGAATCCCCGAGCGGAAGCGTCGGAAGGTTCGAGGCCTTTATCTGGATCACCGCGAGATCGAAGGTGGGATCCCTCCCGACCAGCTTCGCGTTGAAGTGACGTCCGTCCAACAGGGTGACCGTGATCTTGCTGGCGTTCTCGACCACGTGGTTGTTGGTCAGGATATAGCCCGCCTTGTCCACGATGAAGCCGGAGCCCTTGGCGGGGACGGGAACGGTTCTCTCCTGGACCGGCCCTCCGAAGCCCTCTCCGAAAAACTCCTTGAAAAACGGATCGTTTCCGAAGGGGAAGGGATTCTGCTTGACCAACGTGACGGTATCGATGTTCACGACCGCTGGCGAACACTCTCTTGCGATCTTCGCAATGGGGTTCTGCGTATAGAAATCGCTTCCCGTCGCCTTTGCGGTACGCTCCGTCTCGGGCTGCGCGTTTCCGTTCCTGGTCAACAGGAAATGCCCCGACAACGAAAGGGAGAGCGCGACGAGAAGCAGGAAGATAATCCCGATTAAAACTTTATTGCTCTTTGACATGAAAATCACTCCTCCACAAATCCCAGCAGACAGGGAAATATTACTACGCCGCCTTGATAATATCACTCGGAATTTTCGCTTATCCTTGAAAATGACTCGTCTCCCGTCCACACGACGCCCGATGGAGCCGCTGCGCCATGCAACCGACGAAATCCCGCGCACCTTCGAAATGCAAAATCGACACGAAATTTGCGGGGCGACACGTCCCGGCCCGGCGAGGAGGGGAAGGAGCGCCTTCTCTTGACAGGCTCGAAAAATATGTTAGGATACTGCACGTCGGGTTTTCAAGCCGGCGTCCTGCCGCTTGAAATCTTATGTATCGGATTCCTCGGTAGCTCAACCGGCAGAGCGGGTGGCTGTTAACCACTAGGTTCGAGGTTCGAGTCCTCGCCGAGGAGCCAGAAAAATCAACCGCCTGCGACAGGGCGGTTTTTTCTTTGTGGCCAAACCCCTTGGACAAGAAATTACGCCTGACATCACCTTTTTTTATTTTATCGTATGGTATATCATCTCTTTCGGATGATCTCCTCCAGTCGAATTCCCGCCGATAAAAGAATCGTCGCGCGGTAGGTTAGAGGTGTTTTTTCTGTTATTGAAGATTATCAGCCTCGTTCCCGTGCCGGATGCCTCGAAACGACGAGGGAGAAACGGGTGTGTTCGACGTCAAAAGCAAGTCCGTATGACAAAAGACCGCGGCACCCCTTATGAAAACCGACCGGCGGACCGATGAGGAATTTAAAAGCGGCGACAGGAGGTCCGCCGAAGGCTCAACGAGCGCTCCCGGGCCCCGCCGACC
>DAIPHL010000149.1:0-5267 GCA_036771375.1 Synergistaceae bacterium | reverse complement strand
GGTCGGCGAAAGCTGCCCTCTGTGGAGACGCTGGGGGCCGTGGACGTGATCTGTTCGGACAAAACGGGCACCCTCACGCAGAACAGGATGACCGTCTTGAAGTATTGGGTCGACGGCGAGGTCCTGGACGTCGCGGAACTGCGCGTGGAGGACGCCGCGCACCGCACCCTTCTGGAAGCGATCGTCCTCTGCAACGACGCGACCTCGAGCGAGGGCGGCTCCTCCACCGGAGACCCCACTGAGGTCGCGCTGATCGAGGCGGGCAAGCGGCATGGAGTCGAGGCGTCCGCGTCGAACGAGCGCCATCGCCGGGTGAACGAACTTCCGTTCGACTCCGGTCGTAAACTCATGTCGACGATCCACGTCCACGGAGACGGATACCGCGTCATGACCAAGGGAGCGGCGGACAACCTCCTGAATCGCTGCGTGTCGATTCTGCGCGAAGGGAAGGCACTTCCCCTTACGGACGAGATTCGAGCCGAGGTGTCAAGCGAGGTGGGAAAGATGTCGGATGCCGCGCTGCGCGTCCTTGGGGCGGCCTACAAGGATACGAAGGAGTCCGATCTTTCCGAGGACGAGATCGAACAGGGCCTGACATTCATCGGACTCGTCGCGATGATGGATCCGCCGCGTCTTGAGGTGAAAGATTCGATCGAGACGTGTAAAAAAGCCGGTATCACCACGGTGATGATTACCGGAGACCATCCGAGGACGGCCTTTGCCATCGCACAGGAGCTCGGCATCGCGGAGAGCCCGGAACAGACGATGACCGGGACGGAATTGGATCGTTGCTCCGACGAGGAGCTGGCGGATCGGATCGGATCGATCCGGGTGTTCTCGCGCGTCTCTCCGGAGCACAAGGTGCGCATCGTGAAGGCTCTCAAATCGATGGACAACGTCGTATCGATGACGGGAGACGGCGTGAACGACGCCCCGTCGCTGAAGGCGGCCGATATCGGTGTCGCCATGGGAATCACGGGAACGGACGTCGCCAAGGGCGCCTCCGACATGATTCTGACCGACGACAACTTTGCGACCATCGTCACGGCGGTCGAAGAAGGACGAAACATCTTCGCCAACATCAAAAGGGCGATCCTCTTCCTGCTCTCCTGCAACATCGGCGAGCTCGTAGCCCTCTTTCTCGCCGTCCTGCTCGGTTGGCCGGTCCCCCTCCAGGCTGTCCACCTTCTTTGGGTCAATCTGATCACCGACACCTTTCCCGCTCTTTCCTTGGGTGTCGAGCCGGGAGACCCCGACGTGATGAAGGAAAAACCGCAGCGCTCCACACAGAGCCTGTTCAGGGGAAACATCGGTTTTTTGGCGGCGAACGGGCTTCTCATCGGAGTCTTGACGCTCTCGGCCTTTGTGATCGGGGCGATGCGCTATACAAGCATCCACGATCTTTCCATCCTCACGCACATGATGGATCTGGAGGGCCCGGGCAACCCGATCGACAGGGAGGGACTCCAACATGCACGCTCGATGGCGTTCGTCGTTCTGGCCGTTTCTCAGCTCTTTTTCGCGTTCGCTCTGCGCAGCCAGACCAAGGGAATTTTCTCGCTCGGTCTCGGGAGCAACCGCTCCATGCTGCTCGCGCTTTTTGTCGGAATCGTGATTCAGGTGGGGGTGATTCACATTTCGTTCATGGCCAGGATTTTCAAGGTGGTTTCGCTGAATTCCTCCGATTGGTTCCTGGTCCTCGCGCTGTCGGTGGTGCCGCTTTGCGTCAGTGAGATCGTAAAAGCGCTCCGCCGGCAAAGGCTTCAGGCCTGATTTTCCCCGGCGACCGGTTCTCCGGCGAAGCGCTTCTCCGCGCTTTGCCGGAGAGCCGACGCGTAAGTGTTTTTCCTCGGTCATCCCCACATAGGGACATAAGGTAAAAACAAACTTCTCCACAAACCACTGCATGACGCAGAGCGATTTACGTTCGTGAGGATCAATATCTCCAGGTCCCGGGTTGAACGCTTTTCTTGCTTGGAATTTTATATCAGGCTTGTCCCACGAACGTCCAGTGGAAATCCGAGCCCTCGTCCTCTCTGTAACATGCGTCGTAAAAGCCGATGTGCAGTTTTTTGAACATGGAAAATTTCTCGAGCAGATCCTCTTTTGTCTCGGTGAACGTTACATAGTAGTCACTTGCGTTTAAGCGGGGAGAGTGTATATTGACGACCCTCATGCCGTTGTCGCATGGTTTGGAGTTTTCATAATACCAACATTTTGTTCCCATCATTGTGGCGTAGAGGACTCCCCCCGGCTTCATCTGGTTTTTTAAGGAAAAAAGACGTTTTTCCAAATCTTTCGGAGAATAGTAATAAAGGGATTGAATGGCTATTACGACATCGTACTTCACATTGTCGAAAAAAATGTCGTTTTCACTTGCTTCCGGTTCGACGATCTTAAAATGATCTGCGATGTGCGGCATCCGTTCTTTGCATTTGTCTATAGCCGGTCTGCTGATATCCACTCCGTAAACATCAAAGCCCAGCCTGTTGAAATAAGACAAATTGGCTCCTTCCCCACAGCCGAAATCCAACAATTTCTCACCTTTTTCCCCGGTTATGCCCAGTTCGTATTTCAGAATACGTCCGTATACCCTAAAAACAAAGCTTTCTACGTTATCCGCCGTATAGGGTTTTTGCCAATACTCGTTGTTTCCTGCTAGATATTTTTCCATAAAAGCACCTCATTCGTTTAAGAGATTAAGTTGGAGCTTGACCGATATAATAACCATCTAAAGGGTAGGTAACGCCCCTCATAAAGCGTGTTGACGAATGCACAGAAAGCGAAAAACGGATGGATCGAAACTTGTATTTCGCTCAAAGTTCTCTGTAGCCAATTGATCCGCATCCCAAACTTCCGAGATCACGGGGGTCGGTCTTCAATACAATTAATCATGATCTCGATACTTTCTGCGATAAACTCTGCAAAACCCACGTACCGAAAGGACCTGACGATCCTGTGACGATATGGGTTGTGGCAATCATGATGAAAGTTACATTAACGGCACCCGGAATTTCCGGCATTTTGCAAAAAGAGATGTTGATTGTGACGCAAACGTTCCCTTTGATAAATTGCCGTGTTTATCGAGTCCTTGGAAATTATAACATGCCCTATGGCGGATATCTTTGAAATGTGCAAATTGTTTTTTTGGATGAAAAACATCCTGATGAGATAAACAAGGGTCGTTTGACATTCTTGTGATTGGAATGGTAACGGGATTTCTCCCTATAACGGCTGCGATACACGTTTTCGCTGCCCGATGTGGGGCATGAAGCACCTCGTGAAGGGAGAAGATCGGGGACATGAGAAAGGAGGACGACCGCTTCAGCCACTTAAAAGATGAAGTTCATTGTAAAGCCGTCAGGCATACCACTGAAGTCTTCCATCGGGCGAAGATGATAGCCGAGGGCCTTGCCCACCGCTTTACGTTCCTGGTCCAGCACGATGTTGAGTTTACATGCCGATGGCGTCCAACCGTGTTCGTAGACGTAGAAGTCGAATAAAGGGTGTTCTATCGAAGTGACTGAAAGTAGGCAGGGCCCGGTGTGCCACGCTGGGTTGACGATCGAAAAGCCACACTCGAGAACGTCGCCATAAACTTTGGTGCCGTCAATAGTTTTGCGCAAAAAATATTCCTTCTGGTAAGAATCTGCTATTCTGCTGCATTTGCGGTCTCATCCACTGGCATTTCAGCCAGGTGTTTCATAGACATATACTGTTTTGTCCCCCAACGGCTGGCCGTCACGTATCTGAGCCTGGCACAGACGAGCATCAGGGCTGGCTTCCCGTCCGGGAACGTTTCCACTACGCGCGTACGGCGGCGGATTTCCCGACCCAGTCGTTCAATCACGTTGTTGCTGCGAATTTTGGGCCAATGCTCTGTCGGGGAACTCATATACGTTAGTGTTTCCTCTATTCCGGCATCCAGCTTATCAGCCGCCTCTTTAACCCGGCGGACCAACACGCCGGCCAGACACATCTCCACGATCGCTTCTTCCACGGAGCTCTCACGGCGGCGGTAACGCTCTATGATGGCCGTTTCAAACGCCACGCCCTTCAGCTTCGGCATTTTGAGCTTCACTTTGCCGGAGGTTGTCGTAAAGCTGCGGTCATAGTGACCGGCGCGATACCCCTCGCGCTCCGAAGTCCGTTCGTGACGCTCCGCTTTCAACAGTTCCGACGCTTCCTGTTCCAGAAGGGGTTATTCAGCGTTTCCTCCACGCTGCTGCGGACAAGTTCCTTCAATTCCCGCTGTAAGATTTGGGTCTTGTCAACTTGAAATCTTACCGGACGGGGTTCTTTCATGTCTCTTTGATACCTACTTGATTTTGCGCAACTTAGCGTACCTTATCCGGCGATCGTGGAGACGTTTTCCTCCGAAAGGAACGAATGCTTAAGCCTCAGCGATGATGTCCTCGTCTTTGGATACGACTTGGTCGATCACGATGGGATCGAGTCCTCTTCACACCGACAGGGAGAGCAGATTTCGGTAGATCGGGTACGGCCATATTTCGCTCGCGATCATCAACTCGACCGTGTCGCACTTCTTCCGTATGTTCTCCATCAGAGGGACGACCTCTCCGACGATGACGTCGGCGCGCTTTCTCGGGGGGAGTTCGTTCAGGTGAGACTTCAGGGCCGCGAGCATGGAGGCCTCCTTGAGAAGGAGGGCCTTGTTTTCGCCGAGTTCCCGGATGAAGCCCCGCCAGACGTCGCTTTCGGGGAAGTCTTCACCCTCCATGGCGGCGATCGCGTTTTTCTCCAGTATCATCTGTCTGGAGATCGCCGGCAAGACGCCCTCGTACAGCATGTCGAACAGAAGGGCCATCTCCACCTCCATGGCGGTGCAGAAGGAATCCATCCTGACGTCGTGAATCGCTTCGAGTTCCCTCTTTTTGTATATGCCCAACTCCTCCAGCATCGACGCGGTCTTCTTCTCCAGCATGAGATCCATCGCTTCGGCCGGAGTGTGCGAACGGACGAGTCCCCGGCGCCCGGCCTCGTTCCTCCACGCCTCGCCGTACGCGTCCCCCTCGAAAAGAATGTCTCTCGAACGTTCGAAAAAGCAGGCGGCGACCTCGAGCGCCGCGTCGAGTGGATCGGTTCCGTTCTCGATCTTCTTCTCCATCGCTTCGGAGAACTCTTTTATCCCCCAACTCCAAAGAGCTGCGAGGGCGGTCACGGGAAGCGAGACGGCCTGGGAGGCGCCGGGGGTCCGGAACTCGATCTTGTCCCCGGTGAATGCGAGAGGGGAGGTACCGCCGACC
>DAIPHL010000148.1:0-5377 GCA_036771375.1 Synergistaceae bacterium | reverse complement strand
GGTCGGCGTTTTCCTTCGGGGAAAGGGATTCCTTCGTAAAAGGACGCTCTTTCCCCCGGGCTTCCTTTTTCACCGAATACCGTACCACCGGCAGCGGTTTCGCCTCCGCGGCGGAGGCGCTTCCCGGCTCGGTTTTCGGCCGTCCGGGCTCGTCCGCGATGTCCAGCGTGACAACGACACGTCCGCGATTGCCGCTGCTCAGGCTCTCTCGGAGGGCGTCGAGCATGTCGCTTTCGATCGTCGAGAGCAGCGCCACGGATTCGCCGCCGTGGAACTGAAAGGGCCGATCCTGATCGACGGAGAGAGAGAGCCCTGTCGAGAGGACCAGGATCGTGGCGAGCACGCCCACCAATCCGACCGAGGCGAGGCGAGACGCAAGCCGTCTGGGAGACGAAGCGCGTTCGCTCTCCTCCATGGCCGCCCAGAGCTCCGTTCGAAACGCGCGGGCCTCGGCCTCCAGGCATTCCACCTCCATCAAGGCAGATCCCCAAAATCCGCAGCGGCAGGCGGCCACGCACCTCGCAAGCCAGCGTTCCAGCCGCTTGAGTCGTCTTTGTGTGGAAAAGTCGGAGAATTTTTCCATATCAATCACGTCTCCAGAGTACAAGGATGAAAATCACCGTCTGCGATAAAGATTCTCCCCTCTCACACCTTGAAAGTGGCATCCTCCAGAAACCAGCCTTTCAGCCTCGCGATCGCCTTACGCTGGAGCCTGTATATATGGCTGACGCCGACACCCTGTTCGCTCGCCACATCGGCGGCCTTCCTCCCCTCCACGACCAGGGAGCGGACGATCTGTCTCTCCCGTTCGGGAAGGTGGTTGAAACCGTCCTCGATCGCAAGAAGCCATTCATGTCTGTCCAGCAGGCCGTCCTCGAACGATTCGGCGCGCTCCAGATACTCGTTTTCGACCGGCAGCGGTGCCCTCGCCTCCGAGCGCTGGAGAAAATTCGCCATGCGCCCCTTGACTCTGTAATATGCGTAGGTGATGAACCGGTTGTTGCGGGCAACGTCGAAATGGTCGACCGCGGAGATGAGACCGACCATCCCCTCCTGAACGAGATCCGGGTAAGAGCTGTAGGGGACGCGGAATTTTTTCGCCAGCCAGAAGACCATCGGCCGATAGGCAAGGATCAGCGCTTCGCGTGCGCCCTCGTCCCCTGCCGCCGCTTCACGCCAAAGCGCCCGCTCCTCTTCGGGATCGAAAGACGCTCTGCTCTTCGAATCCTTCATCCGCACACCTCCTCAACGAACGGACACGCCACTTGAAATTTTACCACAAAACGCACGCTTGCGGCGTGCGGGCTTTATGCACGATCGCGTGAGGGAGATGCGCCATATGATCGAAGCCGGTTTTCCGTTTCCCGGCCTCAGTTTTCGAACAGAAGCATGAAGGCCTTCTCCACGAATTTTTTCCGGCTTTTCGACTCGGCGTCCCGGGAAATCGCCGGATCGCCGAGTGGAAAGGGCGCGCTCATCGCGGGGGCCACTCGGTGCACGCCAAGGGATTCCGCGATGGGATAGAGATTCGCGAGAAGCGCCGTCGGAATTTTGGCCCGTTCCATCTCGCGGGCCATAAAGGAGCCGCACCGGGTGCAGGTCCCCCAACTGGTCACGAAGAGAACCCCGTCCACCTTTGCGGCGAGAAGTTCCTTCGCGATCTCCCGCCCCATTCGCATGGCCTCCCCCGCGGTCGTCTCGGTGCCCTCCGTCACGAAATATCTGCCGTACAGCAGCAGTCGCCCTTCTCTCTCCAGAGCTCTCATCGCGTCGACCGGGACGTACCGGTCGGGATTGGCGTTTTCCTCCACGATATCGTAACCCGCGTGCAGACAGAGATAATCGTTCGGATCGAGGCTCTCCTTGCCCTCGATGGAGTACGCGCCCCAACGCGTGGCGGCGTTCGGCGGAATGCCGTCCGGGTTTTCCTTCGGGACGAGTCCGGTCGTCGTGACGATGGCGATCGTCGGATTTTTCACTCCGATCGGAGGTGCTTTGGGCACCCTCTCGATCTCTTCGATGGGAAGTTCGGAACGATACGGCCTCTCCCGCATCTTGGCGACGAGCATCCCATATGCCCGCTCACACGCCGGGACGGGAGGCTCGGTAAAACACTCGGAACGGATTGTCTGCGACGCGTCGTTCTCTCCGTAGACGCAGGATTTCGTGGAATACCCGCAGACGCCGCAGGAACAGAAATAATTGTTCTCCATCTCGACGTGTCCGTCGGGGGCGACCGAACCGGGCCAGCCCCCGGGCATATGATCCCGCTCCACGGCCATGATGTCGCCGATCACGGACATGGAAGGCATCCGGAGCTTTTGCGAGACGTTGCCGGTCGACACGATCGCGTCGAGCCTCGAATCCATGACGGCGAACGGGGAGGCCGTCCCATCGCGCCCACTGCTTTCGCAGGTCATTCCCACCGTTCTGACGCCGACCCGTTCCAGAGCGATGAAGACCTCCGAAAAATCGACGTCGGCGTTTCCATATCCCTCTTCGATGAGCACGGCACCCTTCGCGCCGACGCTTGCGGCGAGCGTGGCGATCAGTTCGGCCGAACGGATTTTTCTGTCCATCTCCACGGAGAGCCCGGAGACGACGACGCCGACGAAGTTCACACTCCGGCCATGTTCGGCGAGAAGCCTGGTGACCATGGGGTGCGTCGCGTAGTCGTACGTCGACATCTTCGTCGACGACGGCATGAAACTGCCGCTCGTGATCGCGCCGCCCAGGACGTCCACCGGATGGAGAAGAGTGGGGAGAATCGAGCCGGCGTCCATTCCGAAAACAAGGGTGTTGTACCCCGGCACGTCCATCTGCGCCTGTACGAGCAGAACGCAGAGAACGGGAGGAAGTCCGGCACTTCCAACGACCGCATCCGAAGGGATGGGCCCCGTGGAATAGACGCTCCGTTCCCGGCTTTCCTTCCCCTCGAGGGTCTCGGCGAGATAGTCCACGAGTTTCATCCCGGCGAGGCGGAAGCTCCAGTTGGTCTTGAGCTGTAAAGAAGGGCCTTCATCCTCCTTCGAATGCCCGACCAGCAGCAGATGACGCATGTTGCCGTAGAGAGTGTAGTCACGATAAACACCGTCCATGTCCAACACTCCGTCCTGGTGGCTTCCGAACTTCATGCCCGAAACCAAGAGCGAGCATCCGGAGATCGCCTTGATCGTCCCGGTCCGATTCGCCATGCTGCGTACCGGTCCCAGCACTCCGGGAAACGCGGTGTCAAAGGGGGTCTTTCTTATTTGGAACGCATCCTTGACCGGACAGACGCGCACCGCCTCGCCGGGTGAAAGGACCTTCAGCTCCGCAAAGAGGATGTTCGGGTCCTCGCGAACCAGGTCGAGCGCTTCCCGTTCGTCGACGTAAAGCGTCCCCGTCCGGTCGTCGAACTCCGTTCGATCGCCCAACACGAACGAGCGCAAGGGGAAATTCTGTATCTCGAGTGTTCCTTCGTCAAGGGACTTCACGATTTGCTCACCTCAATCCTTTTTGATCAGCGGGCAGGCCTTCAACTCCTCCCTGAAGTCCTCCCTGGCCCATTTCATCATGGACAGCGTCATCAAAATCACCACGAAGACGGCGGGGATCGCGACGAAGACCGCGGAGGTCTGGACCACTCGCAGCGCCTTCGTACCGGCGATCATGAGCAGAATCAAGGTCATTCCTCCGAGAATGCTCCCCCAGAGCACGATGTTCCACTTCGCGGGTTCGTCCGTTCCTCCGAAGTCCTTCGAGGTCATCGAGGCCATGACGTATGTGGCCGAATTCAGGGACGTTGCGAGGAAGATGAAGGCAAGCGCGGTAAAGACGGGTATGATGATTCCGCTGAACGGCATCGTCCTGAGCATGGCGACGATCGCTTCGGGACCGCCTGATTTTTCGAGAATCCCGGTCACGTCGAGCGCCCCGGAGAGTTGGAGGTTGATTCCGTAGTTTCCGAAGACGGCAAACCACATCCAACTGCCGAGCGAGCTGAAGATACACTCTCCGACGATGATCTGGCGAATCGTTCTTCCGCGCGAAATCCGGGCGATGAACATCGCCATGAAGGCGGCGTTCGCGAACCACCAGGCCCAATAGAACACGGTCCAGTTCTGTGGGAAACCGCTCTTTTGTATCGGATCGGTGTAAAAATTCATCATGACGAGGTTCTGCAACATGATGCCGAGGCTGTTCGTGAAGTTCGCCAGGATGAACGACGTCGGCCCGATCAGCGCGACGAAGGCCATGAGTCCGAGCGCCAGGTACACGTTTATGTCCGACAGCAGTTTGATCCCCTTGTAAAGGCCCGGGAGCGCGGACGTCGAAAAAAGGATGGTCCAGAAGACGATGACCGCGAGATCGACGTACAGGGAGGGTTGCAGTCCGAATATCTCGCACACGCAGCGCGATACCATCGAAACGCCGAGGCCGAGGGAGGTACCGAGCCCTCCCACCATGCCCCAGATGATGGCGATGTCGATCGCCTTGCCGAGCCATCCGTCGACGCGATCTCCCAGAAAGCCCCTGCACGCACTCGACAGCCGGAGGGAGTTGGATTTTTTGATGTGATAGGCGTAGCCGATGGCAAGCCCTGGCAGGCAGAAGATCGGCCAGCCGTTGAGGCCCCAATGGAACATCACGTAGGGAAGGGCCCACTCCGCCGCCTGGGGAGAAGCCGGTCTTATGCCGAACGGCGGGGTCATCATATAGTGTATCGGTTCCAGAAATCCCCAGTACATCAGGCTGCTACCGATCGCCGCCGTGAAGAGAAGGCCGATCCATGTGAGCGTGGAGAACTCCGGTTCCTCCGTCCCGAAGCGTATGCGTCCATAGGGGCTGAAAGCGAGCCACAGGGCGAGCCCCGTGATGATCACGGTGCCCCATTCGAAAAACCAAGCGAAACGGTGCGTGAGGAAGGTCATGGTGTTGTTCAGGAACGGTTCGGCGGTCTCCCTGTTCACGACGAGAAACGTAGCGATGACGACGATTGCCGCGAGCGACGGCAGCAGAAGCTGCATATCGGCCGGTTTTCTCTCTTTTTCCATGGATTCGTCCCCCTTTTGGGCATGGTCGATGAAACCAGATCGTTCGAAAAAAAACGTGAAGAACGCAAAGAGATCGATCGTTTCGGATGGCGCGTAAGATGCCGGACCGGATTGGGCTCGAAGGGGACCACCTCCTTTGGTCAGAAATCCCAACCTCGATTCTGCATAAATTACGTATAATCAAAAAAAGGATCGTTCGATATAGACAAGATCATATGACAGCAAAAAGGGTACGTCAAGATCCGGAGTTCAAAAAGAAAAACGCGTCCGGAGAAAACAAAAAAGGATTGCATATTCCTTAAAAACGTGATAAGATGCAGGTGTATGCGATTGCGCCGACC
>DAIPHL010000147.1:0-5416 GCA_036771375.1 Synergistaceae bacterium | reverse complement strand
GGTCGGCGACCGGAATCGCTTCCCTGCATGTGGTCCGCGTCGCAGCTGTGATGTTCCTTCTGTACGGGCTCTCCCCGAAGCTCGCGATGATGCTGGCCTGCATTCCCCGCCCGATCGTCGGTTCGGTCTTTCTGATCTCCGCCAGCCTGATCATGTTCTCGGGGGTGGACGTCATCATATCCGAAGCGCGGAATCTCCGCAACAACCTCATCGCGGGCACGACGATCGGTCTCGGTGCAATGCTCCCCTATTACGCCTCGACGATGGGTTCCAAGTGGGTCTCTACCCTGCATCCCTTCATGAAGATGCTCTTCGGGAACAACATCTTCATCGCGGTGATCAGCGGGGTGACCCTGAATATTATTCTCAACATGATTTTAAAGGAGGGTGAAAAGACGCGAAGTTGAAGACGGCTTTTGATGATCTCTATCCGAGGTGTGGGAATTTGGGAGGACGGAAAAAAGAGAAAAGACGTTCGAGTGGGAGGAATGATACGATGCATCCGTTTCATGTCGAACTTCCGCGCTGTTTGGAAGAGGCCTTCGAAATATTGGAGGCGCAGGACGAGGAGAAGAACAACTTCATGTTGAAGGCGGGGGGGACCGATCTCATCGTTTGGATCAAAAAGAGGGCGGTCTTCCCGGATTGGGTCGTGGATCTGAGCATGATTCCGGAGCTTCGGGGGGTCTCCTTTTTCCCGGGGCGCGGGCTTCGGATCGGAGCTTTGGCCACCGTCAACGAGGTGGCGGCGAATGCGGACGTCCGAAAGTTCTACCCCGGTTTACGGGACGCCTGCATGTCCCACTCCGATCAGCTCATCCGCAACAAGGCGACGGTCGTGGGTAACGTCTGTGCGGCGGTTCCGTCGGGCGATATGCTCCCCATCCTCGGAGTTCACGAGGCTGAGGTACATATGGCGAGCGCCGAGGAAAGCCGTGTGGTGAGCATGCTCGACTTCATCACGGGGCCGAGGAGGACCGTTCGTTCCAAGACGGAGATCGTCACTCATGTGTGGCTCCCCGCGCCGCCGCTGAAATCCACCGGCTGTTACCTCAAACTCGGCAGGAGGAACGCGCTCGACCTGGCTCAGGTGGGCGTGGCCTGTTTTGCGTACGACATGCCGAGTGGGCGCCACTACAGGATCTCATGCGGCGCCGTCGCTCCGACGCCGGTTCGTGCAAGGGACGCCGAGGAAATTTTGGAGTGCGTCGACGCGCCGGACGAAGCCACGCTGGAGCGGGCAGCCGAAGCGGCCAGGGCCATGACGAGCCCGATCCGCGACGTCAGGGCGAGCAGGGAATATCGCCTGGCGCAGGTAGGAGAACTGGTAAAGCGTTCAGTGTCCCTCTGTGCCGAAAACCTCGGGGGGGTGCCAAGATGAATTGCTGCTGCGACGTGATGACCGTACACATGATTCTGAACGGGAAGGACGTTTCCTGCACGGTGGAACCGAGCGCCACCCTTTTGAGGACGCTCCGCTCCATGGGTGTCACGAGCGTGAAGCGGGGTTGTGAGGAGGGGGAGTGCGGCACCTGCACGGTCCTCGTGGACGGTGTTCCGCAGAAATCCTGTATGCTGCTCGCATACGAGGTGGAGGGCCGCTCCGTGATGACCTCCGAGGGGCTCGTCTCGCCGAACGGTGAGATACACCCGATACAGCAGGCGTTCGTGGACGAAGGGGCCATCCAGTGCGGTTTTTGTACGCCCGGCATGATCCTCGCTACCTACGCTCTGCTTCGTGAGAATCCGGACCCGACCGATTCGGAGATAAAAAGCTACCTCTCTGGAAATCTATGCCGTTGCACCGGGTACGAGGGAATTTTCCGGGCTGTTCGCAGGGCGGCCGAGATACTTCGTGAAAGAGGGTGTGTCAGATGACCTCCAAACAGACCGTTACGAACACCGGGGTCGGCGCGTGGGTCGCTCGCGCGTACGATACCGAAAAGGCCGCCGGTACGCTTCAGTACGCGGACGATCTGCGTTTTGGAAGCGAGCTGCTCCACGCCCGGGTCGTCCACTCGACGGTGACGCACGGAGAAATCCTCTCCATCGATACCTCCGAGGCGCTTGCGATGCCCGGCGTCGTAAAGGTCGTCACCGGAAAGGACTTCAACTACTGTTTTGGATTGTATCTGATGGATCGTACCCCGATGGCGATCACGCACGCGAGGTACATCGGAGACCCGGTGGCGCTCGTTGTGGCCGAGACCGAGGAGGTCGCCGAGGAGGCGGTCCACAAGGTGAAGGTGGAGTACAAGGAGCTGCCGGCCGTGCTCGATCCCGTACAGGCCGCGCGGGATAACTCCGTTCTGGTGCACCCGAACCTGGGCAGCTATGAAAAGGTCGATTTTCTGAATCCCCAGCCCGGAACCAACATCGGCAACTGGTTCAAGATTCGCAGGGGCGATGTGGACAAGGCTTTCGCGGAGGCGGCGACGGTCGTCGAGGAGATCGTCTCCTGTCCTCAGATCGCGCACGGTTTTCTCGAGACGTACTGCTGCATCTGTCAGGAGGATCCCTCGACCGGGAATCTGACCATCTGGAGTTCCGCGCAGTCCGCTTTCGCGGTGCGGGATATCCTTGCGAAGGGACTCGGCTATCCGCTGCACAAAATTCGCGTCATCGCGCCGCCCATCGGCGGCGGTTTCGGAGGAAAGGCGGGCATGACCATCGAGGCGCTCTGCCTCGCCGCCGCAATGAACGGCGACCTCAAAGGGCGTCCGGTGAAGCTTTTCATCCCGCGGGAGGAGAGTCTGACGACCTGTGGCGTGCGCCAGGGCTACGTCTCTCGGATCGCGCTCGCGATCGATTCCGAGGGATTGATTCAGGGGATCAAGAACACCTTTTATTTCGACTCCGGCATCTCCGCGGAATACGGATCGAATCCCGTCAGAAGCGCCGGCTACACCTCGACGGGCTGTTATTACATACCGAACGTCTGGACGGACAGCTATGCCGTTTACACGAACAAGCCGTACGGCACGGCGTACAGGGGGTTCGGGCTGCCGGAGCTGATGGGCGCGATGGAGGTCGTGGTCGATATCGCCGCCGAGAAGATCGGCATGGATCCCGTGGAGTTCAGGCTGAAAAATCTGCTTCGTCCCGGGCTCCCGACCTGTACGGGAATGATGATGCACAAACATGCGCTCGAGAAGATCATCAAACGCGTTTCCGGGAGCGTCAAACTCGGCAGCAAGGAGCCTGCCCGAAGGAAGGGGTGGCGTCGCGGCAAGGGGATGGCTCTTGCCATCAAAGCGCCCGCGATCCCGGCCGACTCCTCCTCCTCCGCGATCGTGAAGATCCTTGGCGATGGAACCGTGGAGGTCCTTGCCGCGAGCATGGATATGGGGCAGGGGGCGTATACGGCATATGCCCAGATGGTTTCCGAGGAGCTGGGCATTCCGGTCGATCGCATTCGTTGTCACTTTCCCGACACGAAGAGCCACCCGTACGACTGGCAGACGGTGGCAAGCCGCTCCTGCTGGATTATGGGGACGGCTGTCAAGCGGGCTGCCGTCGAAGCCCGGGAGAAGCTTCTCGCTCTTTACGCCGAGTACTGGGAGGTGCAGCCGTCCGAGCTGTCCATAGAGAACGGCATCGTCTCCTGTGCTTCGAAGGGGCTCTCCGAGCCGATCGACACGAAGATCCAAAACGGTTTCCCCATGCCGGACGGCCTGCTCAAGGGCGGTCCCATCATCGGGAGCGGTTCCTGGACCCCGCCTGACATCGTCTACCCCGATCAGGAGACCGGGCAGTCCCCGAAGAGCGTGGTGCACTTCACGGTCGGAGCCATCGCGTTGGACATCGAGATCGATCCCGCCACGGGAG
Organism: Synergistaceae bacterium; assembly: GCA_036771375.1. GTDB lineage: Bacteria > Synergistota > Synergistia > Synergistales > Synergistaceae > DAIPHL01. The sequence goes on along the minus strand of DAIPHL010000147.1, from coordinate 1,588 downwards.
AGGTCGTCGTCGACAAGGTGTCCGCCGGGTACGACGTCGGTAAGGCGATCAGCCCTCCAAACGTCAGGGGACAGATCGAGGGTGGAACGGTCCAGGGTATCTCCGCCGGTTTGATGGAGGGGATGTTCTACGACGAGAAGGGTAAACTGTTGACGCCGGACTTTACCGATTACAAAATCGCCACCTCGCTGGAGACCCCGGACGAAACGGACTATTTCTGGGAGGAAACCCCGGAGGAGGTCTCTCCGTACGGGAACAGAGGCATCGGCGAACACTCCATGATTGCGCCGGCTCCGGCGCTCAACAACGCCGTCTACAACGCCCTGGGGATTCGAATTCACTCGTATCCGCTGCATCGGGAACGGATTTACACGGCGATCAAGTCGAGAGAAAAGGGAGAACACAACTGCTGGGGTTACGAGCTCAGTCCGGGCAAGAACTATCGTGACGTGTGCAAGGAGTGGAGCGAGTGGGAGAAGTAACTTTTCACGAGCTCTCGGTCGGAGCTGTCAATCAAGGGTATTCAATGCTAAATTTGCCGCATGAATGGTGCTCCGTGAAGGTTGATTGCCTCAGCTAAAACAAGAACATGGGAGGTGTCGTTTCAATGGGAAAGAAAAAAGTAGTATTCGGGATCGACGATAAACCTGCGTTGCCGGTTGCGATCTTGGCGGGAGCCCAGCATGTTCTCACCCTCTTCGGTGCGACGACGCTCGTTCCCCTGATCTTCGGCCCGGAGATGGGGATGTCGCCGCAGCAGATCGCTTCTTTCATCGGCTGTGTGTACTTCGGCATGGGCGTGGCGACCCTGATCCAGACCCACCCGAAACTGGGCTCCGGACTGCCGATCGTACAGGGATCGAGTTTCAGCTTCATCCCTCCGATCATGACGATCGCCGGCCTCTATCATGCGCAGGGGCCCGATGTGATCATGCAGTACGTCGGGGGCTCACTCATCGTGGGTGGTCTGATGCTCGGGATCATCGGCTACACCGGATTGGTCGGGAAGATTCGCCGCATCATCACACCGGTCGTCATCGGGCCTACCATCATGGCGATCGGTTTCTCCCTCGCGAAGACGGCGATCGTCTACAATGCCGCGAACTACTGGCCCATCTCTCTTTTGGTCGTGGTTCTGGTCTTTACCTTCAGCCTGGTCAGCAAGAACAAATTTTTCAACATTTTCGCGGTCCTTGCTTCTCTCATCATCGCGTATCTGATCTGCCTCGCCGGCTCGCTCGCGGGCTTTTTCGCCCCGGGGCACGCGGCTTTCATCAATCTCTCCTCGATCGCGGATGCGTCCTGGCTCCGCCTGAATGTCTTCATGCCCTGGGGGGCCCCAAAGTTCAGCGCTGCCGCGATCGGAGCCATCTCGGCGGGGTTCCTCTGCGTCATGATCGAGTCGATCGGTGACTATCACTCCTGTGCCTTCGCGGCCGGGATCGACGATCCTTCGGAGTCCCAGGTCAGCCGCGGCATCGGCGCGGAGGGCTTCAACTGCATGCTCTCCGGTCTTTTCGGCTCGGTGGGAACGACCTCGTACACCGAGAACATCGGCCTCATCGGTTTGACCGGGATGGCGCCGACC
>DAIPHL010000146.1:0-5432 GCA_036771375.1 Synergistaceae bacterium | reverse complement strand
GGTCGGCGGGATGCTACGGAGCCGGGCGCCATCTCCAAAGGAGACGTCCTTGAGATCGACCTGTCGGCCGGACGGATCACGAACAAGACGAATGGCAGAAACTTCTCCGCCCTCCCGATCCCCGATTTTCTGCAGACCCTCTTCGCCGCAGGAGGGCTTGCGGCATATGTCAAAAAAAGACTGGAGAAAGCGTCATGAGTATAAACGATCGTTCCCGAAAACGATTTCGCATCGCCGTTCTCGCAGGAGACGGCATCGGACCGGAGGTCACGGCCGAGACGAAAAAGGTGATCGCAGCTGCGGCGACCCGAGACGACGCGACATTCGAATGGACGGATTACCCCCTCGGCGCACGGCACTACCTGAAAACCGGGGAGATTCTCCCCGAATCGGTCCTGGGCGAAATCGGGGAGCACGATGCGATGCTTCTGGGGGCCATCGGGGATCCATCGGTCAAGCCGGGCATACTGGAGCGCGGCATTTTGCTCACCCTCCGCTTTGTCTTCGACCAATACGTCAACCTGCGCCCCGCTTTTTCGATGCCCAACGTTCCGACTCCCGTGCCTCTGAACGGCGCCAAGATGGATTCGGTCGTGGTCCGCGAGAACACGGAGGACCTGTACATGGGCCTCGGAGAGATCTCGGAGGAAGGAAGGCTCACGACGTCCCTGAACCTCGAGCGGGGAGGCTATTCCCTCCGCGGGAAGCTCGAACTCGCCACATCACCGGAGGTTCCCTTCGCGGCACAGGTCGCTCTCAACACACGGCATGGGGCGTCCAGAATCGCCAGATATGCATGCGAGACCGCAAAAAAACGTGGCGAAACGCGTGTTACGATCGTGACGAAGGCGAACGCGGCCCCGGCTCTGTACGGATTTTTCGAGCGGACGGCCGTCGACGTGATCGCCTCCGAGTATCCCGAGCTCGAATACGACACCGTCAATGTCGATGCTCTCTGCTATCATCTCGTTCGAAATCCCGCCGCGTGGGGCGTGCTCCTCTGCCCCAATCTTTTCGGCGACATCGTCAGCGACCTGCAGGCCGCCCTGGCGGGCGGGCTTGGAACAGCGGCGGGAGGGAACATCGGAGACGGACTCTCCATGTTCGAACCGGTCCACGGTTCCGCCCCCGATATCGCCGGCACCGGACGGGCCAATCCGATCGCAGCGATCCTCTCGGGCGCCATGATGTTGCGGCACCTGAACCTGGACCGCTCCGCCTCCGCAATCGAGTCGGCGGTGACAAGGCACCTGGAGAAAGCGGAGGCGGCAAACCTGCCGTTCGAATTCGGAGGCGAGTGCTCCTGTTCGAAGATGGGAGACGCCATCGCCGAAAAGGTATGAGGAGAAAAGAAGTACGGAAAACATCTACATCGGATCGGTCATAAACGGGTTTTTCCTCTTCCGATCCGTATTGCGAAGGAGTGAAGTCGATGGAGCTGACAGGCGCTCAGATCGTTATGAAGTCCCTGGAGGATGAGGGCGTAAAGACCATATTCGGAATACCTGGCGGTACCGTCGTACCGCTCTATGACGCGATTTACGATTCGGCCGTACGACATGTTCTGGTACGCCACGAACAGGCGGCGGCACATGCGGCGGATGCATTTTCAAGGGCGGGGAAAAAAGACGACGTGGGCGTATGCGTCGCGACCTCGGGACCGGGAGCGACAAACCTGATCACCGGCATCGCGACCGCTTACATAGACTCTTCCCCCATGGTCGCAATCACCGGTCAGGTCGCGACGCACAGCATCGGGACGGACGCGTTTCAGGAGGCGCATATCCTCGGGATCTCTCTTCCGGTCGTCAAGCACAGCTTGCAGGTACGGACTCCCGGCGAGATCCCCCAGGCGATTCACGACGCACTCTTCATCGCCTCGACCGGACGCCCAGGCCCCGTCGTGGTCGACCTTCCCGTCGACATACAAAAAGCCTCCTGCGAATATACCCGCACTGTCGGCACGAGCTACCCGGGATACAGCGGCACCCCCCAGGAAAGGCTCGACCGTCTCGACGAAGCCGCGGATCTGATCCGTTCCGCAAAACGCCCCGTCGTCGTCGCCGGCAATGGTGTGAACGTCTCGCGGGCTTTCTATTCTCTCAAAAATTTCTGTGAGAAACTGGAGCTCCCGGTTGCAACATCGCTCCTGGGAAAGGGTTCCATATCGGGGGAGCATCCGAACGCCATTGGAATGATGGGAATGCATGGAAATGCGGTCGCCAACCGTGCGCTTGGTAAATCGGATCTCGTGATTGCGGTCGGCTCCCGATTCAGCGATCGAAGCACCGGGAAACAGTCCGGTTTCGCTCCGCACGCCCGGGTGATTCATATCGATCTGGACATCGCGGAGATCAAAAAAAACATTGAAGCCAACGTGTACCTGATCGGAGACGCAGCCAAGATCCTCGACCTCCTGACCTCGGAGGCGACAGGACAGGATTCTTCGTCGCGACAGGCGTGGATGGAGGAACTCCGCAGGATGGACGCCGACGAACCTCTCGGGCGGATCGCCAGAAACGGAGACGTGCATCCATGGCAGATCATCGACGCGATGGATGAAGTCACCCAGGGAAACGCCATCGTGACAACCGAAGTTGGGCAACACCAGATGTGGGCCGCTCTCTATCATCGTGCAAGGTATCCGAGGCGCTTCATCACGTCGGGAGGGCTCGGCACGATGGGCTTCGGCATTCCCGCTTCCATCGGCGCCCATTTCGCGTGTCCGGACCTGCCGATATTCTGCATCGCCGGGGACGGCAGCGCCATGATGAACATACAGGAGCTGGATACCTACGCGAGGTACAAGCTGCCGATCAAAGTCCTGTTGTTCGACAACAACTGTCTGGGAATGGTGCGACAGTGGCAGGAGCTTTTTTTCAACGAGCGTTTCTCGAACACCCTCTACACGAGATGCCCCGATTTCGTGAAGATCGCGCAGGGCATGGGTGTGGAGTCGTTCTCGGTCGACGCGCCCGACAGGCTTCATTCCGCGATGGAGCGCGCCCTTGCGGTTCAAGGTCCTGTTCTGCTTCATATCCCCATTCCGCAGAGCGAAAAAGTCTTCCCGATGGTGCCGGCCGGTGCCGCGCTCGACCAGATGATCCTGTAAGGGCGATCCGAAATGACGGATTATGATCTTCTCGTAATCGGAGCGGGACCGGGTGGTTATGTCGCGGCGATCAAAGCGGCTCGACTCGGCAAAAAAGTCGCTCTCGTCGAAGAAAGGGAGATCGGGGGCACATGCCTCAATCGAGGCTGTATTCCGACGAAAACCCTTCTGCATGCATCCCACCTCTATCGAGAGCTCTCCCTGTGCGGCGAATTCGGGATCACGGTGGAAAAGATGGGGATCGACACAAAAACGGTGCACGATCGTAAAGACGCCGTGACAAAACAGCTCCGTGAAGGCATCGAGCGCCTCTTGCAGGCAAACGACGTGACGATCTTGAGGGGACACGCAACTCTGCTGCCCGGTCTTTCGGCGAAAATCGAGGACAAGGCGGTAAGAGCCGGTAAAATATTGATCGCTACGGGAAGCGTTCCCATCCGCATTCCCATACCCGGTTCAGATCTTCCAGGGATCGTGACCAGCGATGAAATGCTCGCTGGAGTGGGTGACGAGTCCTCGAGGCTCGTCATCGTCGGTGGAGGCGTGATCGGCGTCGAGTTCGCCACCCTGCACAACGCGTTTGGACGGAAGGTGACCGTAATCGAAGCGATGGACCGCTTGCTTCCGACCATGGACAAAGAGTTGTCCCAGACCCTCGGAATGATCTTGAAGAGAAGGGGCGTCCAGATTTACACCGGTGCAAAGGTGGAAAGTTTCACCCGAAACGACGACGGGCTGGTCTGCCGCCTTACCGTCAAAGGAGAAGAGAGGGTAGAAACATGCGACGCCGTACTCCTCTCCGTGGGAAGACGCCCGAACACGGAAGGACTTTTCGACCCGAGCCTGGACCTTGAGCTCCCGGACGGTGCCATCGCCGTCGACGGGAACTTCCAAACCGTGTTGCCGGGAGTCTACGCCGTCGGCGACGTCATCGAGGGAAGTATCCGGCTCGCGCACGCGGCTTCCGCCCAGGGGACAAACGCGGTCTCTGCGATGTTCGGCGGGAAAACATCCGTCGATACCCGTTTCACTCCCCTTTGTGTCTACACGGACCCCGAAATCGCCTCCGTCGGCATCACCGAAGCCGAGGCGAAGAAAAACGGAACACCGGTCAAGATGGGAAAGTTCCTCATGTCCGCCAACGGGAAAAACATCATCGAGATGGCGGACAGAGGCTTTGTCAAACTGCTCTTTCACGCCGAAAACGACCGCCTCGTCGGCGCACAGTTGATGTGTCCAAGAGCGACCGACATGATCGGGGAGCTTTCGACGGCGCTCGTCAACGGACTCACTGCAGAAGAGCTATGCAGGGTCGTTCGAGCACATCCTACTTTCGGAGAAGCCGTCACGGAGGCGGCCGAGGACGCAAACGATCGTGCCACGCACAGTCTGCCCCGACGAAGGTGACCTTTCGAAAGTGAGAGCGGTACGGGAGAGACGGTCGTGAAGAGAATTCTGTTGCTCGGTACGGGTGGGACTATCGTCTCGTGGCGTGGAGAATCGGGGCTCGAACCCAAAAACCGCACCCGTGACATCCTGGATGCGATGAGCTCGTCCTATCCCGATTGTTCTTTCGAAGCACACGACCTGATGAGTCTCGACAGTTCGAACATTCAGCCGGAGCATTGGAGGCTCATCGCACAAAAGGTATTCCGGTCGCTGGACTCCTTCGACGGCATCGTGATCACGCACGGCACCGACACGATGGCCTACACCGCATCCGCACTCGCTTTCATGCTGCGGAACCTGGGGAAGAGCGTCGTCCTGACTGGATCTCAACGACCGTTTGGCGTTCCGGGAAGCGACGCCGTCCCGAATCTCCACACGGCAATCGCGGCGATACGAAACGGCATCATCGGTGTTACCGTGGCGTTCGCCCACAGAGTCATCAACGGGACGCGCGCGGTCAAAACGAGCACCATGGATTTTTCGGCTTTCGAGAGTGTCAACGCCCCCTACATGGGAGTCGCCGATGCCTCGGGATTCATCGTTCTCTCCAACCGGACGGAAGAATATGTTCCCGCCCTTCCCACTCGTCTCGATGACGAACTCTGTCCAGACGTGTTTTTGCTCAAACTGACGCCCGGAACCAAACCCGAACTCCTGGACGCCCTCCCCCACCTCGGGTATCGAGGCGTTGTCCTGGAAGCGTTCGGAACGGGCGGCGTACACTATGAAAAACGCGATCTTCCGGAGAAAATACAGCGTCTCGTCGACTCCGGCGTCGCCGTCGTTCTTTGCAGTCAGTGTCTTTACGGCCGGGTCGACCCGTCGATGTACGAGGTCGAGCAGCGTATGTTGAAAACAGGCGTCGCCGACC
>DAIPHL010000145.1:0-5477 GCA_036771375.1 Synergistaceae bacterium | reverse complement strand
CGGCCCCGCGGGGCCGCCACAAACCGATCTTTCGGCGAAACGTAAAGAGACCTCTGCTCTTCTTTAGTTATTGTTTGAGAATACGGGCCACCTCGGTCGCGTAATACGTGATCAAAAGATCGCATCCGGCACGTAGCACGGCGGTGTGATATTCCAACAGACCTCGCTCGCGATCGAGCGAGCCGGAGGAAATCGCTTCGTGCAGCATCATGTATTCTCCACTCACCACATACCCCGCCATCGGCAGACTCGTCAGGCTCCGCAGGCGGCAGGCGATGTCGAGATACGGCACCGCAGGTTTGACGATGAGGATATCCGCCCCCTCATCCACATCCATCAGGGCGTCGCGGACGATCTCCCTCGGGTTCATCGGCGGAAGCTGATAGCCCTTTCTGTCGCCAAAAGACGGCGCACTACCCGCCGCGTCACGGAAGGGTCCGTAGAAAGCCGACGCCTGCTTCGCGGCGTAGCTCATGATCCCGACTCCGACGAGCCCTCTTGCGTCGAGAGCGGTACGGATCGCCGACACCCGGCCGTCCATCATGTCCGACGGGGCGACCATATGTGCTCCGGCCTCCGCCTGGCTGACGGCCGCCTTCGCCAGGAGCACCAGCGTCCTGTCGTTGTCCACTCTTCCGTCTTCCCCCACATGCCCGCAGTGTCCGTGACTGGTGTATTCGCACATACAGGTATCGGCGAGCAGGAAGGCATCCGGATACCGTTCCCGTAAAAATCGCAAGGCTCGCTGTACCGGCTGCTCTGGATCGAAGGCGGAACTTCCCTCCTCGTCCTTGTAGGTCGGCAGGCCGAAGAGCAAAAACGCCTTGACCCCCAACGCCATCGCAGGCTCCACCACCGCCGGAAGACGATCCACACTCCAATGAAAGAGCCCCGGGAGCGACGGAATGGGACGGGCCACGCCCTCGCCCGGGCAGACGAAGATCGGCAGGATCATCTGCCTTGGGACAAGGGTGACCTCCGTCAGCATCTCCCGCAACGTCGCGTTCTCCCGTATGCGCCTCATACGAACGATCGGAAAACGACTCATCACACGAATCCTCCGTTTCATGCAAAGAGGAAGTGCCCAAAGCGAGCTTTCCACTCCCTCTTTCTCTCTATTTTTTGAGATACCACCTTGCCGCCCGCTTCAGACCCTCCCTAACCTTGACGACGGGTTCATAGCCGAGCAGACTTTCGGCCTTCTCGATGGAGGCGAGGGAGTGGGCGATATCGCCCGGACGAAAGTCCTCGTATATGGGTTCCACCGTACCGGCACCGGGCGCGAGCTCCCGAATCGCCCGAAAAAGCTCGTTCAGTGTCGTCCGCTCCCCGCAGGCGATGTTGAAGGCCTCTTTGAAGGCGCGTTCGTCTTCGGTGAGGGCGGCCAGGATGTTCGCGGCGACCACGTTCTCTATGTAACAGAAGTCTCTGGACGTTTGTCCGTCGCCGAAGATCACGGGACGTTCCCCCTTCGCGAGCGCGGAAAACCAGCGGGGGATCACGGCGGCGTAGGCACCGTTCGGATCCTGTCTTGGACCGAAGACGTTGAAATAACGCAGCCCGATGCATTCCATGCCGAAAACCCTCGTGTAGAGCTCGGCGCACTCCTCGTTCATACGTTTCGAGAGGGCATAGGGAGAGAGAGGACGTCCGATCCGCTCCTCCACCTTCGGAAGCTCCGGGCTGTCGCCGTACACGGAGCTCGAAGAGGCGTAGACGACCCGCTTGATCCCATTCTCCCTGGCGGCCATAAGTACGTTGACGAATCCCTCGACGTTGTTCCGGTGCGTGGAAAGGGGATCCTTCATGGAACGTGGCACGGAGCCGAGCGCGGCCATGTGGAGCACGATGTCGACGCCGGAAGAGGCACGAAGACAATTGTCGTAATCCGTGATGTCCCCCTCCCGCATGAGGAAGAGTTCGGCTTTCTCTCCCACCGCGGCCGTCACCGAGTCGACGTTTTCCCTGTAGCCCGTGGCGTAATTGTCCAATCCGACGACCCTCTGACCGAGCCGAAGCAGCCGTTCGACGAGGTGGGAACCGATAAAACCGGCCGCGCCCGTGACAAGCCAAAGCAGCCGATGATCCGACAGAAAACTCTTTGCGTCTTCGAGGTTTTTCGCTCTCCCCGGTCCTTTTATTCCGTCCAAAAAAGTTTCCTCCTCACAGGCTCCAGTAGCGTACTCTTTCGTCGAATCGATTGCCGTAAAAGGCCGATTTGATGTCCATTACGACTCCGCCTCCTCCACAGCGAAGACGCCTCACGTGGGAGTTCCAGCCCGAGAGCAGATACGCTTCGTGCGGAACGGCGATGATGAGCGCGTCCAGGTCGACCAGAGATTCGAGCGGGTCGAGGGCGAAACCGTACTCCGCCATACATGCCTCCGAAGCGATCAGCGGATCGGAGACCTGGGGGACGACGCCGTACTCTCCGAGCTCCTTCACGATATCGGGAACGCGGCTGTTTCGAAGATCCGGCACGTTCTCCTTGAAGGTGACGCCCAGGATCCCGATTCGAGGGGAACCTTTCGTGCCGCTTCGGGAGACGAGCTTGACCGCCTTCTCCGCGACGAACTTGCCCATGGAGTCGTTGATCCTGCGTCCAGCGAGGATGACCTGCGGGATGTAGCCGATCTCCTCCGCCTTGTGCGTCAGATAGTACGGATCCACCCCGATGCAATGCCCTCCGACGAGACCGGGCGTGAAGTTCAGAAAGTTCCATTTCGTGGCGGCCGCATCGAGGACGTCTCTGGTGCGGATCCCCATTTTGTCGAAGAGGACCGCCAGCTCGTTCATCATCGCGATGTTGAGATCCCTCTGCGTGTTCTCGATGACCTTCGCCGCCTCGGCCACCCGGATCGAGGGAGCCCGGTGGACACCGGCACGGACGATCGATCCGTATAGGGATTCCAACAGATCGGCGGCTTCTTCGTCCTCGCCACTCACGACCTTGACGATGGTCTCCACGGTGTGTTCCCTGTCGCCGGGATTGATCCGCTCGGGCGAATAGCCGACTTTAAAGTCGACACCCCTTCGCAGGCCGGAGATCCTTTCGATGATCGGGGCGCAGAAGTCCTCCGTGACGCCGGGATACACCGTGGATTCGTAGCAGACGACGGCGCCCCTGCATACGGCCTGCCCGACCGCTTCGGACGCGTCGGCGAGAGCCGTCAGGTCCGGCTTGTGGGCAGTGTCCACGGGGGTGGGAACCGCCACGACGTAGACATCGCGACCGGACATGCCGGCGACGTGAGACGTGAAGGTCAGGTTATCGACCTCGAGCGCCGCCGAATCGACGGCTCCGGTGAAGTCGAATCGGGAGGAAAGGGCTTCAACCCGTTCCCGGTTTCGATCGAAACCGACTACGTCGAAACCGTTTCCGGCAAACGCGGCCGCAAGCGGCAAACCGACATAGCCGAGACCGACCACCGCGATTTTCATCTCCGAAATCGGGGCCATCTTCACCTTGCACCCCGAACGGCCGTAAAACCGGCCTCCAATTTCTTCGGATGCCCGGTCATCCTCGTCGCTTCCTCGTCCATGGTGATCTTGGAGAACTCCACCTTGAACGGAATGTCGCGCCATTCGAGAAGGGGGTTGATCCGATTGACGATGCGCTCCGTGAGGGAGTCCGGTTGTTTGATGTTCTCCACGAAGATCGATGTCTTGTCGAGATGCACTCCGTCGGACTTCAACGCAAGAAAACCGGTTGCTGCGAGCCGGATGCGAAACGTGACGATGAAATCCGCGGAGAAAATTCCCTTCGCCAGAAACCCCTTCGGGGTGAAATCGAATACGAGCTTGGAAAACCCTTTCGTGTCGTTCTTCTTGAAAAAGTCGTTGACGTCCTTTTCGGCCAGGACGAGCTCCCCTCTGGAAAAACCGATCAGGGAGGCGAGCGAATCGACGTCGTTCACGAGGGGTTTGTCCAGGTTGACCAGCAGTGCGTCCAGCCGCATCGTGTCGATCCGTATGTCGCTGATCACGGCTCCCTTCATCTCCGCATAGGCTCGGCTGTCCCGTACCGTAACGGAGAGACCTTCCGGCTTGAATTTATCGTACAGGAGATCCGCAACGTGATTCGCCACGACGGAGTCGGAGGGGGTGGCGGCGTAAAGCGACGAAAGCGGAGCCGAGACGGTCAGAAAGAGCGTGACCAGAAAAAAGGGGATGGCGCTTCGGGGACGTTTCGCGTGAAACATTTCTTTTCCTCCTCAACATGAACGAACGTGTGCCGCAACCCAAGGACGGAAACGTGGCTGCACGGTGCAAGGTCGTTCCGGACTTTGACAGACTGCCGGCACTTGTTATAGATTATACTCTCAAAAAGTTGTTTTTTGCTCCAGATCCAAGACGAAACGGGGGACAGACATGGGAAACGAGCGCATCGAATGGGTCAAGAGAGGCGGACGAGGGGCGGGCGACGTTTCAAAGGACATCGTGGGCGCCGTCGAGGAAATCATAAGGGACGTCCGTGAACGCGGCACGGAGGCCGTAGCCGAGTATTCCCGGAAGTTCGATGACTTCGGAGGTCCTTTCGCCGTGCCGTTCGAAGAGGCGGAATCGGCCCTCCGCTCGCTCCTTGGGGAGGAACGCGTCGCGCTCGAAGAGGCGATACGCAACGTGAGACGTTTTCATGCCCTGCAGCGGGAAATCCTGAAGGACCGGGAATGGGAGATCTCTCCCGGAGTGTGCGCGGGATTCCGCTACATTCCGGTGGATTCCGCCGCCGTGTACATTCCAGGCGGCAGGTACCCGTTGGTGAGCAGCGCCATCATGTGCGTGGTCCCGGCACAGGAAGCGGGCGTCAAGCGCATCGCGGCGGTCTCTCCCCCGGGACGCGGTGGCAGAATTCATCCCTCCGTCCTCGCCGCCCTGGCCCTTCTCGGCGTCGAGGAGATCTGGGCGATCGGCGGCGTCCAGGCGATTGCGGCGGTGGCACTGGGGACCCGGGAGATCCGCAAGGTCGACTTCGTCGCGGGACCGGGCAACGCCTACGTGGCGGAGGCCAAGCGGGCACTCTTCGGCGAGATCGGCATAGATGGGCTCGCCGGTCCCAGCGAGGTCCTGATCCTGGCGGATGAAGGCGCGGTCCCCCGGCTGATCGCAAGCGACATGCTCGCCCAGTCCGAACACGACCCCATGGCCCGCGCCGTTCTGGTGACGACCAGTGCGACCCTGGCCGGAGAGGTCATGGAGAACTTGACGACGATGCTGGCATGCCTTCCCACGAAGAAGGTCGCCGGCGCTTCATGGGAGGCCAACGGAGCGGTGGGGATCGCCGCGACGCTCGACGACGCGATCGCCTACGCCAACCGCTTTGCTCCGGAACATCTCCAGCTGGCTCTCGCCAACCCCCGCGAGGCGCTCTCTCGATGCACGGCCTACGGAGCGGCGTTTCTCGGATACAGCAGCAGTGAGGTCTTCGGCGACTATATCGCCGGCACGAATCACACCCTCCCCACCGAGCGCCGACC
>DAIPHL010000144.1:0-5488 GCA_036771375.1 Synergistaceae bacterium | reverse complement strand
GGTCGGCGCCCTGTTTTGTCACGGCGAAATTACGAAAAAGATCTTTGCTCGATTTCAGTATGTGAAATTATAACCCGAGCGACCGGGTTTCCCTCCTTGGTTTTTCGACAGGTCCGACGAAATTCAGGATTTTGACGGTTGTCTTGGGAAAACCTCCGTAGTATATTGACTTTTTCAACCTCACCTCATGATAGTGACCAGGAGGGATCGATTTGACGACTTCGAAAGACCGCCCGACGAAGGTACTTGACGCAAGGGGGCTGCTCTGTCCCAAGCCTGTCATGTTGACGAGAGACCTCGTCCTCAACGAAGAACCGGCCGTCTGCGTCGTTGTAGACAACGAGATATCGGCGACAAACGTGACTCGCTTTCTGGAAAATGCTTCATACAAAGTCACTCGGCGTGACAGAGAGGATTGCATCGAAATAAGCGCGATGCTCTCTGCCGAAGGGTCCGTTGAAACGATGCACGAACCGCTCGAAGAGAGGGGGACCCAGGGAAAATCGTCCGCCCTTCTGATGACATCTGAATATATCGGTCCGCACTCGGACGGTCTTGGAGAACTTCTGATGAAATCGTTTCTCGGAACCATCGCCGCGGCGGATGCACTTCCCGCTGTGATCGCCCTGATGAACGGCGCGGTGAAACTCTCTCTCTCGAGCTCCTCCTGTTCGACGACGTTGAAGGAACTGGAAGATCGCGGTGTCGTCGTACTGGTCTGCGGAACCTGTACAAAACACTTCGGCGTTACCGACGATGTCGTCGTCGGACGCATCTCCAACATGTTCGAGATCACCGAGGGTGTTTTCGGTGCCGACAGGCCCGTCGTCCTCTAGTAATGTCGATTTATTTGAACAACGCCGCCACATCGTATCCCAAGCCGCATTCGGTCGCAGAGGCCGTAAGTGCATTCATCCTCGAGGGTGGCGCGAATTTCTCCAGAGGCTCCGCTTCTTCCAGGGATCTTTTGACGATGGAGGCCGTGATCGATTGCAGGGAAAAGATTGCCACGATGTTCGGGGCATCCGACGCTCGATTTGTCACATTTTCCGCGAACGTCACGACGTCGATCAACACGGTTTTGCGAGGATTTTTGCGCCCGGGCATGAGGGTCCTCTCCACTTCCATGGAGCACAATGCGGTGGTAAGGCCGCTTTGGGCGCTCGAAAAACGGGGCGTCTCGGTCGAGTTTCTCTCGTGTGATTCCGAAGGATATCTCGACATCGACGGTTTTCGATCGGTGTTGAGAGAAAAGGTCGATCTGGTCGTTCTCTCTCATGCGAGCAACGTCTGCGGTTCTTTACAGGATCTCGAAACGATTGCGTCTCTATGTTCGGATTTTTCGACGCCGCTTGTCGTCGATGCCGCGCAGACGGCGGGTTTGGTCGAAATCGACGTGGATGCGCTTGGCGTCGCCGCATATTGTTTTACGGGCCATAAAGGATTGATGGGGCCTCAGGGGATCGGGGGAATCGTGTGGAACCCGCGTTTCGCCGAGCGTTGCGAACCCTTGATCTCCGGCGGGACCGGGAGCTTTTCGCACGAAGAGGTTCAGCCGAGCGCGATGCCGGATAAGTTCGAGTCGGGAACGCTGAACATACCGGGAATCGTCGGACTGCGCGCCGCGCTCGATTTCATCGCCTCAAATGGCTTGAGAAAAATATTCGAACACGAAATGACGCTCTTCTGCCGTCTGTTGGAAGGCTTACGAAGGATTCCCGGCATCACATTGCATGGTGTCGACGCCAAGCGGCCACGGGTGCCCGTGCTTGCGATCAATTGCGATGGCATCGACAACGCCGTTGCCGCCGACGGGCTATCCAGCGATTTCGGTATCGAGACCCGTCCGGGGATACATTGTGCGCCTCTTGCCCACAAAACGCTCGGAACCTTTCCAAGCGGCACCTTGCGTCTTTCTCCCGGCTATTTCAATACATCCGAGGAGATGGATTACACGATCGACGCCGTGCGGCGCATCGTCGACTTGCAATGAGACTGGGCGCTCACCTGGGCGACCCCTCCGTCTCCGGCCTGCCGCTCTGTCCCTGCGGTTCGAGTGTGACGCCGGAATCATCCTGTAAGGATGGCTTTACGTCTCTTTCAAGCCCTTCACCGTCGAGCGGATACGCCAAGCTCGTTTCGACATCTCGCCGGACGAGCTCCGCACCCTTCGGAAGCATTAAAACGGCATAGGGAAGCGGCCGTTCCTTTCCATCGGACGGAGAATTGATCAAAATTCCCCGCCAGATGAGCTGTGAAGAACCTCCACCGTCCATGTTGATCGCGTTTTTGAGACCCAGAGCCTTGGCGATCCATCGAGTCTCCGATATCGTGGCGCCTCGACTGTGTATGGGACTCCTCCCGTCCACGACGGCCCAAAAGACTCTCTCTCCGTCGGACCCCACGATCGTTCTTGGGTGGCGTTTGTCCAAAACGTCCGCCTTGAAGGTCTCGGGGTTTTTCGTAAATTGATCGTTCAAAAGCAGCATCGGACCGGCCTGTATCACGTCCGTGCAGTCCAGAAATGACCTGTCGTCCCATTGGCTCACGACATTCACGGTCGATCCGGGTTGCAGCTCCTCCAAAAGGTTTCTGGAAAGTCCCCGGGCTACGATCAACATTCCGTTCTCGGGCACTTCATGTATTCCCTCGGTCGCTTCTCTTCGCTCCACGATCACTCCGTCACGAACCGAAAGCTCCAGGGCATCCCCTGCCGTTCCGATCGCGTTTCGCGCAATGCCTGGGATGTACAGTGAAGCTTCGTCCATGTCCGGAGCCACGTTGAAGCGGGTGAGTTCGACATATCCGGATGCGGTGCGAACGCCGATTCGGGCACCCCCACTGCCGAAGGTGTGTTTACCGCTTTGGTTGTTCCAGCCGACGGCGGAACGTCCGGGAAGCGGTTTCCCGGCGAAAACGCCATCCAGAAGCATCGTACCCAGGGGTCTGCCTCCGGCGAAAAACCCTCCGTTTACGGCGGCGATGGCCTCGTAGCTTTCGACGAACTCCGTCAACGATGCTTTGATTTGTCCCAATTTTCCTGCAAAGGCGATCCTTTGATCGATCAGTTTCGGTTGAACGGCCACAGCGGCGATATAGAGTGGTTCACAGGCTGGTGCACCGACGGGATTGTCCTGCCGTGGCGTACCTGCTTCTCCCGGACGGGCCACGCCTTGACGATATAGGATCAGGTCGGTTCCGCGATGAGAGACCACCCTGTTCCACCGAACGGATTCCCGACAGGCGCGTACCCATGAGATCAGCGCATCTCTACCGGAGTTGGAAAGAGGAGTCGGTCCGTCCAGGAGGATGTCTTTCGGCGCTGGGGGGATCATCTCCGCCGCGAAAAAAAAGACGGGATCTCCGGAGCCCGCGAGCTCCGGCAAGGAGGAAAGAGTCTGGTAAAGCGAGGTCTCAAACCCCCACCCCATCATCTTCAGGGAGAGCAATACCGCGTCACGTCTGTTGATCGGATCGTCCGGCAAAAATACGCTCTCGGGTATCAGCCCGTATCGCACGGAAGTGCCGATCTCCCGTGCGTATCGATGTGTGGGAGGCACGTCAATCGGCAGGGACGGATTTTCCTCTTTTACCGCGTAGCCCAGCTCCGTGAACAATTCGAAGAAAAGCTCCGCTTTCGTTATCGCATAGCAATGGCTGTGAGAGAGTGAAAGAAAGAGGAAAACGATGGTGCACGAGAGGACGACTCTTTTGAAACGAATTGCGTTTTTCATTCTGTCTCCTTTGTATAGCGAACAAGTGTGTCGAGCTTGTCGGTCGCTTGGAATCGGCGTCGCCGATCCCAAAAATTATATCCCAAATCGGACGGAAGACACCGTATTTCTTCGTAATCGGCCAGATCGATTTTCAGGCATTGAATCATTCTTGATCTTAAGGTATCATCGACGTACAAGCCCCTCCACCGGTATCTTCCAAGGTGATATTTTGCGTATAAGGAGAGATAACCTTGCATTACAACCTACCCTGTAAAAATATGGCGGGCATTCATTACGAGGGCGGAATTCGGGAGATCTTTTCACGCGCGGGAACATTGGAACGCTCCGGGAAAAGCATCATCCATATGGAAATCGGCCGGCCCGATTTCGATTCGCCCGAGAGGGCGAAAAGCGCCGTGATCGCGGCGCTCGAAAAGGGCAACGTCCACTATACGGATATGGCTGGGACGTATGAATTGAGGTGTGAAATTGCGGCAAAATATAAACGAGACTACGGTATGTCCCTGGATCCCGACGAAGAAATCGTGGTCAGCGCAGGAGCGATGGAAGCGTTGATGACGCTGTTTTTGACCCTTCTTTCTCCCGGTGACGAAGTGATCGTCCCCGTGCCCTATTTCGCGGTATACGACGATCAGATCAGAATGGCCGGAGGTGTCTTGAAAAAGGTTCCGTGCTCCCTTGAAAACGATTTTCGGCCGCAGCCGGAGGATATCGAGGCGGCACTCACGCCCCGGACGAGGGCCATCGTGATCAATACGCCAAACAACCCCACGGGAGCGACCTCGACACGCAGTGAGCTCGAGGGGATCGCGGCGATCGCGAAAAAACACGATCTTCTGGTCGTTTCCGACGAATGTTACGAGAAATTCGTATATGACGAGGATACCCCTCACGTGTGTATCGCAACATTGCCGGGGATGAGGGAACGAACCTTCACGGTGTCGGGCGCGTCGAAGACGTTCTCCATGACCGGCTGGCGGGTGGGTTGGCTGGTCATTCCGCCCGAGACGCACAAGTTCGTCATGAAATGTCACCAGGCGATCGCGACGTGTGCGAATTCGTTCGCCCAGGCTGGCGTTGCGGAGGCCCTTCGCTCCTGTCAGCCGGATACCGACAGAATGATTCGGGAATACAAAAAACGAAGGGATCTCATGATAGAGGGCCTGTCGAAGATCGATGGGATCGATGTTTCGACGCCGAAGGGGGCCTTCTATGTCTTCCCGAGCATAAAGAAACTGGGAGTCCCGTCTTTCGAATTCTGCCACAGATTGCTCGAGGAAGCGGGGATTGCGACGGTGCCTGGACAATCTTTCGGCGTCGAAGATGGATATTTGCGAATGGCCTACTGCAGAACGGCGGAGGAGATCGTGGAGGCCCAAAGACGCCTTGCCGAGTTTGTGAAAAGACTTTGACGACGGCAATCCCCCGCTTTTCTCCTTTGTCCCCCTCGGAGATCGAGGAGGACCGTGTGCAGGAAGGAGGTATCATCGTGGAAAGACAGATCTTGTTGCTTCCCGAAACGGAAAACGCCCCCGCAAAGATCAAGGATCCCGGCGTCGTCAACCTGGCGAAAAAAGGTGCCGTCGCGTACAACAGCAAAAGCCAGGAACTCCTCTTTCTGCCCTTTGCAGAGAGGGAAAGACGGCGGCTCGCTTCTCGTCTGAGGGAGAGCCTGTTCGACGAATCCGGTCTGCAGCCGATCGATTGTGGGATCGATGCGGCCGTCTTCTCCCTTTCCGAACGCGCCGACC
>DAIPHL010000143.1:0-5509 GCA_036771375.1 Synergistaceae bacterium | reverse complement strand
GAACCGTTTCCACATGGGTCTGGAGATCCTTATCGGGCTCGTCGCTGCCCAGCTCTGCGATCAGCGGATCGAACAGGCAGAGACGGTCGCGCAGCTCCTCGGCGGATGCGCCCAGGGGAGCGTAGATGTCGCCGGTGGTCAGGCGGTGAACGGACAGCGCATGGATCAGGCGCAGCGCCATCGGCTTGTATTGTTTGCGGGTAATCGCGTTTTCGATGCGGGATTCCAGCACCTGGCTGCAATCGATGACCGCCCGAATCTCGGGAATGGCGCGGAAAGATGCGTTTGTTTTGAGCGTGTTCCAGTAGCTGTCGAAGGCGATCAGGCCAGGTTCGTCCTGCGGCACGTCCTTGTCCAGAATGCCTTTCATGCCCATGGACAGTGTCTTGAGCACCTCACGCTTTTCCACCATGGTGACCCGCTCGAAGGTGTCGATGTAATCGGGATGCACCGGAAAGAGCCGGACAAACTCGTCCATGCGCTCGTTGAGGTCGCCGTAGTATTTGGCGAAAGGCATCAGGTAGTCGCGGACCTTGGCCTGTTGCTCAGCGGTCTTCTTGAGCAGGCGCTCGGCCACGACGAATTTCACGTCGTTGCGGGCGATGAAGATCTGCTCGAAGCGGTCCTGTACCCGGCGGATGCTGTCAGCGACAAAGGCGAAGCGCGGGCTGTCGAAAATGGCTTCCTGGACACCGGCCATGAAGCGGAAGCGCAGATCCTTGCAGACCTCGCCGACCTCGCGGAGGAAGTTGAGGTCGAGGATCAACTCCTGGTCCTTGCGGGTGCGCAGGTAGTCGAGCAGCTCATCGACCACCAGCAGTAGTCCGTGTTCGGGGAAGACCTCGCCAAACTTGCCCATCATGTCCTCGAAGGCCCGCTTGTGGCCGGTGATGGTCCCGGCTTCGGGGAACACATACTCCACGCCGAGTTTTTCAAGATGCTCTTCCAATTCAGCCACCAGAATGTCGCGCAGGGACATGGTGGTGGCTCCGATCTCAGTGCGGATGACCTTGAAGCGACCGGCGATCTGTTTGGCTGCGATGCGAACACCATCGTTTTTCAGCCCTTCCAGCAGGGAGGCGTCTGCGGCAAGGCTGGAGATCACCGACATCAAGTGCGACTTACCGGTGCCGTAGTTGCCGACGACCAGCAGGCCCTTGTTGTCGACCGGCTGGTCGAACTGCATCTGAGGAATGACAAGCTGGGTGAGCCGTTCGGCCATTTCCTCGGAAATGACATAGGTGTTCACGAGTGTGTGCGCGGCGCTCGATTTGTCCGCGTCACGCAACTGAACGACCGACTCGATCGGGTCGAATTGGATAAGGTCTTTGTATTTCATGCTTGTCCTGCCTCTCTATTGTTTTTTGCCGAATCGACCGTGGCCGTGCCATCCATGCCCACAATCAGCGCATCGACCGAGTCATAGCTGCGGTACTCGGGATGGCCGATTTCGGCGTACAAAAGCCTCCCGGAATTCATGATTCCGTTCCACGAAGCCACCACGGCCCGGTTTCTTGAAATGCCCTGGAGCAGGCGCAATGGGTCCTGCTGGAGATCCTTGTCGAAAAGGATCTCGAGATTATCCAGCACCACGGGTGCTTGAGCCTGGTCTGCGATCTGATCGAGGATGCCCGGCAACCGAAGCGACCGCTGCTTTGCCGTCAACTCAAGCAGTTCGCCTGAAAGAGCCAGATTGACGTTGACGACGGACGAGCCGAATTCCTCGGCAATATCCCGAAGAACGCCGGTCTTGCCGGAACCGGTCTCACCCACCAGCAATACCAGGCGGTGATACAAACCTTCGGCTGCCTGAAGGGATCGTTTTATCTTGCCGTGAATTGGCTCGGCCATGGTCGCTCCTTATTGTATCGTATTCAGTCCGCTGAATTTCTCCGCTGCCAAAAACAAAATTTTTCCTTGAACATCACACGCCTTTCAAATATACTGAGATATATACTGAAAGTCAACGATAATGTATGTTTTTGTCGACATTTGTAGTTTTTCAGGCCATTATAGGTGAAGTTCCAACGAAATCCTTTTTGGGTGTTCCAGGCGGCTTGGTAAAATACGCTTAGTTGACTCGGGGTGATATTGTCCACTGCCAAGGGGTAGATCGGCTTTTGGCCATACGTGGTGTTGTATAGCGCCCGAAAGTCCATTCTCCGTACCGGACCGATTTTCGACAGAGTGTTCCCCAAATACGTCAATTCCGGATATTGATCGGGAGCCTTGTGTCGTGACAGGATTGATCTCTTCGTGTTGGAGCTCTTTCTGCTTTCCCCTTTTATATTCAGGCTTCCGTGCCCATTCTGGAATTCATAGTAAAGATAAGGGCGGGGCGATGCCCTTAATCGGGTCGGTCCCCCCTCGATGCGCATTAAAAACAATCGGTTGACCTGAGTGAATCCAAGAATATATCACATCGATCGATACGGGTCCCCGCTCTTATGCGGATTGAACCGCCGTGTCCCGGATGGCACGCACGGCGGCGAAGGGGGCCGGCTGGTCATTCTTTGACCAGCCGGCGACGCGCTTCAATCAAGCCCACACAACTTCGTGTTTGTATTTCATCATCATTCGCCCGAATAATAATCCAGGCCGATCGGTTCGGGCGTTTCGCCCGCGCTCTGCATCAAGCCGACCTGGTGTATCGGGCCGCCGCTCCAGACGAGAGTGCTCGTGCAGTCCGTCACGGCGGAGTCATAGCCGTATCCGGCGATGCTCCCAACCTGACCGGCGTTGCCTTTGATGGATCCGGATGTGGTGCAGCCGGCGATACGATAGACCGAGGGGGTCGGGTGCTCCTCGATAAATGCCGTCACAAAGAGACCCCCGCCGAGCAACCCGCCGACTCGCTTCGATGAGGCCGAAACCGTGATGTCGACGTCGGAGGAGCAGTTCCTGATCAGCGTGGGGCTGCTCTTGTCGTAATTGCCGGCGTGCCCCACCAGGCCGCCGACCATGAAGCTCTTTTCGTCCGAAGCGTTGACGGTCGCTTTCACAGTGCAATTCTCCATAACCGTCGACTCCTGAATGCAGCCGACCAACCCGCCTACGGAAAAAGCCCCGAACCCCTTTGCGGTGACCTTTCCCGTTGCCGTACAGCCGCGCACGGTCAGCCACTTGCCGCCTCCACATACGAGGCCGAGCCCCTGCATGTTCTTCCCGTTCGAAGTCACTTCCGCATTGACGGAGCAGTTTTCGATAACGCCGTACCCCATGCCCACTATGCCGCCGATGGCGCCGACCTCATGGCCTTCCACCCCGTTGTCGCCGGTCAATTTTATGTCGGTGACCTTCCCGTTGATCGCCCCGACGACTCCTCCAACCATGCAGGCGCCTTTGACGTTCACATTGCTGACGGTCAGGTTTTGGATGGACGAGAAGCCGGGTTTCCCCATGACGAAGCCGAACAGCCCGACACCGAAGGTTCCGGGGCGGTTGACGTTCACATTGGAGATGGTATGTCCCTTGCCGTCAAACCTGCCCACGAAGGCGAGCGAGGATTTCGCAACTTCCCCTTTCTCGGGGTCGTCGATCTCCATGTTGAACGTGCCGATCGGCTCCCAATTGTCGTACGACGACAAATCGATATCGGAAACCAGGATAAAAGACTTGTCCAGGTAACCGTTGATTTTTGCGAGCTGTCCTGCTGTCGCGATCTGGTAGGGATCCTCCGGCGTCCCCAGCCCCCCCGCGAAAGGCGATACCGAACTGTCGCTTCCTCCGCAGCCTCCGTTTGCGAGTAGCGCAAAGCCCAAAACGAAGAATAGGATTGCCCTCAATAATTTGCGCCGGCTTCTCAAAAGAAGCACCTCCTATAATAGTATTTGAGTATTTCTGCCTGCTGCGGAACAGTATGACATCTCAAACAAGCGAACGCTTGTGCGAAAGGAAATTTTTAGTCATGAGAGCGGAAATTTTTGTTGGAGTGTTATAATATTTTCAGTCTTTGTATGCTAGCGAACGATTTGATCCTCATTCAGGATGGAAGTCCATAATATGATTGCAGGGCCTTGCGGCGTCAACTTCAAAAATGATATCGAGTTTTTCGAGGCAATCTACGAAAAGGGAAAAATCGTAAACCCTTCAGAGGCGGATGACCCGGAGGATAAAATCGTCTCCTTGTCGACCCCATTTGCGACAATCCTGTTGGAAAGCCATCACTTATTCCACAGCGTGAACCTGAATATCTTCGAAATTTCACCGAGAGCGGATATCAACATCCCTTATGATTTCGACAGCGATTCTTTAGAGGTGGACTATGCCATAGACGGTTCTTATCTCTTGGATGAGAACAGCGGCAGAATCGTTTCGCCAAAAGATCTCTTCATATTGCCGCAGTCGGGCTGCCGAGGCAACCTGGTCTTTCGTGACGGGAAGTCGAGCAAGACGATTTCCTTCCGCGGCCCCAAGAGAATATTATCGGATCTCCTCGGAGAAAACGGCAAGGAATTGTGGGCGGAGGCGCTTGAAGCAGGCGGGTTGGGATATGGAAACAGGCCTCATTTGCTGCGTGCGCCGCAACGCATGGTAAGCTCTTTTTTGCAGATATTGAACTGTGACTATCCCAAACGAGCCAAGCGCTTGTTCTTCGAGAGCAAGTTCATGGAGATTCTGTCGTGGATCATCGCCAAAGGATTGCCGGCTGAAGAACGGGAGGCAATTGGCGAGGACACATTTGAATTGGAGCGGATCAAGAGGATTCCGGGCATTTTGATGGATCGCATCAACAACCCTCCGTCAATACCCGAACTTGCTCATGAGCTGTCCATCAACTCCACCACGATGAAGAAAGGGTTCAAGAATCTTTTCGGCGAGCCGATTTACGCCCATCACAGGAATATGTGTCTGAACTTGGCCGCGACGCTGCTGCTCGAGACGGATAAATCCGTCTTTGAAATTGCCTCCGACGTCGGTTATTCAAACAGCGGAAACTTCGGCAACGCGTTCAAGAAGCGCTACGGTGTCTCACCACTTCAGTACCGCCGGAATGGACGAAGCGCGGGCCGTCGAAGACGGCTTCCCGGACACCGGCCATAAAAAGAGGCTTGAAAGAAGGATTGAATTGTCCGCCGGAACGCTCCGGACGTAGTTTCAATCCCTCTAAAAATTCAAAAAGCGCGTGTTGTCTTTTGAAAGTCGCTGCGCGCAACGAGTTTCAATCCCTCTTTTATTTTACTGGAACCTCTCGATGTGTGGCGCGGGCTCCTCGAAATACGGCGCCATTTTCGGCACGGTCCTCTTTCGTTTCGTCCCCCGTCCGAAACGTCGACGAAATCGAAAGGCGAGGCGACGGCTCAGTCTCTTTTTCTCGCGAGGAGAGCCCTTGCGTGCGCTTCGAGTCCTTCGGTCCGCGCGATGAGCGATCCGGGGCCCGATAGAGCGTCCGCCCCCTCGGGCGTGAGGTCCAGATGTGTCGATATTTTCATGAACGACCCGGTCCAGAGGCCGCTCGAGAATTTTGCCCTCGCCTCGGTGGGGAGGGTGTGATTCGTGCCCGCCGACC
>DAIPHL010000142.1:0-5598 GCA_036771375.1 Synergistaceae bacterium | reverse complement strand
CCCTCTCCATGATCTTCATGATCATCGTCTTGCCCATATCGTACAAACCTCCCCACTCTATGTGAACCTTAAAAACTTCGGGGCAGCCCCTCGAGAATCACGGAGCGCCACCGTCCCCGTCTGCCGCGGCCCGGGCGCGCGTCCGCAAAAACACGTCCCGAGCCGCTTTGTGCGCCAAACGCGGTTATTTCATGCCGAGGAAGCTCTTCATGCCCTCGAAGTTCATGAAGTCGGCCTTGTTGACCAGGACGCCCTCCGGGCTGCGAAGCGTGCCGTCGCCCTCGTGTGCGTGGTTTGCGATGATATGTCCGATCGCCGTGCAGCAGCCGTTACGCAGGGCGATCACCGTGCCGGAGAACGGATGTCTCAGGTCCTTGCCCATCTGGGATTTGACCGTCTTCCCGTCGGGGGCCTTCTCGTACTCGACGAGTTTGCCGACGTCATGCAGCAGGGCGCCGGCGACCAGAAGATCGTTGTTCATCTTGAACTTGCCGTCCGTGGCCGCGTACAGGGCGTTGAACTCGTCCATCGCCTTTTTCGCGATCCGGGTGACGCCGCGAACATGCGTCAGGTACGACGCCGGGCAATCCGGGATGAGCAGCGTGAAGGGAATTTTGTCCATGTCCTCCGGCTGCCAGCCTCCGGTTTTAAGCGCGTCCTCGTAGCTTGCCACCACTTTTTCCTGCAGATCCTTGTCCTCGATCCATTCGATCTCGGGCAACAACTTCCTGATCTTCTCCTTCATCTCCTACAGCACCTCCCATGGTTTTTTGCCTCTTTCGCTTTGCTCCGTGCGTTTCGCGATTTCAATCGACGTCACTGCATCGCCATTGCGCCAAGCAGGGTCTTGTATATCCGTTCGATGTGCATGGCGGCCGTCGAGGAAGCCCGCGCGACGTCGTGATCCAGGACCGCCTCGTACAACGCCTCGTGCTCGTTGAAAAAGGCCTTTTTGTCCCGCAGCAGTTCGTAGATATGTTCGTGTGTCGCCATAATCAGGTTGAACTCCATCCGGACGATGTTGACGAAGATGAAGTTGTGCGTCGCCTCGGCGAGGGCGAGGTGAAAGTCGAAATCCGCCTGAGCCCTGCGAGCTCGCTCGTCGAGCGTGGCCGACGTGGACGAGAGCACCCTGCGAAGCTTGGTCAGATCGGACGAAGAGGCCTTGCGCGCCGCCTCGCCCGCGATGGCCGGATCGAGAATACGGCGGGCCTCCATCAACTCCAGCACCGCGGAGCCCTCCAGCTGGGGCATTCCCGTCTCGGGGGAGACGACCTGAGGATGACGGACGAAGCGCCCCTTGCCCGGGATGCTCTCGATCAGGCCGAGCAGCTCGAGGACGCTGAACGCCTCGCGAAGCGAACTCCGGCTGACGCCGAGATCCTCGATCATCTGCCGTTCCGGAGGAAGGGGCTCCCCGTACGCCAGATCGCCCTTGGAGATCGCGTTGCGGATCGCCTCTACCACTTTTTCGTATTTTCGGGTCTGCCTGCTGGTCGCATCCATTGCAGCACATCCTTTGTGGTCTGCTCATCATACCTTATACACCTTTTAATAACTTTTTGCAATAGGATAGATAGAATCTTAATTGTCTGATAAAGTGGTATTCCGCTTTGTGATGATTTACAACAATTCTTCGTACGCCTTTCACGATTATCAGACCATTCGTGATTTATAAATCATATTAACGTTCCGTCATTCACCTCCCGCTTTCGCCACACGGGGGGAGCGGGTATAAGCCGCACGAAGCCGCGAAGGGGATCATCGCAACAGCGTCATATGGTATAATTTTTACCGAGATTTGAAACCGAGAGACTGAAGCGACGGGGTGATCGAATGCATGATCGCGCACGGCATGGACACGGCGAGCGTCTCCCTCTTCACGGGACTCGAGCCGGATGAGATCGAGGCGCTGCGGAAGCGGAGCGAAAGAGACATGAGAAGATGAAAGAGAGCTCGCTTTTGGACTTGAAGCAGATGGCAAGGGAGCTGTCGGACCTCGAAAAGCGGATCTGGGGGAGCAGGGAGGAGCGTTTCCGCTTTGTCGCGCGGCAGACGGCGATCCTCGACGCGTTGGACCTCGAGAAGCTCTTCTGGGGGAGCGAGGAGGAGCGGTTCCACTATATCGCGCAGCTGAAGGTGACCCACGACGCGCTGGACCTCGAGGCGCGCTTATCGAAAGACGCCTCGAGGAGGCCGTGGAATGGGCCGAAGGACGGGCTGAAGGCGAGGCAAAGGGACGAGCCGAAGGCGAGGCGAAGGGACGGACCGAGGAACGGAC
This sequence comes from Synergistaceae bacterium, assembly GCA_036771375.1. Taxonomy (GTDB): domain Bacteria; phylum Synergistota; class Synergistia; order Synergistales; family Synergistaceae; genus DAIPHL01. Next base: position 3,317 of record DAIPHL010000142.1, on the reverse strand, counting down.
GGAGACGGCGCTTCGCATGATCGCGCACGGCATGGACACGGCGAGCGTCGCCCTCTTCACGGGGCTCGAGCCGGATGAGATCGAGGCCCTGCGGGAAGCGAAGGAGAGACCGGGGGAGGAAGCGTAGAAAGAATCGGGAGGAGGCGGCGGCGCGGAACTCCAAAAAACAGGCAGGCCCCAAAGATGTGAAAAAGAGGCCGACCCGGCCTGAGGCCCGTGGAAAATACAAAAAAAGAAGGAGCCCTTGGGGGCTCCTTCTTTTCGTTGCGTTCTGCGTCAGGCGTGGATCAGTCCTTCTTGCGAAGAACGACCGCCGCCGCCGCGATCAGGGCGAGTGCGCCGAAGCCGGCGTCACAACCGCCACCGCCGCCGCTGCCCATATCCGGGGAGACGTCCGGAGAGACGTCCGGGGAGACGGGGGGCTTGGGTCCAGGCGTGGTGTCGCCGCTGCCGATCTCGCTGCCCTGGCTGATGTCCTCGAGAACCTCGAAGAAGATGACGTAGCGGTTCTCATCGACGTGCGCCTTGACCTTGGTGGTCTTGTCGGTCACGTTGACGATGCCCGGACGGATCTTCGCGTAGTCCTCGTACACCGTGGAGCTGTTGTCGCGGAGATAGTGGATGTTGTTCCACTTCACGGCATCCTCCGCCTCGAAGACCTTGATCCACTGGCCCTTCTTCAGGGTCTTGCCCTTCAGGTCAAGCTGGATGGCGAGACGACGGTCCTTGCAGTCGGGGCCCGTGCCGAGCCAGGTGGCGTCGATGGTGCGGACCTCGAGGATCGCCTTCTTGCCCATGGCCTCCGCGCGGGAGCCGGCGATGTCGCTGTCCCTCAGGACCATGCGGAGACGCGCGTCGTCGTCGACCTGGAGGTCGAAGAAGTTCGTGAAGTCGTTGATGTTCTCGCCGAAGGAGAGCGTACCGGTCTCACGGATCATGATCTGCGCGAAGGGATCGGCCGGCGTCTTGTCGTCGACCGTCGGATACCCGTCGAGCTGCAGCGTGCCGCGGCTGATCATGACCTGCGTCGGGGCAAGCTTCGACTGCATGATACGATAGTCCGCACTCGCGCCGCCGAACTTGACCGTGCCGCCCCAGGTCGGGTACAGATTCGTGTTGGTCCAGCGAATGTCTTCGTTGACGCCGGGATTGATCGCCTGGGTTACCGCCTGCGGGTTGATCTCGATCGCGCGGCGGAGCTCGACGTTTTGATAGGCGGTCGTCGTGCCGGTCGCGGCGGCAAGGGCGCCGTCGCCCCGGATGAGGGTAGCCAGCGCAGGCTTCATCACGCGGTTGCCGTCGACGATCGTCCTGTTCACGAAGGTCGCGTCCGCGAGGCCGAGGAAGACCGCCTTGTCCGTCGCGGTCGTCGTGAAGCCGAAGCGGCTCACACCGACGTAGAGGTCGCCGGTGCCCTTGTCCGCGATGGACTTCGCGCCGCCGACCGCGAGGACGCCGCGCGTGACGGTCGTCTCACCCGTGATGTCGTTGTCGGGGTTCGCAAGGGTCAGCATCGCCTGGTTGGGGTTCGTCACGCCGCCCGCGCCACGCGTAATGCCAAGTGTGGCGGGCATGGACTGCAGGACGAGGTCGAAGGAGCTCGGCGTCCCGTCGCGGAAGGGGCCCATCTTGCCCTTGAACTCGGAGTGCGCGTCGTTGAGGGTGACGGCGATCTGCGGACGGAGCGCTTCGCCGGCGAGGGTGAACTCCTTCGCCGTGAAGTTGGTCCCCTCGTCGCTGTTGAAGAAGCTGAAGAACTGGCTGCGGTCCACGAGGAGCGCCGAGCCCTTGTTGCGGATCGCGAGCGGGTTGTCGACGACGGCGCCAGCGCCGTCAGCGTAAAGGGTCATGTAGGCGGTGTTGGTGGGATCCGCGTTCGCCGTATACGTGAAGGAATCGCCAGCGGCATTCCAGGCACCGGTCCAGACCGCGCCGAGGCTTCCGGTGAAGCGGTCGTAGAAAACCGTTGCGTTGCGTCCCTTCACGACCACGGTGCCGCCGAGGATGTCCGTGCCGCCCGTGTGGCGCGCACCCTGGATGGCCGAGAGCGGATACGTTCCGGCCGCCACCGTACCGTTGGAGTCGATCGTCAGCGTGCCGTCGCCGGTCTTGACCAGGCGGGTCGCCTGGGACATTGCGCCCCAGTTCGCCTCATACCGGCCGACGACGCCCGCACCGGCGCCGCCGTCGTTCGCCGCGACGAAGGCAAGATGCGTGTCGCTGGCATTGGTCCCTCCGGCGGGAGCCGTAAAGGTACGGAGCTCACCGAGTCCGTCCTCGAGGCGGAGGTCCTGCACCGTGCTGTCGGTCTTGTCGACGTTGATCGTCGCTTCCTGGTAGCCGGCGCCCGCCGCGGCATCGCGGACGAGGTAGAACGGCTGGTTCGTGATGCCGTTATTCGGGTCACGCACGCCGAGGAGGAGCTGCGTCACGCCGGCCACGTTGAACGTGGCGCCCTTGCGGGGATCGTCCTTCGGGCGGGCCTGGATGGCCACCCAGCCACGGCCGAGCGAGTTGTTGTGCGTCGCGGTCAGCGTACCGCCGTAGACGAAGGTGCCGTTTGCGTAGTCCGCATAGAGAGTATTAGTCGGGTCATCGCCATTCGCGCCCCGGATGAGGACCTCGCCGTTGTCGCTGGCGCCGTCATTGATGAGAAGCTGCAACGAGGTCGCCGGGACGGTACCCAGAGAAAGCTCGTTGCCGACGGCGGGCGCGATCTCGAGGGTCTGGCCCGTCGTGGCCTTGAGGAGAAGGTTCAGTACTTGGACAGCTCCTCCGTTCTGACCCATGGTGCCGGTCACGGTACCGTAACCCATGATGGTATTGTAGCTCGTATCGCCTGCAGCCATACCGACCTTCTGGAGATCGATCGGGGTGACGTTGTAAGTCTGCCCCGTGAGGGTCAAGGGATTCGTCGGCATAAACGCCCAGGCCGCCCCCGCCACGGCGAGAACGCCGACCACGAGAAGCGCGAGGATCTTTTTGCGTGTGTTGCTCTTCATTCATGTTCCTCCTTCCAAGATCCGAGAAAACATTGATTACCCAGAAAAAAAGCTCTCGTTTTTCTCTTCCTGCGGCCGCGGGAAAACACACGGCCGAACCATACGCGCGTGAAGCACCCTGTACAATGAGTCGCTTCCGTCCACCACCTCCTGCTCCCGTCTTGTGAATTTCATGATGAAACGGCGCGCGAGGCGCGCCGATGACCGCGTGCAAAACGCCGCGCACCCGCCCGACCCCCCCCCTCCCCGGCGATCGAAAGATGGCAGGGGGCCCCCCCCGGCCCGAAAACAGGCCAAAATGCGCGAATCTCCTGT
>DAIPHL010000141.1:0-5604 GCA_036771375.1 Synergistaceae bacterium | reverse complement strand
GGTCGGCGCTTCGAGGTCCACGGAGGCGCGGCGGACGATTTTCGCGAGCTCCGCGGCGGGAAAGGGCTTGCCGTTTCCGGTAAAGAGGCGTCTTTTTCCCACCCCGGCGAGGAGGCTCCGCACCTTGTCGGCCGTGAGATCCAGGTACGAGAGATCCTGGTTCTGCCAGGGCGCAAAGTACCGGCGAAGGAACTCGCTGGCATAGATCTTTTGGTTCTCGTAGTCCGTGATCGGCGCATCCGGCGCCGTGGGCAGGTATGAGGAGGCGCTCTGGGGGAAGCGGACGATGTCGGCGAACTTCGGGGCGGCGCGCACAGAGGACGCCGACGTCACGCAGAGGAGGACGGCGAAGGGCGCCGCCCACCGGACGAGGTTGCGAATTGTGATTTTCGAGAGGGACAATCGAGCGACACTCCAATCCGATTTCGATACAGAGGAAAGAGAATCCTTTTTGGCTTTCTTCGCGCGTTCGCCGCGGCGTCAGGCCGTTATGCCCCTGCCCTTCCCGGAGCCGAAGCTCTCGAAGAGGATGCTGTCCTGCTGCTTGCGAAAGAGCGCGATGAAGAGGCTGAAGCTCTCCAGCTCGTCGGACTCGGTTGTGGACACTCCCTTGTTACCCTTGCGGTAGAGTTCGAAACAACGCTCCAGCGCCTCGAAAAAGCGCAACAGGTGGTTTTCGACAAATGTAACGGCGGCCGGCGTGTCGTCCGGCATACGACGTATCGTTTCCAGCACGAGATCCCCGAACTCGCACACATCCAACACCCTCTCGCGGAGGCGCGGCTTGCGGACGAGGGCGGCCATGGAGCGCACGGCGCTCAGCCTCTTCGCCCCCTCGGTGGCGAGAGCGGAATCCCTGCGCGGGCTGTTCTTCGGAATCTTCGACCTGGTCTCCGTGCGGGCAATGTACATCAACTGCGCTTCCTTCATCAGGGCCTGGGCTCTTTCCTCCCGAACGTTTTTCGCCTTCATCATCCCATGGAAATAAAGCAGAAGGGGAATCACCAGAGCCATCGCCGCCACGTAAGCCGGCGCAAATTCCTCTTTCACATGAAAATTCGAAAAGCCGATCAGGGCCGCAGCCCCGAACAGCAACATCAAGACCATCCTGTTCATCCACGAAATCCTCCGCTTTCGGAAACGCAACGGCAAACATTCGACAAATCCCTTGCCATTGTAATGTTTAGCTTTGAATACTACAACAGCACGAAAAGCTTCTTCCAGAGCAAAACTACTGATGTATGAGAGAGAACTCCTCCGGTTTCAAGGTTCCGAATGACTTTGAGATGTGCTACCATTACGATATGTCACTGAACTTCGAACGACAAAAACATCCCGCCGCATCGGGAAGCACAGCAAAGACCCGTATCGGAACGCAAACCGTTCCGACCGGAGAACGGGAGCTGGGAGAAGGATCGGTCATGCGCGCGCTCCTGCGTATGTCTCTTCCCGCGATCGGCATGATGTTTCTCAACACATCCATCTTTCTGGTGGACACCATCTTCGTGTCGTGGCTGGGAGAGGAGCAGATGGCGGCCATGTCCATCTCGCTGCCGGTCGTCATCGCGATCTTCGCCGTAATGGAGGGGATCGGAAGCGGCTCCACGGCAATGGTGGGACAGAGCCTGGGACGCGGGAAGCGTCGGAGTGCAAGACAAATCGCCGTCTCGGGCCTCGCCCTCTCCTACACCGCGTGCCTTCTCACTTTTCCCCTGCTTCTCCGCTCCACCTCACACGCGATCTTCAACAGGCTCGGCGCGATGAACGACCCCGCCATCCTCGAACCCGCTTTCGCCTACAATTTCTGGTGGCCGTTCGGAGCGCTCGTCATCTCCTACACGTTCCTCTCCAACTGCGTCTTCCGCTGTCAGGGCGACACGAAAACCCCGCTCGTCGCCATGAGCATCTCGAACGTCGTAAACGGAGTCCTGGACCCCATTTTGATCTTCACCCTCGATCTCGGCATAGAGGGCGCCGCGATCGCCACCATCATCGGTCGCATCTGCGCGGCTTTATACATCTTTCGCAAGATGAAACGCTACGGCGGGCTCTTCCTGCCGATCCTCCCCCCTCTTCGGAAAACGGTGCTCCGGTACTGGGGCAAAATCGGCGCGATCGGCTTTCCCGTCACACTCTCCTCGGGGAGCGTCGCGCTCGGTTTCGGTTGGCTCAACACGATCCTCGCCGGCTACGGCAACTACGCCGTGGCCGCCTTCATGATGAGCATTCGGATCGAGGACTTTTCCTTCACCGTGATCATCGGCGTCTGCTCGGCCCTCACTCCGTTTCTCGCCTACAACTACGGACGACGCGACCTCCCCCGGATGATCGAGGGGATGAAATCCGCGGCGATCATCGCAAGCGTCGTCATGCTCGTCCTGGGCGGGCTGATCTTTCTCTTTCCGCATCCGTTCATACGGCTCTTTCGCCCCTCGCCAAAAGCCTCGGAGTTGACCGTCCTCTCCATACGCTATGCCGTCGGCGCCTACCCGTTTACGATCGCGCAGTTCATTTTCGTCTCCCTCTTCGTCGCCACGGGCTTTTCCTCCTTCGGAACGATCGCGCAGATCGTGCGTTCCATCGCGGTTCGCATCCCCGCTGCCATCTTCTTCGCGTGGCTTCTGGGAGAGAGGGGGATCTGGCTTTTCCAGCCCGCCTCGTGGCTCTTCGGAGCCCTCGTCTCGTGGCTCTTTGCAAGGTATCTGACAAACAGGATTCGGGGAGACTTCGAACGCCCGAAGACGTGAATGGGGAGAAGAGGGGCGAACGATTCCGGCACGGAGTCCGGCGTCACTTCGAGAGGTACAGAAGAAGCGCTTTCGTTCCGTCCTCGCTGTAAAGAATCGTTACACTCGGGAAAAACCAGAAATAGCCCGAACCGTCGACATGGTCGTAGACGCCGTAGGATTCGACCAGCCACCGGATGGCGGCGTCCAGGTTTCTCGAACCGTCGATCTGAATCATGACCTCTTTGAAACGATCTTCCCTAAAGACGTATATCACCGAGCTCAGGACCGCGTCCCCGAGACGCATGGGATCGTCCTTCACGGTGTAATAGACGGCGTCGCCCGGGTCGTTCCCCGGCAGGACCCGCTCTCTGACGAGGCCCTCCACGCCGTCCGGGGACTGCCCCCACACCATGCCACCGAATCCGCTCGGTTCCCCGGGCTGCGCCGAGTCGGCGGAGACCCGGCCGGACGAGAACGGGCCGACCTGTGTAAAAAATGTGAAAAGGACAAAGATCAGAGCGATTTTTTTCATCGTTCTACCGGCTTTCCCGCGAAACGTCGCGATCTCCCACCGTCTTGCGACGATGGAGCATGGATATTATACCAAATCCTCAAGAGGGCGTGGGGGGACGGGAGAATCCACAAGCACCCTCTTCCGCGCCTCCGTCAGTCCTTCGAGAAGCAACCGAAGCGCCGTACGGGTGGCATAGAGCCGTACCGTCCCCCTGGGGTGTCCGGCGTAAAGGCCTTTTTTTATCTTCGTGACCCTTTCGTCGCGGCAGAGCGCGAACCAGACCGTGCCGACGGGTTTTTCGCGGCTTCCTCCGTCAGGTCCGGCGATTCCCGTCACACTCACGGCAAGCCGGGTCTTCATCAGCACCGCCGCCCCGAGAGCCATCTCCCCGGCGCACTGGCCGCTGACCGCTCCGTATCGCTCCAACGTCTCGGAGCCGACCTTCAGCAGCTCTCTCTTGCTCCTGTTGCCATAGACCACGACGCTGCCGGGAAAAACCCTCGACGCCCCGGGCATCGAGGTCAACGCCGACGCGAGCATTCCGCCCGTACAGGACTCGGCGAAGGTGAAGACCGCGCCGTCGTCTCCCAGCGCGAGGGCCTCGGGCAGAACACGACGAAGCAGCGCCTCGATATCCCCCTTCAATCTGTCGGCAAGCGTCATGAACCCGCCCCCAGATATTGACGCACGATGTGAAACCCGTTCGAGAAAAAAAGCCACGTGGCAAGGCGCATGATCAGATTGACCAGGACGCCGCCGCATATGTCGTCGGCCATGATGCCGATGCCGCCGGGCAATCGCTCCAGCCGTCTCACCGGAAACGGCTTCAGAATGTCCACGATCCGAAAGAGGAAAAACGCCACGATCGCATAGGTGGCGTCCAGCCCGAATACGGACGTCCAGTATCCGGCCACCTCGTCTATGACGACCTCCTGCGGGTCGTCCTTCGCGACCGCTCTCGCGTACCGGTCGGCGGCGAGGGTCCCCACCACGACGACGGCGGCGAGGAGAAGGACTCCCACCCGCCCGATCAAAAGAAGGAGCAGAAACGCCACGAAGGTGCCGATCGTGCCGGGCATGCGCCCGAACCTCCCGACGCCCCCCACCGTGGCGATCATACCGTACCATGTCTTTACGTTTCCGGAAGCGTTCATCGTTTCGCTCTCACCTCTTCGGCAATCATATCGTGTTCGAAAGCCTCCCTGACGACGACCCTGATCAGATCTCCCGGCGCAAGAGAAGCTCGTGCTCCGCGGATTTCGATCACCCCGTCGACCTCCGGCGCCTCTCGAAAGGAACGCCCCTCCACGAGGCCGTCTCCGACCGTGTCGATCACGACATCGAGCTCCTCCCCCACGAACGCGCCCTGCCTTTCCAGGGAGATCGTCTCCTGCAAAGAGACGAGGCGCTCGAGCCTGGCGCGTTTCGTCCGGTTCGAAACCCGACCCGGAAGGGACGCGGCCGCGGTTCCCTCCTCCGGCGAGTAGAGGAACGCGCCCAGCCGATCGAATCGGACATCCGCCAGAAAGCGAAGCAGGAGGTCGAAATCCCGCCTCTTTTCGCCCGGAAAACCCACCATGCAGGTCGTCCGGAGCGCAAAATCCGGTCTGATCCGCCGCGCCGTCTCGAAAATGCCGCGCAGGGCGTCCCCCACGGTTCGCCGGTTCATCGCGAAAAGTATCCTCGGACTGGCGTGCTGTATGGGAATATCGAGATAGGGAAGGGTCTGAACACCGCACGCCACACGCTCCAGAAGCGCTCTGTCCACTCCGTCGGGATGCAGATAGAGCAGCCGGAGCCAGACGTCTTTCGGAAGGGACGATTCGAGAGCGTCCAGAAGCTCGACGAGGCCGCCTCCGACCCCCCGGTCTCTGCCATAGGCCGTGAGATCCTGGCCGACGAGGCAGATCTCGCGGGCTCCCTCCCTGACGAGACCGAGCGCCTCGGAGACCAGAAGGCCCAAAGACACGCTGCGAAGCGTCCCTCGAATATCGGGGATCGCACAGTACGAACAGCGATTGTCGCACCCCTCGGAGAGTTTGAGGTATCTCGTGTGTCCGGCATCTCCAGGGAGGGGATGTCTTTTCGGGTACTCCGGCACCTGTCCGGTTCCTCCCACGGCCGAGAGGATGGCGCCGTAGTCCTCGCACCCCGCCCAGAAATCGACCTCGGGAAGGTTTGCGGGCAACTCCGCCCCGTACCGGTTGACCAGGCATCCCACAACGCCGAGACGCGAGATCCGCCCGCGCTCCTTCAGGCCGATCAGGTCCAGGATCGCGTCGATGTTCTCCCGGACGGCCGACTCGAGAAAACCACAGGTGTTGACGATGCACGTCCGCGCGCCCTCGGCACGGCGCCGAC